>CANPFP010000096.1 GCA_947573385.1 uncultured Bacillota bacterium | reverse complement strand
TGGGCACCCAGCCCAACCCCATGAGCTACGACGGCACCCCCGGCCTGGAGAAGACTCGGAAGGGCTGCGTCCAGGCGGACGAGGGGGGCTGCACCTCCTGCCCCAACATCTTCGCCGGCGGCGACGCCGCCACCGGAGCTGCTACCGTCATTCTGGCTATGGGCGCGGGCAAGTCCGCCGCCAAGTCCATCGACAAGTACATCAAGAGCAAGCAGTAATGCAAAAGAGGGCGGTTTTACCGCCCTCTCTCATTTTATGGGTGGACGTGCCGCCCTCTAAAAAAGAAAGGCCGGGGCAAATTGCCCCGGCTCTGTCGTTTTTGGGATTTGGATTACCTGTGGGACTCCTGCTTCAGGCGGAAGGAGCTGACCAAGCGCTTAAACAGGCTGGCCTGGGAGGAGAGCTCCTCACTGGCGGCGGCACACTCCTCGCTGGTGGCGGAGTTGGTTTGGACCACGGCGGAAATCTGGTCGATGCCCTCTGTGACCTGGGAGATAGAAGCGGTCTGGTTCTCCACGGCTTCTACCACAATAGACATCTTTTCGGTTACACCGCCGGCGCTCTCGCTGGTGCGGGCCAGGGACTGGGTGACCTTTGCCACCACATCGCTGCCCTCGTTTACCGAAGCGATGGAGCTCTCAATCAGGTCCTTGGTGGCCTTGGCGGCTTCGTCGGACTTGTTGGCCAGGTTGCGCACCTCGTCGGCCACTACGGCAAAGCCCTTGCCGGCGGAACCGGCCCGGGCGGCCTCCACGGCGGCGTTCAGAGCCAAGATGTTGGTCTGGAACGCGATGTTCTCAATGGCGGCAATAATCTTGGAGATTTCTTCCGAAGAGGTGGAGATTTTTTCCATAGCTGTATTGAGCTGGTTGACATACTCCACACTGATGCCCAGTTGTGCGCCAGCCTGCTCCACAAACTGGCCGGCCTCCCGGGTAGCCTGAGCGGTCCGCTTGGCGTTGTCGGCAATCTCGTTGACGGTGGCGGACAGCTCCTCCACCGAGCTGGCCTGCTGGGTGGCGCCCTGAGCCAGGGACTGGGCGCTGTTAGACACCTGCTCAGAGCCGGCAGCCACCTGCTCGGCACTGGTTCTGATCTGGCGCATGGTGTCGTTCAGCTTGGCCTCAATGCCGTCCAGAGAGTGCTGGATGGAAGTGAAATCGCCCACATACTCCTGCTGGATGCTGTTGGTCAAATCGCCGTTGGAGATGGAGTCCAGCACGCTGGAAATCTCACCGATATAGGACCGCAGGCGATGGATGGTTTCACGGAAAATCTGAGCCAGATCGCCTACCTCGTCGTTTGAGTGGACGTTGATGACAATTTCCTGGCCGCTGGTCAGGCCTAAATCACCCTTTTCCAGCCGCCTGGCCACCTGGGTGATCTCAGCCAGGGGGGCAGACACGGTTTTCTTTAAGTAGGGGGTCATAATCATGATACACACGATAATCACACCGATGCTGACCAGCGAGGACATAAGTATGGTCATAAAGGTCTGCTGGTTGGCCTCGGTGCTGGAGATGCCGGCAAAAATCAGGCCGTTCACCTTGCCGTCATCGCCCCGGGTGGGGACGTAGGAGCAGAGATATTCCTCATTCAGAATGGTGGCCTTGCCCAGATAGGTCTGTCCCTGCTGGAGTATGGTGGAGGACAGGCTGGAGGACAGCTTGGTGCCAACTACCCGCTTGCCGTCCTGAATCACGGTGGTGTAGGCCCGGGTGTCGCCCTCAAAGATGGTAAACTCACAGCCCATGCGGCTCTTCAGGCCGTCCAGCAGCTGGTTCACGTCGGTGTCCTCGTTGGTCTGTTCCAGGAGGTAGGCCAGCATATTGGTGCCGTCGGTGCAGCGATCTTTCAGCATTTTTGTGGTCAGGCTGCGGAACATGGTAACACACATCGCTACCGCAAAGATCACCGATACCACCTGCATGATGACCACCATATTGCCGACCTTCTGGCCGATGCGCTTGTACTTCTTGCCGTCGGTCCGCTGAATCTTTTTCATACTCATTACTCCATCCGTTAAAATTTCGTGAGTGGGTCTAAAACCCAGCTTATCAATTGTAATGGGAAACCGGAATTTTTTCAAGTCTCTTTTTCCCTTTTTTAGTAGAATATTTATCTGCGTGCCAGGCCGTTGAAACAGGGCGGGAAAGGTGGTAAAATTGGGGAAAAGCCCAGGCGGGCAGAACAGGAGGAGCTATGATCTATCTGCGCCGTTTTTCCCTTCCGACTGAGGGGGACGAGATCAATTTTTTAGCTAGAAGCTTTGAAAACAAACGCACCTGCTACACCAGCCGCTACCCCTTTGGCATTTTTCTGAACCGGGAGGTTCCGGCCCTGGAGCTGGAGACGGTTACCATCCTGTGCGGGGGAAACGGCAGCGGCAAGACCACCGCTCTCAACCTGATGGGGGAGAAGCTGGGCCTGCGCCGGGGGACGGTGTTCAACCGCAGCTCCTTCTTCGGGGACTACCTGAAGCTGTGTCAGGCGGAGACTGCCCCCGCTTTCCGGGACGCCAGGGAGAGCAGCCGGGTTATCACCAGCGACGATGTGTTCGACTACCTGCTGGACCTGCGCTGCATGAACGAGAACATCGACAACCGCCGCCGGGAGCTGCTGGCCGAGTACGCCGGCGCCAGATATGCGAAATTTCAGATGCGCTCCATGGAGGATGTGGACCGGCTGCGCCAGGTGGCGGACGCCCAGCGGCGCACCGGTTCCCGGTATGTCCGGGACCGGGTGATGAATGATGTGGTGGAGAAGTCCAACGGGGAGAGCGCCTTTGCCTTCTTCACCAAGGAAATTCAGGAGGGGGGACTGTACCTGCTGGACGAGCCGGAGAACAGCCTGTCTCCCATGCTTCAGGGAGAGTTAAAAGCCTTTTTGGAGGACTCCGCCCGGTTTTACCGCTGTCAGTTTGTGATTTCTACGCATTCACCCTTCCTGCTGGCCATGAAAGGGGCGAAAATTTACAATTTGGACAGTATTCCCGTCCAACCGTGCCGCTGGACCGAACTGGAGCACGTCCGAGTTTATTGGAAGTTTTTTCAAGACCATGAGGAGGAGTTTAAAGACGGGGCTCCCCCTTTTTAGCAGGGGACCGCAAAGGGTGAAAATTTTCCGTCAGACAGCACAAAGAAAAGAATTGTTCACCATTGACAAGATGGTGCTTCTTCCCATATAATTAAATCCGATCGTATGTGGCCGTATAGGTCGGAACATGCAGTTCAGTTATAAAAGATTGAGGTGCAGGAAAAATGAAGATGAACAGTATCCGCAAGAAAATCACAGTCTGCCTGATGGCAACGGTCCTGATTGCATTGATTGCAGTGGGATCAACCAGCCTTGTGCTGAATTACAGAAGCACAATCAAAACAGTGGACCAGATGATGAGCCAGACTGCGGTGCTGGCGGCGGAGCGCATTGAACAGGAACTGACTGCTTACGAAAATGTGGCAATGGATACTGGCTGTATTCCCCAGTTGTCCGATAATAAAGTGTCAGTGGAAGAGAAGCGGGCCATCATTAATGAGCGGATTCGGATGCACGGATTTCAGCGGGGCAATGTGATTGGCATCGACGGCATCAGCATATTTGATGGAAAGGACTACTCTGACCGGGAGTATGTTCAACAGGCTATGAAGGGGAATATATACGTCTCTGAGCCGCTGATCAGTAAGATTACAGGGGAGCTGTCCATTATGGTGGCAGCGCCCATCTACTTCGGCGGCAGTCAGGGTGCACGGATTGTAGGTGTGGTCTACTTTGTACCGCCGGAGACCTTTTTGAATGATATTGTCTCCTCCATCAAGGTGAGTGAGCACAGCCGGGCTTATATGATTAATAAGTCAGGCGATACCATCGCTGATGTTACTCTGGACAATATTACCACCCAAAATATAGAGCGGGAAGCCCAAAGTGACGCTTCGCTGAAGAAACTGGCCGCGATCCATGGGGATATGCGCCAGGGACAGAACGGGTTTGGCAGCTTTAAGAATACCGACGGGCCCCAGTTTGCAGCCTACGCTCCGGTGGGCGGCACCGACGGCTGGAGCGTAGCAGTTACCGCCTTGCAGACAGATTATCTGGCGGATACATATTTTGGTATGGTCGTTAATGTGGCGGTGATTGTGGCCGCAATACTGGCCTCCATCGTAGTGGCGATGAAGTTGTCCAGCAACATCAGCGTACCTATGCGGGCCTGCGCCGAGCGCATGAAGCTGCTGGTGCAGGGTGACCTGAAAACTCCTGTGCCCCGGGCCACCGGCCAGGACGAGACGGCGGAGCTGACCCATTCCACCAACGAGTTGGTAACAGGCCTGAACACCATTATCAGCGATATCGGCTATCTGCTTACCGAGATGGCGAACAAGAATTTTGACATCAAATCCCCTCACACGGATGCCTATGTGGGTGAGTTCCAGAACATCCTCCTGTCTATGCGTACCCTGAAGGTGGAGCTGAGCAACACCATGCACCAGATTGACGCTGCCGCCGGACAGGTGTCCTCGGCAAGCAATCAGGTCTCTATGGGCGCTCAGACACTGAGCCAGGGTTCTATGGAGCAGGCCAGCGCTGTGGAGGAGCTGGCGGCTACCATTACCGATATCGCTTCCAGCGCAGAGAGAACTGCCGCCGCTTCTGAGGAGGCGGGCCGGTTTGTGGGTCAGGCCGGCGCTCAGCTGGGCGTCAGCGTGGAGCATGTGAAGGAATTGAATGCGGCAATGGAGAAGATATCCAATTCTTCAGAGGAGATATCCAAAATTATTGCTGCTATTGAAAATATTGCGTTTCAGACGAATATTCTGGCGCTGAATGCCGCTGTTGAAGCCGCTCGGGCGGGGGCCGCAGGCAAGGGCTTTGCCGTGGTTGCTGATGAGGTGCGAAATCTGGCGTCCAAGTCGGACGAGGCGGCCAAGGCGACAAAAGAGCTGATCGGAGGTTCCATTGCGGCAGTTGCTGAGGGTAGCACAGCGGTGAGCAAGGTGACTGAGGCCCTGGAAAAGACCAGTGAGAGTGCTGGCCATGTGACAGTCCAGATGGATATTGTGGTAAAGGCGGTGGAAGCGCAGACCACTGCCATCACCCAAGTTACTGAGGGGGTCGACCAAATCTCCGCAGTGGTGCAGACCAACAGCGCCACCGCTCAGGAGAGTGCCGCAGCCAGCGAGGAGCTCTCCGCTGAGGCCGCCAGTCTGAAGCAACTGGTGGACAAATTTACCTTGGCCAAAGATTAAGAGCGCAAAGAAAAGACACGCCTTCGGGCGTGTCTTTTTTGGTGAGTGAGACGAATGAAAGTACAGTCTACTCCCCGCCGCTGGCTTCTTTGGCCTGCCGGACCAAATCACTGATTTTGTCGTCTGCGGCCTGCCTGGCAATTTTGGTGGTCTCCTCCACGGTGGGGATATGGATATCCTTTAAAGCGTAGGGGTCGTTGAGCCGCAGGCCGGTGCCGGTGAGCATGGCCCGCACCTGGGTGTAGGTCCACTGCCGCTCTCCTGCGGGCATACTGGCATCGAAGTAGGCGGTCCAGGAGCACTGATATTTG
Organism: uncultured Bacillota bacterium; assembly: GCA_947573385.1. Lineage (GTDB taxonomy): Bacteria > Bacillota > Clostridia > Oscillospirales > Oscillospiraceae > Lawsonibacter. The sequence continues at coordinate 1,456 of CANPFP010000096.1, read as the reverse complement.
GCGGCGATGAAATTCAGCTGGCTGGGCAGGTCCGATCCCAGGGGATTGTTTATCGCTTCTTGATAGGCGTCAGCGTAGTAGCCTTTGATGATGGTCTCGGCGGTGTCCCGAAAGGCTGTGCTCTGGGAAATATAGGAGTCAAAATAGGTTTTGCACCAGATCTGTCCGTCTGGGTCAACTGTGGCGTTCCAGTTGACCTCCAGCTTCTGTTCGCCCAGCTGCTCCCGGACCATGGACATCAATTCGTCTTTGGTCATATTGACCCAGCCCTGGTCAAGACCGGGCGCTTCCGCGGCGGCCTGCTGGCCTTCTGGGGAGAGCTCCAGTTTGTCCTGGGATTGCTCCGCGGACTGGTCCGCTTTTTCCTCCGGGACGGCAAACCGGGCCGTCTGCATGGGAGAAATTTGTCTTGCTCCGGGATTAAACATAATATCCATATGTGGCTCGCTCCTTTGTGACAGCTGATATCATATATATCGGCAAAAAATTGGGAAAATTAAGCGGCTGTCCCGGTTCAGGGGACAGCCGTCTGCCGCTGTTATTTTACCCGCAGCCGCTTGGCCAGCTCCCCGTTGGGGGTGACCTGAGCGGTCTCATAAGTGGTGTAGATTACCATGCCGGGTCGGGCGCCCCCGGGCTTCTTCACATACCGGACGGGGGTATAATCCACAGGCACCTTACTGCTGTCCCGGGCCTGGGAGAACCAGGCGGCCAAGACGGCGGCTTTTCCGCCCCTAATATGACTGAAAAGAAAAATACTGATCTGAACGATACTGACCCATCCATCCTTCCCCCTACCCCCGCTCCGTCTGCCCGTGCCAGACCCAAGGGCCGGATGAGGATGGATGAGATGGATAAATACCGAGAGCTGATAAAAGAAAATATCGACTTTGACCTCCTGCTCCAAGGGCATCCCTATGACCAGGAAACGCTGGATGGTTATGTGGAGCTTATGGTAGAGGTCTGCTGCCCCCGGAGGGATTTCATCCGCATTGCTGGGGAGGAAATGCCCACCGGCGTGGTCAAGAGCCGGTTTCTGAAGCTGAACCATGAGCATATCGCCTACGTTCTGGACAGTTTGAGCCAGAACACCACGCTGGAAGCCTTTCAGCAGATTGTAGGCGGACCCATCGAGACGGGATGCTACCTGCCCCAGCGGGTCATGCTGATCTGCAACAGCGAGGGCAAGAACATGAAACTTATGCCCAACCGGGAGAACCCCACGGACAGCGGAGACTTTATCGCCGGGACGTTCCTGATGTGCGGCTTTGAGGGGGAACACTTCACCTCCCTGACCCCCGCCCAGCAGCGGGAATTTGAAGCCTACTTCGCCACGTCCGGCCCGGAGGGAGGTGATAAGGATTGACCCACCGCCATCTGCTCTGCCGTCTGCTGGTCCCGCCCTAGTAGTTCACCAAGTTAGGAAATAGAAGTAGCGAGGAAGCGTGAAATGTGG
>CANPFP010000095.1 GCA_947573385.1 uncultured Bacillota bacterium | reverse complement strand
GCCTGTCCAACCCCAGTCTATGCGGAGGGAAAAGGGGACATGCCTGTTTTTATTTGGTTGACCGGGGCAGTTATTTGGATTACAATATAGGGGCGGCCCCGGCAAAAACCGGCGGGCGGCCACCATTTGGGAATAACAGGAGTGTACATATGTTAAACCACGAAAAACAGCTTCAATTCTGCAAGGCCCGCCGGGGGGCCATCGCCCGGGACTTTTCCCGGCTCAACCCGGAACAGTGCAAGGCCGCCCTGGCCACCGAGGGGCCGCTGCTCCTGCTGGCAGGGGCGGGGAGCGGCAAGACCACCGTTCTCATCCACCGTATCGCCAACCTGATGAAATACGGCCGGGGCTCCGACTGCGAGGAAGTGCCGGAATTTGTCACCGAGGATGACCTGGCCTTTTTGGAGGAGTATACCAAAACCGGCGAGGGAGACAAGCTCCGTCAGGAGCGGCTGTGCCGGGTGGACCCCGCCGCCCCCTGGACCATCCTGGCCATCACCTTTACCAACAAGGCCGCCGGAGAGCTGAAGGGCCGGCTGGCCGCCATGCTGGGCCCCTCCGCTAACGACATCTGGGCCAGCACCTTCCACTCCGCTTGTGTGCGCATCCTCCGCCGGGACATTGACAAGCTGGGCTTTTCCTCCTCCTTCACCATCTACGACACCGACGACTCCCTGCGGGTGGTGAAGGACATTCTCAAGTCGCTGAATATGGACGATAAGCAGTTTGCCCCCCGGTCGGTGCTGGGCTATATCTCCCGGGCCAAGGACGCGATGAAGCTGGCCCCGGACTATCTGGCTGAGTGCAAGGCGGCGGAGGATTTTCGGCTGACGAAAATTGCCAATGTGTACATGGAGTATCAGCGCAGGCTGTGGGAGGCCAACGCCCTGGACTTTGATGACATCATCCTTCACACCGTCCGGCTGCTGAAGGGCTTTGACGGCGTGCGGGAATATTACCAGCGGAAATTCCGCTATGTATTGATCGACGAGTATCAGGATACCAACAATTTGCAGTATCTGCTGGCTTCCACCCTGGCGGGGGGGTATGAGAACTTCTGCGTGGTGGGCGACGACGACCAGTCTATCTACCGCTTCCGGGGGGCCACCATCGAGAACATCCTGTCCTTTGAGAAGCAGTATAAGGGGGCCCGGGTCATCCGCCTGGAGGAGAACTACCGCTCCACCGGGCACATCCTGGACGCGGCCAACGCCGTCATCCGCAACAACCAGGGCCGGAAGGGCAAGGAGCTGTGGACCAAGGCCGGGCCGGGGGACATGCTCCGCCTATACACCGCCATGAATCAGGACGATGAAGCACAATATGTTGCAAACAAAATCCTGGAGAACTACGGCCAGGGGCGAAAGTGGAAGGATCACGCCGTCCTCTACCGGATGAATGCCCAGTCCAACCAGATGGAGCAGGCCTTCAAGCGAAATGGTATCCCTTACCGGATCATCGGGGGCACCCGGTTCTTCGACCGGGCGGAGGTGAAGGACGTGCTGGCTTATCTGGCCGTGCTGGACAACCCGGAGGACGACCTGCGCCTCACACGAATCATCAACAACCCGCCCCGGGGTATCGGGGCCAGAACGGTGGAGATCGCCCAGGAGCTGGCCCGGCGGGACGAGAGCTCTTTTTATGCCGTTATCGACAACGCCGCCCTCTATCCCGAGCTGCAAAAGGCGTCCAAAAAACTGGGGGAGTTTACCAGGCTGATTCAGGAGCTCTACCAGCTGCTGGCAGAAAATCAGCTCACCCTGCCCGAATTTTATGAGGAACTGCTTGCCCGCACCGGCTACGCCGTTATGCTGGAAAGCAGGAACACCGTGGAGGACCGCACCCGGCTGGAGAACGTGCGGGAGCTGCTGACCTCCATCAACAGCTATCTGGAGAACCGGGCCGACCAGAATGAGAGCCTGGCCGATGCCCTCCACGGCTTTCTGGACGAAATTGCCCTGTACACCGACATCGACAGCCACGACCCCAACCAGGACTGTGTGGTAATGATGACCATGCACGCCGCAAAGGGGCTGGAGTTCCCGGTGGTCTTTGTGGTAGGGGCGGAGGAGGGCATCTTTCCCGGCATCCGGGCCATCGGCGAGACGGAGGAGATGGAGGAGGAGCGCCGGCTGTGCTATGTGGCCATGACCAGGGCCAAGGAACAGCTTTACCTTACCTGCGCCAATCAGCGGATGCTCTTTGGACGCACCAGCGCCAACCGGCCCTCCCGGTTTGTAGAGGAAATCCCACCGGAGCACCTGGAGCGGTCCGGGAAGACCTTTCTGTCCGATTTGGGCGGAGGGAACTGGGGCGGGATGCCCAGCCGGACCTCGGGATACGGCGGCTACGGCCAGCGGCCCGCCTACGGGGCGGGACGGCAGGGGTATGGGGACGGACACATCTCCACCTCCCCCTTTGGGGGTGGTGGAGAGGGCGGGGCCGGGAGACGGCCCTCTCAGTCCGGCTCTCGGCCGGCCGGCTCTCTTGGAGGGGGAGCCAAGGTCTCCCTCCAGCTGTCCAAGGGGGATATGGTGGACCACAAGGCCTTCGGCCGGGGGATGGTGCTCTCCGTCCAGGCCATGGGGGGCGACGCCCTGGTGGAGATTGCCTTTGACAACGTGGGCACCAAGCGGCTGATGCTTAAATCCGCCGCGGCGCATATGACCAAGGCTTAAAATTTGCAGGTTTGTCAAACAAAGAAAGGGAGTGTCCGGAGCAATTCAGAGGATGGCCGGCGCCGCCCCTTAGACAAGCTATGACTGCACAGATGACCTCATTTAACGCTTCGTTTGGACACGCCCCAAGAATTTTCAAGGGATAGACAAGCCTGAAAAAACAGGTATAATATAAAGGTGACAGATTATATAGAGAGGGATATAACTATGGAGATAAACGGACAAACTGTCAGCGGTACAGGCCGCTACGACGAGATGGGCCTGTCCCCGGAGCTGATGCGGGCTATCAAGAAGAAGGGCTATGTGGAGACCACCCCTATCCAGACGGGGGCCATCCCCTGGTTCATGGACTGGAAGGACGTGATTGCCAAGGCCCCCACAGGTACCGGAAAAACCTTCGCCTTCGGCATCCCCATGGTGGAGCATACCGACCCGGCCAGTACGGACGTTACTGGCCTTGTGCTGGCACCCACCCGGGAGCTGGCCATCCAGATACAGGACGAACTGCGGGACCTGTGCGCCTTTAAGGAGGGGGTACGGGTGGTGTGTCTCTACGGCGGCCAGCCCATCAACACTCAGATCAACCAGCTGAAGAAAAAGCCCCAGATCGTGGTTGCCACACCGGGGCGGCTGATGGACCACATGAAGCGGCGCACCGTCCGGCTGGACCAGGTGGAGACGGTGGTGCTGGACGAGGCCGACCGGATGCTGGACATGGGCTTTGTCCGGGATGTGACCCACATTCTGGACCAGATGCCCAACCGGAAAAACCTGGGCATGTTCTCGGCCACCATCTCCCGGGAGGTGCTGGATATCTCCTGGGTCTACCAGCGGGAGCCGGTGGAGATCACCGTCCAGGCCGACCAGGAGAACCGGCCCGACATCGCCCAGTACCGGCTGGACGCCGACCGGGGTGAAAAGGCGGACATCATGGCCCGTCTGCTGGAGATGGGGGACTACGAGCGGGTGATTGCCTTCTGCAACACCAAGAACATGACCGACCGGCTGGCCGGACTGCTGGAGATGCGGGGCATCTCCTGCGAGGCCATCCACGGGGACATCACCCAGTCCCTCCGGGAGCGGACCCTGCAAAAGTTCCGGGACGGCAAGATACGGGTGCTGGCCGCCACTGACGTGGCCGCCCGGGGGCTGGATATCGACGATGTGGACGCCGTGTTTAACTACGACGTGCCCGACGAAAACGAGTATTACATCCACCGCATCGGCCGCACCGGCCGGGCCCGCCGCCACGGAGTGGCCTTCTCCCTGGTGGCCTCCATCACCGAGAGCCTGCGGCTGGACGACATTGTCAAGTCCACCGGGAGCCAGATTCGTGCGGTACACTTTAATGAAAAGGGCGACCTGGTAGCCGCCGCGGAGAACAAATGAGCAAAAAAACCGGACACTTCTGGCTGGATTTCTTCGCCTGCTTCCTGATCCCCGCCTACACCCTGCTCTTTGCCGGGAGCGTGGAGTGGTTCGGCACCAATTTCTCGGTGATCGCTGTCACCGGGCCGGACCACTACCGGGGCTTTATCTACTGGGGGGTGCTGGCCGGGGGGTACTTCTTCGTGATGCTCAGCCGGATGGCCTTCCGCCTGCCCGGGCGGTGGATGCGGTGGCTGGTGCGGCTGCTGGCGGTGTGCGCAGTGCTGTCGCTGGCCTACGCCCTGGCCATCCCCTACCTGCCCAGGTATTTTCCCAAATACGCCGCACTCCATGTGGTGCTGGCCGCCGGGGCCTGCGTGCTGCTGATGGTGGATTTGCAGTTTATCATCCTGGTCTTCCGCCGGCAGGACCCGGTCCGCTGGGCTGGGGCGATGCGGTTCTGCTGGTGTATGATAATCGGCTGCGCCGTGCTGTTCCTTCTCCCCGGGATGGTGACCACCGCGCTGGAGGTGTTTTTTACCATCTCCGCCGCCCTGCTGGCCCGGAGGATCTGGCTGTTGTTGAATACTGACAAATATTGATAGCCCAACTGGGCTTCAAACTGCAAAAACGCGCCGAAGGACCCTCCTCCGGCGCGTTTTCCTGTCTCGGGGGCCATGGCCTGCCCGTTTTTCAAAACTTTTTTAAAAAGTTGAAGAAATCGTCGCTTTTTTAAAAAAATACCCAACACTATGCAGCTGGCATATTGAAAACCGAAATTTAAATCGCTATACTTTCAGTATTCCCCGGAACACTATTTCAAATGGAGGTTATCAGATTGAAAAAATTACTTTCCCTTGCCCTTGCGGCCGCTCTGGCCCTCTCCCTGACCGCCTGCGGCGGAGGAGGAGAAAAATCCGGCGGCGATGACAAATCCAGCGGCAACAATTCGTCCTTGGTAGGATCGAGTTCTTCCGAGGGTTCCCAGTCCGAACCGACAGAGGGACCTGATGTCTCAAAAGCTGGCCCTGCGTTTATTACCGCTTCCATCGGAGAAACCGTAACACTGGAAGGCGTAGATGTTGAGTTATCTACCGGGGAATTTACTTCCGGCGACAAGCTCGGCGGGAATATCTCTGTATCTACCCACAGCGACAGCAACCAATATTTTTGGCTCACCGGGACAATGACAAATGTCGGAGCCGAAACTATTTCCTCCTTCAGCGTTGATTCGATCGTAAATATTGTCTTTGACGATACCTATACTTACTCGGGAGATATCCATGTACGGAACGATATGGGCCCATTCGCGGAGAGCGAGGTTCTGTTCTGGGCTGACGTGCCCCCCGCTATGCTTGAGCGCTATGAAACAGTAAAGGTTCAGTTCGCCTACAACGACGGCTTTGCGGATTATGACTGGAGTACCCACAGCGGCGAAAGGACACTGGAGGGATATGACCACCAGTATGAGTTTATTCAGGGCGGAAATGGGGGCGGTGCCGCCGGTGGTAATGGAACAACCTCCGGGAGCGATGCGAAGACTATTTCCACCGGTGATACGATTGCCACAAATGATTACGAATTTACCCTTACAAACGTTGAACTGACCTATGAGGTACTTCCTCCCAATACCAGCAGCGTATACTCCAGCTACGTAGCGGAGAGTGGCAAGGTATATATCCATGTGGCGGCGGACGTAAAAAATACCATGCAGCGCGACATTCGGATTGACGAGCTGTTTACCGCCTCTGCGCTCTACGACGGACAGTACTCCTACAACGGCTTTACTGTTGTCAATGACGGAGATAACCGGTTCGACTGGGCAGGCAGCTATGTTGCCGCGACTCCCCTTGAGACTTGCAAGGCCCACAGCATTATCGAGTGCCCTGACGAAGTTAATACTTCCGGGAAACCGATCACCGTTTCTCTCGACTTGGGTGGAACCACATATGAATACACTCTCAGATAACAGAATTTTATAACATAACCACAGGGGACGGAAGAATTTCCGCCCCCTGAAATTTTAATCAATTCTTCATTCTTTTCCTATGGTATTTTCAATCCATAAGGCGTATGATAAGTTCAGAAACCAACCCCGACATACTTTTTTAAAGGAGCGATATATAATGGGAAGTAAGAGACTGTATCGGACCGAGGGTCCCTATAAGATGCTGGCTGGTGTGTGCGGCGGCATCGCGGAGTATTTCGACATCGACCCCACTCTGGTGCGGGTGGGCTGGGTCATCGCCTTTTTCTGTGGCACCTTTGGCTTCTGGGCCTACCTGATCTGCGCCCTGATTATGCCCAAAAAGAGCGATATCTACCCGGATTATTAAAAAGCCCCCCTTGTCAAAGGGGGGAGGGCCGGAGGCGGGGGATTCCGTAAAAAGGCAACACTTACTGTATGTTGGAATCTCCCAGTCATTCGCTTTGCGAATGCCAGCCCCCTTGCGAAAGGGGGCCTTGCCGTTTCAACTAAGGAGGTTCTGCTATGATTACCGTCCGCTCCTCCGTCCTGGAGGACATCCCCGCCCAGCGGGAGCTGTGGAAGCTGGCCTTTGGGGACAGTGACCAGTATATCGACAACTTCTACAACACCTACTACAGCCCGGAGCGGGTGGTGGTGCTGGAGGAGGACGGGGCGGTCCGCTCCATGACCGCCTGGTTTGACACAACCTTCACGGTCCCCGGACAGGGGAAGTACCGCTCAGCCTACCTCTACGCCGTGGCCACCCACCCCGACTGCCGGGGACGGGGGCTGGCAGGAAAGCTGCTGGCCGGAGCGGACGAATACTTTCGCTCCCTGGGTATCCCCGCTATCACCACCGTGCCGGCGGAGCCCTCTCTCCACGACTTTTTCGGGGCTAACGGCTTCCGGGAGTGCTTCCGCATTTTGGGCGGCAAGCTGCGCCGGGATGAGATTCCTGTCCCGCCCTCCAACGTCCTGCGCCCCGTCTCCACCGAGGAGTACAGCCGGGTGCGGGAGGAGCTGCTGAAGGACATCCCCCACATCGCCTACCCGGAGGA
>CANPFP010000094.1 GCA_947573385.1 uncultured Bacillota bacterium | reverse complement strand
GTCATGGGGGATGCCAATATCCACAATGCGGACCTCCCCGGCCCGCCCGGCCCCCAGACCGGAGTACAGCCCCGGCTTGCCCCTGGTGAAGGTGACCGTCACCTTGGCCTGAACCGCCTCCCCCAGCACCTCGCCGGTGTCGGCGTTCACCCCGGAGGGGACATCGCAGGCCACCACGGGACAGTTCATCCGGCTCTGCATCTGCAGCACAGCGGTGCGGAACACTCCCTCCACCGGGCGCTTCAGCCCGATGCCAAAGAGGGCGTCCACCATCACGTCGCAGGTGGAAAGCCAGGCGAGGATTTTCTGCTGTTCATAGTCCATGGTGGATTCCAGGGTGGAGCGGTCGGTCATGTCTACGGAAAAATCCTCCAGACGGCCCCCGGCGGCAGTGAGTCTGTCCTCCATGGCCGTTTCGTCCGGGGTCATTTTGGCCCGGTCCCCCACGAAAAAGGCCCGGACGCGGCAACCACCCTTTTCCATCAGCAGACGGGCGCAGGCGACCCCGTCCCCGCCGTTGTTGCCCGGACCGCAGAACACCGCGATCCGGGGGGTGGGGTCGGTGTTTTTTCCCTCAATGATCTCCCGCAGCTCCTCTGCCTGATGCTCCTCCTCGTCAGTGGGGGGCGGGCCGTCCTTTTTGCGCAGGACCATCATGGAGGAAACGCTGCTGAGAACAGGGCTGAAGCCGTCCTCCTCCGGGTGGAGCAGCTCCCAGACCGCGTCTGCCACGGCTTGGGCGGCGTGTTCCATCAGCTCCAGGGAGGGAATCCCCCGCCCCTCAATGGCCCGGCGGTCCAGTTCCTTCATTTGGGCGGCGGTGGCTAAGGGCAACATAGGATACCTCCTCAAATACGTGGGCGGCCACAGGCCGCCCCTACAAAGGCATATGGCGGTAACGCCCCAGGCCCAGGGCGTCGAACTCGTCCTCGCCGGGCCTGTGCCACACGCCGATGGCGTTCAGCAGGCGGTTGACAGTTCCTTTTCCCTCGACGGGCCCCAAGACCACCTTCCCCCGCTCCAGCAGCACCCCGGCCTGGGTGCCAACTCCACCAGCGTAGTCGGTCTCAATATAGGCCAGGGGGCCAGGGCGGGCGGCCCCCTCCAGGGCCCAGCGGATGGCGGAGGTAAACAGGGCCAAGGGGGAAGGCAGCTCCCGATCCGGCTCGTCAAACAGCTCGGTGATATCGTCAAAAAGAGCGTCCGTGAGATAGACCAAAGCGCAGTCCTGGGGCAGGTCCACCACTCGGGCCTGTACCCAGCAGTCCGCGAAAACTTGGATGGTCTCCCGCTTGCCAATAACAGCTTGAATCTGATGGCCCATTACTTCAAAAATCCGTTGACAATCTGTTCCTCGGCCTCCTTTTCGGTCAGGCCCAAGGTCATGAGCTTGGTGAGCTGTTCCCCGGCGATCTTGCCGATGGCCGCCTCGTGGACCAGCTGGGCGTCCAGGCAGTTGGCGGTGACCTCGGGAATGGCGGAGACCACCCCCTCGTCCATGATGATGGCGTCGCACTCGGAGTGGCCGTAGCAGGCGGCGTTGCCGTTGATGCGGGCCAGGAAAATCTGCTTGGACTGGTCCCGGGCCACGGAGCGGGAGATCACGTTGGTGTGGCAGCCCTCGCCGTCCAGGTCCACAGTGAAGTCGGACTTGGCCAGCTGCTTCCCGTGGGTCATCACCTTCTCCTTGATGATGAGAGTGGAATGGGGACCCAGTTTGGCGGTGGTGCTGCGGACGGTGGAGTCCACCCCCTTGATCTGGGTGGTCTCCATCTCCATGTAGCCCCCCTCGTCCAGTTCTACCACGGTGGTGGGATTCATGATGTTCTCGCCGGAGCCGTCCCCCTCGCCGTAATGCTTTTCCACATAGCGCACCCGGGCGTTTTTGCCCACGTGGAAGGTGTGGATGCCCGAGTGTTCCGAGCTCTGCACCCCGCAGTTGTGGATGCCGCAGCCGGCGACGATGGTCACGTCGCTGTCCTCACCGATGAAGAAGTCGTTATACACCATGTCCTTCAGGCCGCTCATGCTGAGCACCACCGGGATGTGGACCGACTCGTTTTTCGTCCCTGGCTTGATGATGATGTCGATGCCGTCCTTGTCCGTCTTGGTGACGATGTCGATGTTGGCGGTGGTGTTCCGGCCCGCCTTCTGGCCGTTGGCCCGGATGTTGTAGGCCCCCTCGGGCACCTCGTGGAGCCCGGCCACCTGCTCTAATAAACTCTTCTGAATTGCGTCCATAATTGTTTTCTCCTTATTTAACCTTGTCCGCCAAGGCGCCGCACACGCCCGGCGCACCCCCCAGCAGGGTGGGCAGCACGTCCTTCCGGGGGCCGTCGTTGACCACCCGGCCGTCGGCCAGGACGATGATCCGGTCGGCAATATTGAGAATCCGCTCCTGGTGGGAGATAATCAGGATGGAGCCGTTGATCTTCTTGTGGAGCTGCTCAAAGACCTGAATCAGGTTGGAGAAGGACCACAGGTCGATGCCCGCCTCCGGCTCGTCAAAGACGGACAGGCTGGTGCTCCGGGCCATAATGGTGGCGATCTCGATGCGCTTGAGCTCGCCGCCGGACAGGGAGGCGTCCACCTCCCGGTCGATATAGTCCTTGGCGCACAGGCCCACCTCAGACAGGTAGTTGCAGGCCTCGGGCACGCCGATGTCTTTGCCGCTGGCCAAGGTAATCAGGTCCTTCACCGTAAGCCCCTTGAAGCGCACCGGCTGCTGAAAGGCAAAGCTGATCCCCTTCCGGGCCCGGTCGGTGATGGACAGCCCGGTGATATCCTCCCCGTTAAAGAGGATGCGCCCCTGGGTGGGGGTGAGGATGCCGGCAATCACCTTGGCCAGGGTGGACTTGCCGCCGCCGTTGGGGCCGGTGATGGCCACAAAGCGTTCGTTGATGGTCAGGTCAATGTCATGCAGGATGCCCTTATTGTCGCCGTCCTGCTCTACGTCATAGCGGATGTGCTGTAATTCCAGCATGGGGGTGTACCTCCCTGTTTCGGATTGTCCGGTTTATTCTACCATAGCATGTCCAATTTGTCCATAGTATTTTCCTATCTTTTTGATAGGAAAATACTATTCTTACTTTTTGGAATTATACATCTTTCCCTCTTGCATTACAAGGAGTTTTGTGGTATAAATACCATTGTTCAAATGCGTGGAACGGGAAAATAGCGGAAAACACTCGTCAGAGAGGGGCGGCCATCGGCTGAAAGCCGTCCTGGAGCAGGGTCCGCTTGGTTCACCCGGGAGCGGCCCCTGAGAGGGGGACGGGTTCTCCACCGTTACCGGAGGTCGAGCGCGCACCGCAGGTGCGAATATGGGTGGTACCGCGGAAGGCTTGCCTTTCGTCCCTGTTAATGGGACGGAAGGTTTTTTGTTTACCCAAATCAAACCGCAAAGGATGGAGGATATCTATGAAAAAGCTTCGCATTTCGGCACTTATACTGGCTGTCTTAATGTGTCTGAGTCTGTTCACCGCCTGCCAAAAACCTGTTCCGGGCACCGGATTCTCTTCTGAAAAGGTGGACGGAAACCAGTCCGCTTCCTCTTCCGGAGGAAACGGAGCGGACACGTCCGCTCCGCCGGACCAGATTCAGTCTCCCCTCCCCCCTGACCAGTCCGCCAATCTGCCGGACCAGTCCACACCCTCAGAACCCGATCCGGAGCCGGAACCGGAACCTGACCCTAAGCCGGAACCGGAACCTGACCCTGACCCTGACCCTAAGCCGGAACCGGAACCCAAGCCGGCCAAGAACAACAAGCTGTATGTTCTGATGTATCACCATTTCATTCAGGATGGTCAGGACTACAACGTATGGATGCTCACCGACACCCGTCTCCGTGAGGACCTCCAATGGCTGTCTGACCATGGCTACACCACGGTTCTGCCCAGCGATCTGGCTGCGGGAACCCCCCTGCCGGCCAAGGCGGTTATGCTCACCTTCGACGACGGGTATGACAGCAACTACACCCTGGCCTACCCTATTCTCCAAGAGTTCAAGGCCAAGGCGGTCATTTCCGTTGTAGTCAAAAATACAGACGAACAGAAGGCTGGCGCCCTCACCTGGAGCATGTGCAGGGATATGGCCCAGTCCGGGCTGGTGGAGATTGGCTCCCACACCTATAACCTGCATAAGGAGGTAGCTGGAATTTCCCGCTATGAGGGGGAAAGCCGGGAGGCATACGAAGCCCGGGTACTGCCCGACCTTCAAACCAGCATCGACCTGATTCAAGCCAACGTGGGCGTCAAGCCCCTGTTCTTCGCCTACCCTCTCGGCTACACCGACGCGTGGGCCAACGATTTTCTCAGGGAACATTTCTCCGTCACTGCAACCACCAACCACGGCCCCTCCGACATCTCCAAAGGCCTGTACGACCTGAAACGGTGCAATGTATCCATGGGAGTACCCGTCGGCGACATACTGCCGGAATAACGCAGCGCAGCTGCCAATCCAAAATAAGGAGTTTTACCAATGAAAGAACAGTTAGCGAAAATCGAACGCGAGGCGCTGGAGACGATCACCAAAGCCGCAGACCCCGCCGCTCTGGACGAGCTGCGGGTGAAGTACCTGGGCAAAAAGGGGGAGCTCACCGCCGTCCTCAAGCAGATGGGCAAGCTGTCCGCCGAGGAACGGCCCGCCATGGGGGCCCTGGCCAACGAGGTCCGGTCCGTCCTGGAGGAGACCATTGAGCTCACCGCCCAGAAGCTGGCCGCCGCCGCCCTGGAGGAGCGGCTGAAGGCCGAGGCCATCGACGTCACCGTCCCCGGCAAGGCCGTCAAGCAGGGCCACAAGCACCCCATGTATATCGCCCTGGACGAGATCAAGGACATCTTTGTGGGCATGGGCTTCACCGTGCTGGACGGCCCCGAGGTGGAGCTGGCCGAGCTGAACTTCGACCGGCTCAACGCCGAGGAGGGCCACCCCTCCCGGGACTGGTCGGACTCCTTCTACTTTGACGAGGACGCCCGGGTGATGCTCCGCTCCCAGACCTCCCCCATGCAGGTCCGGGCCATGGACACTATGCCGCTGCCCATCCGCATCATCGCCCCCGGCCGGGTCTACCGCAAGGACGAGATCGACGCCACCCACTCCCCCATGTTCCACCAGGTGGAGGGCATGGTCATCGACAAGAACATCACCATGGCCGATTTGAAGGGCACCCTGAATCTGCTGGCCGAGGAGCTGTTCGGCAAGGGCACCGTCACCCGGTTCCGCCCCCACCACTTCCCCTTCACCGAGCCGAGCTGCGAGATGGACGTGCAGTGCCACAAATGCGGCGGCGTTGGCTGCCCCACCTGCAAGGGCGAGGGCTGGATCGAGCTGCTGGGAGCCGGGATGATCCACCCCAACGTGCTGCGTATGGCCAACATCGACCCGGAGGAGTGGTCCGGCTGGGCCTTCGGCATGGGCCTGGAGCGCACCGCCATGCGCCGGTTTAAAATTGCCGACCTGCGGCTCATCTTTGAGAATGATGTGAGATTTTTGGAGCAGTTTTGACGGAGGAACGGCACATGGCAGACTATGTTCAGGTTTTCCCCCTTGGGGAAAAGATAGAGGTTCTTTTAAGCGCCGAGCATGAGAAGCTCCTTGCCATCGGTGAAAAGATGAATGCCGCTTGTGAGGACGCCTATATGAACGGCTACAACTGGGAGGCCCTTTTTCGGTATTATCTGGAGCAGAACGATCCAGACATCCTGACGGACATGAAGACGGACCCGGAGGCGGGGATGTATGTGGCCTATTGGCCTCTGACAGAAGAAAACGAAGCCAGGGCGAAACGCTTCGAGGACATTATCCGCGTCCTGGCGGAAGACGAAGAAGCCCTCTGCCGCATGGTCCGGGAACACGGCGGCGAGATCGAGTGGGACTAATAGCCGCCCCTACAATCAAAACCTGATACCAAGAGGAGTTTTAGATATGAATTTAAGCAGAAAATGGCTCAACGAGTTTGTTGAGATAAACGCCGGCGACCGGGAGTTCGCCGAGGCCATGACCCTCTCCGGCTCCAAGGTGGAGCTGACCCACGACATGGGGGAGGAAATTTCCAACGTGGTGGTGGGCCGCATCCTGTCCATGGAACGCCACGAAAATTCTGACCACATGTGGGTGTGCCAGCTGGACGTGGGCAAAGAGGAGCCGGTCCAGATCGTCACCGGGGCGTGGAACATCCACGCGGGGGACCTGGTCCCCGTGGCCCTGCACAATTCCACTCTGCCCGGCGGCAAGAAAATCACCAAGGGCAAGCTGCGGGGGGTGCTGTCCAATGGCATGCTGTGCTCCCTGAAGGAGCTGGGCCTGGACGAGCGGGATTTCCCCTACGGCGTCATCACCGCCGCCGCCCTCCTCAACGACTACCACCCCATCGACCCGGACAAGCCCTCCATCCCGGCGGAGATTGAGCTGGGGCACAAGATTTTCGGCTCTGTGGTGGCTGCGGGAGCGGGTGAAGTGAAATCCCTGGGGGACGGCCGCTGGTCGGTGGCCCTGGTCTGGTCGGAGGACGGCTCCCCTGTGGGCACCACGGTGGAGACGGACTGCCAGAACATCCACGCCATGGACCTGGTGGCCTTCAACACCAAGACCCGGACCATCTGCACCCTGGCCGACCTCCACGCCGAGCAGAAGGAGTTTCCCCACTGCATCCCCGACGGCATTTTCGTCCTTCAGGAAGACTGCAAGCCGGGGGACGACATCAAAACGGTCACCGGACTGGACGACCATGTCGTCGAGTTTGAGATCACCCCCAACCGGCCCGACTGCCTCAGCGTGATTGGCCTGGCCCGTGAGGCGGCGGCCACCTTCAACAAGCCCTGCCGCTTCCACACTCCGGAGGTCAAGGGGGGCGGGGAGGGCGTCCTGCCCGAGCTGCTGGATGTGGAGACCCCCGACCCCGAGCTGTGCTCCCGGTACACCGCCCGGATGGTGCGCAATGTGAAAATCGGCCCCTCCCCCAAGTGGATGCGGGAGCGGCTGCGGGCCATGGGCGTGCGACCCATCAACAACATCGTGGACATTACCAACTATGTCATGCTGGAGTACGGCCAGCCCATGCACGCCTTCGACTACCGCTATGTGAAGG
>CANPFP010000093.1 GCA_947573385.1 uncultured Bacillota bacterium | reverse complement strand
AAGCCCACGCGGCCCTTCTCGTCGCCCACCACCATGAGGGCGGAGAACTTGGCCACGCGGCCGCCCTTGACGGTCTTGGATACGCGGTTCAGATAGACCAGCTTCTCAACGAACTCGCTGGGCTCTCTCTCAAATCTAGCCATTTGTTACTTCCTCCTCCCTTAGAACTGCAGGCCGCCCTCGCGGGCGCCCTCGGCCAGAGCCTTCACGCGGCCGTGGTAGACATAGCCGCCGCGGTCGAAGACCACAGTCTCGATGCCCTTGGCCTTGGCGCGCTCAGCCACGTTCACGCCCACCTGCTTGGCGGCGTCGGACTTGGTGCCGTCCACCTTGAAGTCCTTCTCCAGGGAAGAAGCGGAGACCAGGGTGACGCCGTTCACGTCGTCGATGACCTGGGCGTAGATGTTGGTCTCGCTGCGGAAGACGCACAGGCGGGGACGCTCGGGCGTGCCGGAAATCTTCGCACGGACACGCTTGTGGCGCTTAATGCGCTGGGAGCGGGTATCGGGTCTGTTGATCATAAATGGCACACCTCCTTATTACTTCTTGGCGCCGGTCTTACCAGCCTTGCGGCGGATGACCTCGTCAGTATACTTGATGCCCTTGCCCTTATAAGGCTCGGGGGGACGCTTCTCTCTCACTTCGGCGGCAAACTGGCCCACCTTCTGCTTGTCGCAGCCGTGAATGATGATCTTGTTGGGGCCGGGGACCTCAATGGTGATGCCCTCAATCTCTTCCACGATGACCTGGTGGGAATAGCCCAGGTTCATCACCAGCTTATTGCCCTCCTTGGCCACACGGTAGCCCACGCCGTTGACGTCCAGCTCCTTCTTGAAGCCCTCAGTGACCCCCACCACCATGTTGTTGACAAGGGTGCGGGTCAGGCCGTGAAGCGCACGGTTCTCTTTGGCGTCGTTGGGACGGGTGACCTTCAGCTCACCGTTCTCCATAGCGATGGCCATGTTGGGGTTGAACTGCTGTGTCAGGGTGCCCTTGGGGCCCTTGACGGTGACAACGTTGTTGTCCTCTACCTTGATCTCCACTCCGGCGGGAATGGCGATAGGAGCTCTACCAATTCTGGACATTCCTATACCCTCCTTACCAGATAAATGCCAGGACTTCGCCGCCGACATGGGCCTCGCGGGCCTTCTTGTCGGTCATGACGCCCTTGGACGTGGAAACAATGGCGATACCCAGGCCGCGGAGGACCTTGGGCAGCTCGTCAGCGCCGGCGTACACCCGCAGGCCGGGCTTGGACACCCGCTTCAGTCCGGAGATGACCTTCTCCTTGCCGGCGTTGTACTTCAGGGCGATGCGGATGACGCCCTGGGTGCCGTCGTCGATGAGCTGGAAGTTCTTGATATACCCCTCGTCCAGCAGGATCTGCGCGATGGACTTCTTCATGTTGGACGCGGGCACATCCACGGTGTCATGCTTGGCGTTGTTCGCGTTGCGGATACGGGTCAGCATATCCGCGATAGGGTCGGTGATTTGCATTGCGTGATTACCTCCTATACAGATTACCGGTTTTGTCCGGTACAGACGGCAAGGTATCGCAGGTTAGGTCGTTCCTGCGACCTGTTGACCGCCCCGCGCCTGGTTGGGGCAGGCGCATTGTTCATGCGGAAGCCTTGCTGGAGCCTGTATACGTAGGCCGGAGCATACGCTTCCTATCAAAACCGCCGGAGCGGAGTTGACCGGGAGTTTGTCCCCCCCTGGGACCATGGCAGCCTGCGGCCGCACCTTCTATATTGCAAGGCACGGGCAGTCCAAATCCCGCGGCCACGGCACTTTCCCGGGATACCGGGAGTTTTCATGGGCGCGGGTGGAAACGCACGGCTGCGTGTGGAGCATTTTTGCCCACTGGGACACAACGATTGATTATACTCCCACAAAATCAGTTTTGCAAGGAAAATTTCGCCCGAACACACGAGTGTGTGGACAGAGATATGCCGGAACGGAGCTTTTTCGGCTCCGTTCCGGACATTTTCGCTCTTTTTACCAGGAGGCCTTGCGGACTCCGGGAATCTGTCCCTTGTAGGCCAGCTCCCGGAAGCAGATACGGCAGATGCCGTAGTCCCGGAGGTAGGCGTGGGGACGGCCGCAGATCTTGCAGCGGTTGTAGCGGCGGGAGGAGAACTTGGGCTCCCTCTGCTGCTTCAGGATCATAGACTTTTTAGCCATAACTCTTCCTCCTCCTTAGCGGCCGGCGAAGGGAGCGCCCACCAGCTTCAGCAGCTCACGGGCCTCCTCATCGGTCTGGGCGGTGGTGCAAACCACGATGTCCATGCCGCGGATCTTGTCGATCTTGTCATACTCGATCTCGGGGAAGATCAGCTGCTCCTTCACGCCCAGGGCGTAGTTGCCCCGGCCGTCGAAGGCGTCGGCGGAGATGCCCCGGAAGTCACGGACGCGGGGCAGGGCCACGTTGAACAGGCGGTCCAGGAACTCCCACATCTTGTTGCCCCGCAGAGTGACCTTGGCGCCGATGGGCA
The DNA here is from genome assembly GCA_947573385.1 of uncultured Bacillota bacterium. Classification (GTDB taxonomy): domain Bacteria; phylum Bacillota; class Clostridia; order Oscillospirales; family Oscillospiraceae; genus Lawsonibacter. The sequence continues at coordinate 4,609 of CANPFP010000093.1, read as the reverse complement.
TGCCCTCACGCAGCTTAAAGTTAGCCACGGACTTCTTGGCCTTGGTGATGATGGCCTTCTGGCCGGTGATGGTGGTCAGGTCGTTGACCACGGCGTCCAGCACCTTGGCGTTCTCACGGGCCTCGCTGCAGCCCACGTTGACCACGATCTTCTCCAGGCGGGGAATCTGCATGGTGGACTTGTAGCCAAACTTCTGCATCAGAGCAGGAGCGACCTCGTCCTGGTACAGCTTCTTCAGGTTAGGTGTATTAGCCATTTCGCTCCTCCTCTCTTAAATCTCAGCGCCGCACTTCTTGCAGACGCGGACCTTCTTGCCGTCGGCCAGCAGCTTGTGGGCGGGCCGGGTGGGCTTGTTGCACTTGGGGCACACGCGCTGCACCTTGCAGGCGTAGATGGGGGCCTCCTTCTGGAGGATGCCGCCCTGCTGGCCCTGCTGGCGGGGCTTGGTGTGGCGGGAGACCATGTTGACCTTCTCCACGATCACCTTGCCGGCCTTGGGGTCCACGGACATCACCTTGCCCTGCTTGCCCTTGTCCTTGCCGGACAGGACGACGACGGTGTCGCCGCTCTTGATACTCAATTTGTTCATCGGTAACCCTCCCTTACAGCACTTCGGGAGCCAGGGACAGGATCTTCATATAGTCCTTGTCGCGCAGCTCACGGGCCACTGGGCCAAAGATACGGGTGCCGCGGGGGTTCTTGTCGTCCCGGATAAGGACGGCGGCGTTGTCGTCAAAGCGGACGTAGGAGCCGTCGGGACGGCGCACGCCCTTGGAAGAACGGACGATGACGGCCTTTACCACCTCGCCCTTCTTCACGGTACCGCCGGGCTGAGCCTTGCGGACAGAGGCCACGATCACGTCGCCGATGTTGCCGAACTTCCGCTTGGAGCCGCCCAGCACCAGGATGGTCTTGATCTCCTTGGCGCCGGTGTTGTCGGCCACCTTCAAATAAGTTTCCTGCTGAATCATGCTGCCGACACCTCCTTATTTCGCCTTCTCGATGATCTCAACCACGCGCCACCGCTTGTCCTTGGACAGGGGGCGGGTCTCCATGACCTTGACGCGGTCGCCCACGCCGCACTGGTTGTTCTCATCATGAGCCTTCAGCTTATAGGTTCTCTTTACGATCTTCTTGTACAGGGGATGGGCCACGCGGTCGGCGATGGCGACCACAACGGTCTTGTCCATCTTGTCCGAAACCACCAGGCCGACTCTGGTCTTGCGGGAAGAAGTTCTGTTTTCCATCTTCTATTCCTCCTCTTAGCGGCCTGCGAGCTGCTGCTCGCGGATGATGGTTTTCACTCGGGCGATATCCTTCTTCACTTCAGCGATGCGCAGGGGATTGTCCAGCTGGTTGGTGGCGTGCTGAAGGCGGAGGTTGAACAGGTCCTTTTTCAGGTCCACCAGCTTGGTCTCCAGCTCGGCGGCGGACAGCTTGCGAACGTCATTAGCCTTCATTACGCTTCACCACCCTTCTCAGTCTCCTCGCGCTTGACGATCTTGCACTTGACAGGCAGCTTGTGGCTGGCCAGGCGCAGGGCCTCGCGGGCCGTCTCCTCGGAGACGCCGGCAATCTCGAACATGACACGTCCGGGCTTCACAACGGCCACCCAGTACTCGGGGGAGCCCTTACCGGAGCCCATGCGGGTCTCGGCGGGCTTCTCAGTGACGGGCTTATCGGGGAAAATCTTGATCCAGACCTTGCCGCCGCGCTTGGTGTGGCGGGTCATGGCGATACGGGCCGCCTCGATCTGGTTGCTGGTGATCCAGGCAGGCTCAGTGGCCTGGAGACCGTATTCACCGTAGCTGACGGTGTTGCCCCGGCTGGCCTTGCCCTTCAGGCGGCCGCGGTGCACACGGCGGTATTTTACGCGCTTAGGGAGCAGCATTACTGAGCGCCTCCTTCCTTCGGAGTGTTGTCCCCGGCAGGACGGGGGCCACGGTTGTTGTTAAAATTGCCCTGGCCGGCGGGACGGGGGCCGCGGTTGAAGCCGCCGCCCTGACGGTCCCGGTTGAAGCCGCCCCGGCGGTCATCCCGGCGGCGGGGACGCTCCCGGCGCTCCTGATAGGGCTTGCTGGTGTCCAGGGTGCGGGGAGTGGTGCGCAGGGCCTGGGTGAGCACCTCGCCCTTGTAGATCCACACCTTCACGCCGATGCGGCCGTAGGTGGTGGCAGCCTCGGCAAAGCCGTAGTCGATGTCGGCCCGGAGGGTCTGCAGGGGGATGGTGCCGTCGTGGTAGTGCTCGGAGCGGGCGATCTCGGCGCCGCCCAGGCGTCCGGAGCAGCAGGTCTTGATGCCCTTGGCGCCGGCCCGCATGGCCCGGCCCATGGAGTTCTTCATGGCCCGGCGGAAGCCGATGCGCTTCTCCAGCTGCTGGGCGATGTTCTCGGCCACCAGCTGAGCATTGGTGTCCACGTCCCGGACCTCCACAATCTTCAGGTCCACCGGCTTGCCGGTCAGCTTCACCAGCTGGGCCTCGATTTTCTTGATGTCCTCGCCGCCCTTGCCGATGACCACGCCGGGACGGGCGCAGTGCAGGTAGATGCGGACCTTGGCGTTGTCCCGCTCGATCTCGATCTTGGGGATACCGGCGCCGTAGAGGGTCTTCTTCAGGTAGTCGCGGATCTTCTTGTCCTCCACCAGCAGGTCGCCCACCTTCTCGTTGCGGGCATACCAGCGGGAGTCCCAATCCTTGATGACGCCCACGCGCAGGCCGTGGGGATTAACTTTCTGTCCCATATCGTTCCTCCTCCCTTAGCGCTCGCTCACGGCGATGGTGACGTGAGAGGTACGCTTGTTGATCCGGTACGCGCGGCCCTGGGCCCGGGGCATAATGCGCTTGATGATGGGGCCGGGGTTGGCGTAGCAGGCGGACACGTACAGCTTCTCAGGGTCCATCTGGTGGTTGTTCTCCGCGTTGGCGGCGGCGCTCTTCAGCAGCTTGAGCACGGGCTCAGAGGCGGCCTTGGGGGTCTGCATCAGGATGGCGGTGGCAGTGCCCACATCCTTGCCCCGGATCAGGTCCAGGACGATCTTCACCTTACGGGGAGAGATCCGCAGATATTTCAGATTGGCTTTTGCTTCCATCTCGTCTCTCCTCCTTACTTACCGGTCTTGCTGCCCGCGTGACCCCGGAAGGTGCGGGTGGGCACGAACTCGCCCAGCTTGTGGCCCACCATGTCCTCGGTGACATAGACGGGCACGTGCTTGCGGCCATCGTGCACAGCAAAGGTGTGTCCCACGAAGGAGGGGAAGATGGTGGAGGCGCGGCTCCAGGTCTTCAGAACCTTCTTCTCGTTCTTGGCGTTCAGCTCGTCAACCCGCTTCAGCAGCTCAGGGGCGCAAAAGGGGCCTTTCTTGATACTTCTGCTCATCTTTTACACTCCCTCCTTATTTGCTGCCGCGGCGCTTGACAATGAACTTGTCGGTGCGGTTCTTGGTCTTGCGGGTCTTGTAGCCCAGGGCCGGCTTGCCCCAGGGGGTGACAGGACCGGGACGGCCCACAGGGCTCTTGCCCTCGCCGCCGCCGTGGGGGTGGTCGCAGGGGTTCATCACGGAGCCGCGGACGGTGGGCCGCCAGCCCATGTGGCGCTTGCGGCCGGCCTTGCCGATCTGGATGTTGGCGTGGTCGGTGTTGCCCACCTGGCCGATGGTGGCCTTGCAGTTCTCCCGGACGAGGCGGACCTCGCCGGAGGGCAGGCGGACCTGAGCCATGCCGTTCTCCTTGGCCATCAGCTGGGCGGCCGTGCCGGCGGAGCGCACCAGCTGGGCGCCCTTGCCGGGGTAGAGCTCAATGCAGTGGATGGTCTCGCCCACGGGGATGTTGGCGATGGGCAGGCAGTTGCCGGGCAGGATGTCGGCGTCGGGGCCGGTCATGATAACGTGGCCGGCCTTCAGGCCGTTGGGGGCCAGGATATAGCGGCGCTCGCCGTCCTCATACTGGATGAGGGCGATGTTGGCGGAGCGGTTGGGGTCATACTGGAGGTTGACGACGGTGGCCTTGCCCTCCTTGTCCCGCTTGAAGTCGATGATGCGGTACTTCTGCTTGTTGCCGCCGCCGTGGTGGCGGACGGTGATCCGGCCGTAGCTGTTGCGGCCCGCGTGCTTCTTCAGCACCTCGGTGAGGGCGCGCTCGGGCTTGGCCTTCTTGTCAATCCCCTCGAAGGCAGACACAGTCATGTGACGGCGGGAGGGGGTTGTGGGCTTATAAGTCTTAATAGCCATTTCTCAATTCCTCCTTACACCATACCCTCGAAGAACTCGATGGTCTTGGAGTCAGCGGTCAGGGTGACCATGGCCTTCTTCCAGCTGGGCCGGCGGCCGGCGGGGCGGGCGCCCATGCGCTTCTCCTTCCCCTGCATGTTCAGGGTGTTCACCTTGGCCACCTTCACGCCGAAAATCTCCTCGATTGCCTTGGCAATCTCGATCTTGTTGGCGGTTTTGGCAACCTCAAAGGTGTAGCGCTTCATCTCGGTCTGCTCCATGGACTGCTCGGTGATGATGGGGCGCTTGATGATGTCATAAGCAGTGGCGGCCATTACGCGTACACCTCCTCGATGATAGCCAGGGCAGCCTTGTCGATGACCAGCTGCTTGGCGTTGACGAT
>CANPFP010000092.1 GCA_947573385.1 uncultured Bacillota bacterium | reverse complement strand
CCCTGGGGATTGATGACCTTGACTGTTTTGGATACCATAGTGAATACATCCTTTCAAATTTGTTTATTATCTCATACTGTAAAGCACAGCATTTAGAGAACGAAGGTTAAACCGCAACGACGTCGGTGCTGTCCAGGTATTTCCGGTCGGGCAGGCGGTCGGTGATGATTTGGGCCCCGTCCAGGGGGAGGATGGCGGCGGCGGTGACCCGGCCGAATTTGCTGGAGTCGGCCAGCATGTAGGCCGACTGGGCCCGGGCGGCCGCCAGGGCTTTGAGGGCGGCCGCTTCCGGGTCGGGGGTGGTAAAGCCCTGGCTGAGACTGACCCCGCTGGTGCCCAGAAAGACCTTGGTGAAGTTATACCGCCGGATGGCGTTCAGGGCCTCGGCGCCCACGATGTCCACCGTGCCCGGCTTCAGGGCGCCGCCCAGGATATAGACCCTGCGCTCAAAGGCAGAGAGCATCCCGGCAAAGTCGATGCTGCTGGTGACAAACAGGGCTTTGGAGTCCTTCAGGTGGCTGGCCATGTGGAGGACGGTGGTGCCGGTGTCCAGATAGACCACGTCGTCGTCCCCCACCAGGCTGGCGGCGTAGCGGGCGATGCGCTCCTTTTCCCGGGCATAGCGCTGCTTGGTGGCCAGGTCGGGCTCCCGGGCGAGAAATTCCTCCTCCTCCAGGCTGGTGGCCCCGCCATGGATCTTTACCAGCCTGCCCTGACGGGCCAGGGCGTTCAGGTCCCGGCGGATGGTGGCCTCTGAGGCCCCGGTGGCCTGGCAGAGGTCGGTTACGCTGACGGTCTGGTGCTGGGCGATCTGCTCTAAAATGGCCCGGGCGCGCTGTTCGGCAAGCATGGTACAGTCCTCCTTTGTGACCGAATTTGATTAAATGATTGAATTTGACTAAAATAATCCTAGCATAGGAACACAGGAAAGTCAACCAAATTGTGGCGATTTTTATGCACAAAAAAGAGTGGCTATTTTTGTGCATAGTGCAATAAAGCATTGGGATAAGCAAGATTTTCGCCAAATTACCTGAAATGGGAGGGGGAGAAGGCTGTGGACGCAGGAGGAGAAAACGGCAGATATGCGATGGAGGGAGCGGAGACAAGACATGACATTTTTACCTGTTCGAGGCAGAAACGGTCAAAAACGTGCAAAATCACTTTTTTGGGGTGTGAGCAGGGGAGATATTTTGGCGCTTTTCCGCCTTGCGGAAGGGTGAAATGTGATGCTATACTTTAAACAAGGATTACCGGAAACCCACCAAACTATTATGACAAAGGAAGGGATCAAGTATGAAACAGGCAATCATGATCGGTGCGGGCAACATCGGGCGGGGCTTTATCGGCGCTCTGCTGGAAAAGAGCGGCTATCACGTCACCTTCGCCGACGTGGCGGAGAATCTCATCTCTGCCATCAATCAGCGGAAGAGCTACACCGTTCACATTCAGGACAGGGAGTGTGCGGAGTGGACTGTCACCAACATCAGCGGCATTTCTTCCGCCAACCAGGAGTTGGTGGACGCCATCGCCGGCGACTGCGAGCTGATCACCACTGCCGTGGGCCTGCGCATCCTGCCCATCGTGGCCAAGCCTATTGCCGCCGGCATCAAAGCCCGGAAGGCAGCGGGGAGCACTCGGATTCTTAACGTGGTGGCCTGTGAAAATGCCATCCGGGGTACCAGCCAGCTGCGGGACGCTGTCTGCTCCAATCTGAGCGGGGAGGAGCTGGATTATGTCAAGGAGTATGTTGGCTTTGCCGACTGCGCCGTGGACCGTATCGTGCCCAAGGCTGACTTCGAGAATCCCCTGGACGTGGCGGTGGAGCAGTACACCGAATGGGACGTGGAAAAGGCTGGCTGGAAGGGAGAGCGGCCCGACATTCAGGGCCTTGGCTGGGTGGATAACCTGGACGCCTATCTGGAGCGCAAGCTGTTTACCCTGAACAGCGGCCACGCCATCTGCGCCTACCTGGGCTCCCTGAAGGGCTATAAGACCATTGTGGAGAGCATCGCCGACCCTGTCATCGGCGCGCTGGTCCATCAGGCTATGTGTGAGAGCGGTGAGGGTCTCATCAAAAAATTTGGGTTTGATCCCGGCGCCCATCACGCCTATATCGAGCGGATCTTTGCCCGCTTCCAAAACCCCTTCCTGGCCGATGAGACCACCCGTGTGGCCCGGGAGCCTATCCGCAAGCTGGCCCCCAGCGACCGGCTGATGAAGCCCCTTATGACCGCCTACAACTTCGGCCTGCCTGTGGACCACCTGATCTTTGGCGCTGCCGCCGCCCTTCACTTCAACTGCCCCGAGGATGAGCAGAGTGTGGAGCTGACAAAAAAGATTGAGACCGAGGGTGTTGAGAAGGCCCTGGAGCAGTATACCGGCCTGAAGCATGAGGACGCCCTGTTCGGCCGTATTCTGGATGTATACCGCGCCCTGGCTGTAGCGAAAAAATAATTCCCGTTTTTTGGAAAAAATAAATTGGAGCCGGCATACGTTCGAGGTATGCCGGCTCCAATTTTCAGGTCTTTCATGGTTGGGGTGCGGAATGCTTTTTTTGCTTTAAAATCAGCAGCGCTGTTATCACAACCACAGCCGCAACCAGTCCGGCGGCAATCAGCATCACCGGAGGTCCGGCGGTGACGGTGGCGCGGCCCCGTATCTGGGCGGTGGAGGGAGAGACTGGAACAATCCCGGTATTCAGCTCTTCGTTCATAGGGTCGTCGAGACAGACCCAATATTCCCGCATCCCCATGTAGTAGCCGATATAGCCCCAGCGCAGACCGTTTTTGTCCGTGTAGACCTGGGTGAAGGTCTCGGAAAAGGGCATGTAGTCCGGCGCTTCCTCCAAGGTGGTTTCAGCTGTGCCGTTGGGGTAGCGATAGAGTACCGCCTTGTGGAAGTCCACTGGAACGGGAGACGTTTCTGTAATCTCTCCGGCATGGTCTTCCATAAACTGACGGCTGTCGTAAATCAGCGACAGGTCATCCATGGGTACCCAACCTTCCACATTACTGTTATTCACCCAGCACAGGTAGCCCCATAGGATTCCATTTCCCTTCCAGGTAAACTGAATGGTACCACGCGTCCCATTGTCCAGGGTGGCCTTATTGGAGCCGCCGGGGGCGGTAAAGACGGTCACCTTGCCGTCATACCCCGCCAGCTCGTAGCTGCGGTTAACATAATCACATTCCTCTTGGTGCTTTTCATAGAAAGAATCCTGGGGTTCCCAGATAACGTCGGCGGAAGCCGGAACAGTCAGCGCTGAAATTGTCAACAGGGCCAGGAGCAGCGTGAGTAGTTTGTGTTTCATAGCAATACCTCATTTCGTTCACATCAGTTTTCCGGCAAAGAAGGAGAGCGCGTTGGCACACAGGGAAAAGGTCCATGGGTGAAGAATCCGGGTGCGGCGGCGGAAGATCAGTCCCTCCGTTGCTATGGCTCCCAGCTCCAGTGCCAGGGTGACGGCGGGGAGAAGTCGGGGAGCGTACCAGGCTGCGGCGTAGTGACAGAGCACCACTGCCGGGTTGGTCAGAATGTTGGCCAGCGCCACCGTGGACAGGTCCCGGCGCTCCACCCGCCATGCCAGAGCAAAAGACAGCTCCAGCGCCAGGGTCAAAACCAGGGAGAGGGCCAACGGGAGAAACAGGTCCGTCAAAACCGCCCCCTTTTCAGGCCTAGTGCCAGTATGGCCAGGGAGCAAGCCGCGCCGGCGGCGTATCCAAAGCCGCCGTTAAGCGGAACGGGCCACCCCAGCCAGACGGGCAGAAAGCCCAGGAACAGGGCAAAGGTCAGCGCACCAAAGGCAAGACCCCTCCGACCGGGGAGCAGTTGAGCCGCCGCCCACAGGGTAATGGGCATTGTCATATTGAACAGGAGTACCGCCGCCGTCCCCGCCGGGGGAAACCCGCTCAGGCAGAACAGAGCCGTTGACAGGCCCAGGGACAAGACCGACGCCCGCAGCATACCCAGCCGGTCTCCCAGAAATCCGCCTGCCGCCTTGCCGAGCACAACCCCGCAGATAACTGCCAGGGACCAACCGCCTGTCTTCCAGGGGAAGAACAGAATCATGCCCAGGCAGGACCGCAGCACCACCACCAAAAAGCAGCAGGCCAGCGCCCACAGAGCATTTCGGTCCGGAGGTACGGCGGTGGGGGAGGGGGTGCGCTCCGTCCCGGCATCCAGCCGGAGAAAAACCAGAACAAGGAGGAGCAGTCCGGCAGCGGAGAGCCAGCCGGGAAAAGCGGAGCGTTTCCCCAGCAAGGTTCCGCAGAAAATTCCAAGGGCGCCCGGGGAAACAAAAATACCCAGGGGTGCGGCACGGTTCCCGCTGTCACGCAGCGTTTGAAGACCGCCGCCGATATGAAAGCAGGCATTACCAATCCCGGCAGCAGCGGCCGCGGCCAGCGGAACGGGAGAGAGACACCATCCAAGGGCGGACAGCCCGCAGCCCAGAGCAGATATCCGGCCGGTTCGCCCATGCCGGTCGGCCAGCAGGCCGATGGGCATTTGCAGGGCAAAGGCACAGAAGTTGTAAAGCAGCATACACAGCCCCCAGCTTCCCTGTCCAGACAGACGGGAAAACATCAGCAGCGCACAGCTGAAATCCACCCAAAAGTGGCCCATAGCGTAGAGTGTCAGATGTTTTGGATTTATGGGAAATCACCTCCTGCGGACTTGGCGTTTTGGGTTGAACACGGTCCGTTTGTCTATATAGACGTAAAGCGGAGAGAGAGGTTGCACCGAAAAAATAAAAAGGGCATCCCGTTGGGAGCGGAATGCCCGAAAAAGAGAGAGGAAAGGGTCAGCGCCGGCCAAAACCGCCCCCGCGGGAACTACCTCCGCCGGAGAAGCCGCCGCCCCGACCGCCAGAGAACCCGCCGCCCCGACCGCCGGAGAAGCCACCACCCCGGCCGCTGGAGAAACCGCCGCCCCGGCCACCGGAAAAGCCGCCGCCCCGGGAGGGACCGCTGCCGGAAAACCCGCCCCCTCTGGGGCCGCTGAAACCGGTAAAACTACCGCCGCCGGGTCGGGGACCAGGTCCGCCCGGCCCTCTGGGGGGGCGGGGCGGAGGTGGGGGCGGCGGCTGCCGCCAGTGCCGGCGGTACCAGTAGGAGCCCGGTCCGTGCCAGAAGAAGATGGGCCGGAACATCACCGGCGGGCTGGCCACGCCGTAATACCGGGTCCGATAGGCGTTGTAGCGGGTCCGGTCGATGGCGTTGATGACCAGGATAATGGCAATAAGAATTATGGCCAGCAGGAAAATACCGGCCATCCGGTCGCTGCCGCTGGAATAGCTGGGGTTGTAGCCACCGCTGTTGTCCAGATAGCCCAGACCGTAGTTGTCCACATAGAACTGGTTCAGCTCCAGAAACAGATTGAGGATACCGTCGCCATATTTGCCGCTCTCCACATATGGAGCGAGGGCACTGTTCATATAGGTGGTGATCTGGCTGTCCGTCAGGGGGTAGTCCGGGCTTGCGGCCAGGTAGGCGTCCTTGGTGGAGGCGTCGATGACCAGAATGGCGTCTGAAGGGGCCAGGCTGATCTCCGCGCCCAGGGTGTAGGCGAAGTCGTCGATACTGCCGTTGACTGACTTCTTGACCGCCACGGCGATAATACTGTCATACCGCTTGGCCCAGTTGGCGTTGTACAGGCTGATCTGCCGCTCCTGCTTGGAGGACAGCGTGCCTGTTTCATCCAGAATATAGTCGGCAAACTCTGTGACAGACAGGCTCTCGTCCAGCGCGGTGCTGCCGGAGGGCAGCGGCTCGGGTTCCCGCCGTCCGCCCTTGGTCTGTCCGATGCCGATGGCCGCTACGATCATAACGGCGGTGAGCAGCCAAGCTACCCAGGTTTTTTGCAAAAATTTCATGGTATTCTCCTTGTTTGGGGTGCCTGATTTGTAGGGGACGCCCCCAGGGCGGCCCGCCAATACTGGAAGAGAGGGACGCCGAGGGCGGCGCCCCCTACTCCTAAAATCAGCCTCTCAGCTCCAGCAGCTTCTGCTTCAGCTCGCCCTCAATACGGCCCAGCTCGGCCTCGGCGTCCTTCCGTTTCTGAGCTCCCTCGGTCTGAATCCGCATCACCTCGTCCAGGGTGGTGATGAGCTGCTGGTTGGTGTGCTGGAGGGTCTCGATGGAGACCACGCTCCGTTCCGCCTCCCGGGCGGTCTCAATGGTGCCCATTTTCAGCATGTCGGCATTCTTCTGGAGGAGCTGGTTGGTCATATCGGTAACGGCGGCCTGGGCGGCGGTGGCCTGACGGCCGTGCTCCAGTCCCAGGGCCAGCACCATCTGGCTCTTCCACAGGGGGATGGTGTTCACCAGGGAGGACTGGATCTTCTCCAGCATCTGGGTGTCGTTGTTCTGGAGCAGGCGGGTCTGGGGGCCCATCTGGATGGAGATCATCCGGGTGAGCTCCAGGTCGTGGAGCTTCTTCTCGAACCGGTTGCACAGGTTGGCGAAGTCATTGTAGGCCTGGGCGTCCTCCTGGGCTCCGGTGGTCTCCGCCTTCTTTTTCAGGTCGGCCAGGTCGTGGGCGCGCAGATACTCCAGCCGCTTCTTGCCGGCCAGAATATACATGGTCAGCTCCTTGTAATACTTGGTGTTCAGCTCATACATCTGGTCAAACATGGCCACATCCTTCATCAGGGTGACCTGGTGGTCTTTCAGCACCTTGACGATCTTATCCACGTTGACCTCGGCCTTGGCATAGCTGGCCTTCATGGCTTCCAGCTCGTTGCGCTTCTTCTGGAAAAAGCCGCCGATGCCCTTTTTCTCCGGCTGGCCGAAGGTTTTCAGCTCCACCACCAGGGAGGACAGGGCTTCGCCCACCTCGCCCAGGTCCTTGGTGCGCACGTTATTCAGGGCGCTCTCGGAGAAGGCGGCGATGTTCTTCTGGGCCGCCGCCCCGTAATTGAGCACCAGATTGCTGTCGGTCACGTCGATCTTCTGGGAGAAGTCCTCCACCATCTTCCGCTCCGCCTCGCTGAGCATGGACTCGTCCAGCTTGACGGCGTTGGCGTCCCGGGCGGCCTGGGCCGCCTCGTCCACCTGGGGGGCCGCCGGGGCGGAGGGCTCCAACGTCAGCGCCGGGGCCTCCACCGCCTGGGCTGCGGAGGGCTCGAAGGTCAGCTCCGGGGTAGTATTCAGGTTCAGTTCGTCACTCATGGTTTTGTTCCTCCTGTATTATAATTCCAGTTTAGGTCCGTTAGCCCCGCCGGTGGGTTTGGAGTCTCCGGACAGTCCCTCCTGGGCCAGCAGATTCTCCATCACGGTGATATCGGTGGAGATGTCCAGGGCCTCGTCGCCAAAGAGGGAATCCAGCTGCTTGTCAA
>CANPFP010000091.1 GCA_947573385.1 uncultured Bacillota bacterium | reverse complement strand
GGGTCCTCCGCCCCCCGTAAAGGCAGGTGATACGAATGGTGTGGATAAGTATGTACCGGGAGCTCCTGACGCACCCGAAGCTCCGAAAGTTCATGCGGTCATCCGGGCTCTCCAGAAACGAGGCCGCCGGTACGCTCTTCTCCGTATGGGCCTGGGGGGTTGATAACGCCGAAAGGAACGGAATGATCCTGGAGGCAGACAGGCGGGACATAGCTGATGTCATTTCCGCCGGTTCCGGTCTCTCGGACGGAGTGAAGCCGTCCAAGGTGGTTGACAGCATGGTCGAGTCCGGCTGGATAGATGAGCTCGACGGCCACCTGTATCTGCACGACTGGGATGAATGGCAGGAGATGTACTACCGCTTCATCGACAAGAGGGATAAGGATACGGCCAGAAAGCGTCGGGCCAGGGAAGCAGAGAAGGAAGCGGCTGGGCTCCCCCCGCCGTCCCCACCTGCCCCGCCTCCGCCCGTTCCTCCCCCGTCCTCTGAGGAGGAACGGGCGGAAGAGCCCAGGGATAAGTCCAAGAAGGCGACGAAGCCGAAACCGGAGAAGAAGAAATACGGCGATTTCGTCAGCATGACGGAGGAGGAGTACGGCAAGCTCGTCAGCGAGTATGGGCAGGAGGCGGCCAAGCGTATGGTCGAAATCCTGAACAACTACAAGGGGGCCACCGGTAAGCCGTACAAGAGCGACTATCTGGCTATCCTGAACTGGGTGGTCAAGCGCATCAAGGAGGAGTCCCCGACCCTCATCAGGCCGAAACCGTCAGAAACCTCGGCATCTGGTCATGATGGCTCCCCGGTCCCGGAAGAATGGAGGAATTTCAGACGTGGAGAGGCTTAATTTTGGTCTGCTGTCCCCCGTCATCGAAGCGGCGGCCAGGGAGAACGCCAAGGTGGAGGGTGACTACTTTGACGAAGAGGGGTTCCTGTGCTGCGGGAAATGCCACACCAGAAAACAGTGTGAGGTCAAGCTCCCGGAAGGTCTGGGCCGGGGCAGAACGGAGCGGTTCCCCGTCATGTGCGAGTGCCGCCGTAAGGCCGTCGAAGCTGAGGAAGCGGCGGAGCTCAAGCGCAAGGAGATGGAGGTCGTCCAACGTCTCAGGAAGGAGAGCCTGATGAGCCCCCGGTTCGAGGAAGCTACCTTCCAGAACTTCCGGGTGGATCAGGCCAACGCCTACAACCTGAAGCTGTGCCGCCGGTATGCGGAGCACTTCGACAAGATGGTGGAGAAGAACCAGGGGCTCATCTTCTATGGAGATGTGGGGACCGGGAAGACCTTTGCGGCGGCCTGTATCGCCAATCACCTTCTGTCCCGTGGGGTCCCGGTGGTGATGACATCCTTCATCAAGCTGCTGAGCTCCATGCAGACCTTCGGTAACGACAACGAGCGCCTGATTGCCAACCTGAACCGGGCGAAGTTGCTTATCATCGACGACCTGGGGGCTGAGCGGGATACGGACTTCGCACAGGAGCACGTCTACAACATCATCGACAGCAGGTATCGGGCCAAGCTGCCCCTCATCATCACCACGAACATGACCATCCAGGAGATACGGGAGCCCAACAGCACCCGGTACGCAAGGATTTATGACCGGCTCTCGAAGATGCTCCCCATGGAATTTGCCGGCGGTTCCTGGCGCAAGGATGATGCAGCCCGCAGTCTCACGGAAATGAAGAAATTTTTGGAGGGAAACGATGGATAGAATTTACATCGGACTGGAGGCCGACCGGCTGGCCGTTGCCTCCATCCTGGTCAAGAACAAGTACACGGTCCGGCAGGGCTCCCAGCGCCGGGGCACCGGCAAGAGCTACGATTACTTCCTGGAGTACGATCGGAACCCGGACGCCGACACCCCGAAGAAGGGAGCCGGGACGGATGAGGGCTAACTTCTGCATCCTCGGAGAGCCACAGGGGAAGGGGCGTCCCAGGTTCTCCACCGTCTGCGGCCACGCAAAGCCCAGGACGCCGGAAGAGACGGTCCTGTATGAGAATTTGGTCAAGACCGAGTACCGCCGCCAGACCCACGAGCTCCGGTTCCCGGATGACGCCATGCTGGATGTCAGGGTAATCGCCTACTACTCCATTCCGAGGTCCGTCAGCAAGAAGAAGCGTCAGGCCATGCTTGACCACAAAATCCGCCCCACGAAGAAGCCCGACTTCGACAACATCGGCAAGGTCATCTGCGACGCCCTGAACAAGATCGCCTACCGGGATGACTCCCAGATTGTGGACGCTCAGGTTCGGAAGTTTTACAGTGACCGGCCCCGTGTGGTCGTCACAATCATGGAATGTGGAGGTGCGACGCCATGAAAGATGTGGCCTGGGGTGTCATCCACGGGGAGGGCACCATCGTCTGCAAGTGTGACCGGTGTGGGAAGAAGGAGGAGTACCCCTTCGACAACGGCCACCCAGACTTCAAATCGTTCCAGAAGAAGCTCTTCGGCATGGGCTGGAAATCGGCCCAGGTCTTCGGAGAGTGGCACGACTTCTGCTGCGAGGATTGCCGCAACGAGTACATCAAGAACAACACATAGGAGGAACAGATTATGACAGCTCAGAACATCTACCCGCTGTCCCTGAACGGGGACACCTTCAACGCCCTGAAGTCCGACTACGACGCCATGCTCCGCCAGACCCTCACCAAGATGGAGGACCTGAAGGTGGAGGACGCTACCATCACCGTCAAGGTGGCTGTGACGCTGGAGAAGGATCAGGCCCGTGACTTCCAGGCCAACGGCTACGATGCCATGCGGGACATCGTGAAGCCCACGTTCAAGCACGAAATCAGTACCGTCATGCAGGTCAAGGACAAGAAGAGCGGCTCTCTGGGCGGGACCATGGAGCTGGTCTGGGACCAGGAGCTCGGCCAGTATGTCATGCGTCCCATCGACAACGGCCAGACTACCTTGTTTGACCAGCCCGGCGAAGGTTCCGGGCCCATCATGGATGCTGAGTACACCGTCGTTGATGATCCCCCGGCGCTCCCCGCTGGCACCGCTGCGCTCCCGGCCCCGCAGGAGGAACCCGAAGTAGCTGGCCTGGACAGCGAGGAGACCAAGGAGCGGTGGGACACCTTCTACTGGCTCCTGAATTTCGATGGCACCCCCATGAAGGTGCTGGAGGCCATGGGCAACTACACGGTGCGTACGGAGGCCAACAAGGTCATCCTCACTTCGGCCAACCCTCATACCACCCTGTACTGTTCCGCCGAAATCCTGAGCTCCCACGTCGGTCACAAGCTGGTTTGCAAGGCATCTGGCAAGATGGACGGCAACCCGGACACCGTTTCCATCATCTGCGAGGAGTGTGACGAGTCCCTGTTCGAGATCCATTCCCCAGCGTGGACCGCTGACGAGGAGCCTGTGGAGCCCGTCGAGGAGGCCCCGGAGGACTACCCGTATGAAGAGCCGGGCGAGGAGGGTAAAGAGGAATGAACGACACCAAAATTGAGTGGTGCGACATGACCTGGAACCCCGTCACCGGCTGCCTCCACGGGTGCGAATACTGCTACGCCAAAAAAGTCGCCCATCGCTTCGACGGCAAGGTATTCGATACGTCGCCTCTTCCCGGTGGCCTCCATGTTTTGGAGGACAGACCGCCGTGGCCCCCGTACCCCTACGGTTTTGCCCCCACGTTTCACCGCTACCGGCTGGGAGACCCGGCCAGTAAGACCAAGGGCAAGACCATTTTCGTCTGTTCCATGGCGGACCTCTTCGGTTCGTGGGTCCCGACGAAATGGATTGTCGATGTTTTGGATGCCTGTCTCGCCGCTCCTCAGCATCGCTACTTGTTCCTGACGAAGAACCCAAAGCGGTATCTGGAGCTGAACGAAGTGGCGCTCCTTCCGCACCAGGATAATTTCTGGTATGGCTCCACCGCCACCAACCCGGAGACCGATTTGATGGCATGGTCGGATAGCTTCCATACGTTCGTCAGTATCGAGCCTATGCTGGGGCCGTTCGGGGTTCCGTCCCCCAGTTTTAACCACAACATCGGCTGGTACATCATCGGGGCTGAGACTGGGAACCGGAAGGGGAAGGTGGTCCCGAAAAAGGAATGGGTCCAGGAAGTGGTGGACTACTGCCGGGAAGCCGGGAAGCCGGTCTTCATGAAGGATAGCCTTCTCCCCATCATGGGAGAGGCTGGCATGGTCAGGGAGTTCCCCTGGAACATGAAAAAGGGTGGAGCGTGGTCTGACCACCTCCGCAATCGCTTTGAAAGGGTGGAATGAGCTATGAAAGAAAAGTTCCTGGAAATTTACCGTGACAATATCACCCGGACCGGCGCCGAGGAGTTCCTGAAGTGGCTGGAGTCCACAGACTTCTTCACGGCCCCGGCCAGCACCCGCTTCCACCTGTCCCGCCCTGGCGGGCTGGTGGAGCACAGCGTCCACGTCTATGAACGGTTGCGGGCCATGTATATCCACGAGCGTGTCATGGGCGGTATGGAGGCTGAAGCATATGACCTCGATTCCCAGCAGGAGGAGACCGTCGCCATCTGCGGCCTCCTGCACGACATCTGCAAGGCCAACTTCTATGGTGTGGAAATGCGGAACCGTAAGAACGAACAGGGCCAGTGGGAGAAGTACCCGTTCTATGTCGTGAACGACCAGCTCCCCTACGGCCACGGTGAGAAATCGGTCTACATCATCTCCAGCTTCATGAAGCTCAGCAGGGAGGAGGCCATGGCGATCCGCTGGCACATGGGCTTCTCCGACAACGAGTTTAAGGCCGGCGGGTATTCCGTGGGCAACGCCTTTGAGATGTTCCCCCTGGCGGTGCTGACCCACATCGCCGACCTCCAGGCTACCTACCTGGACGAAGGAGATGGGGAGGCATGAAGAAAGGTGATGGAGATATGTATGCAGACCAGTACAGACATATTTCCGCCAGACTTATGAGGCTGGATGAATTGAACTTGAGTATACAGAAAGTATCTGGGTACACCGTAGAACAGTTATTTCAGATGTTTTTGTCAGGCTATGAGTTGAAACCTCCAGAATATCAGAGCGTTGAAAATATCAGTAAAGTAGTAGGTGCAAAAGTGATGAACGAGTTGAGCGTGTTTCAAAGGGCCATCGCTACATGGGGTGAGGATGCCCAGATGAAGATGGTGCTGGAGGAGATGTCCGAGCTCCAGAAAGAAATCTGCAAGCTCTGGCGGGGCAAGGATAACCGGGACGCCATCGCCGAAGAGGTGGCCGACGTGGAAATCATGCTGGGCCAGTTGAAGGTGATGCTGGACATCGGTGGCGATGTTGGGCACCACAAAACAACAAAGCTGCTCCGCTTGCAGAAGAGATTGGAGGGGCAGGGATGAGCGAAGTAACCCGTGTCCCTGCCCGTCTGTCCGGCATCTCGGACGCCGTGGAGCTCCGGGCCCAGTGTTCCGTCGCCAGATACCGCACCAAGAACGGCGTGGCCGTCAGCGTAAAGGGGACCCCCCGGCTCCACCCCTGTAAAATCATGGCGAGCTACTCGGAGGGTACGGTGTCGGTGTCGGTCCCGGAGACGGCGTTCAGCGTTACCGTCCGGCTTGAGGAGATGATGGCCGTCCTGAAAGAGGCGGCGGAGGCCAGCCGGTCGGTCGAGGAAATTCTTCAGGAGGAAAGAGACCATGCCCAAGAATGTGCAGCCCCGCAGGGGTGACATCTTCATGGCGGACCTCGCCAGGGACCCGCTCACTCGTCAGAGCGGGGTCCGCCCGGTGGTCATCATCCAGAACGACCGGGGCAACGCAAACAGCGGCAGCGTGATTGCTGTCATCGTGACCAGCAGTCACAAGAAGAAGCTGCCCACCCACGTCCACCTGTACCCCCGCCACGGGGTCAAGCGTCCAAGCACAGCCCTGTGCGAACATATCATCACCATCGAGAATAGCTGTCTGCTGAACCACCTGGGGACCATCGTGAATACGGACGCTGAGTGCCAGCTCGATGACGCTCTCCGGGTCAGCATCGGGCTGAAGGCATAAAAAGAGCAGCCCCGCCTCCCGAAGGAGCCGAAGCCGCTACATAATCTGCAACTTCATTGTAGCATAATTCCTTGAGAAGTCAAGAGGAGGCAAGGGCATGAAGAAACAATCTGGTAGCACCACACTCACCGCTGAACAGCGCCGGGAAATCATCGGTATGGCTTCTCAGGTCGCCATAGAGCAGTACCAAAAGGCAGCCGAGCGAGCGAAGCAGACTGCCAGGGACAAGCGCCTCCACAACACTAAGCTGTTGATGGAGAAGTACCGGAGCTTTGTCATCCACAGCGAGACCGCCGTCCACGAAGCGTCCCAGGTCGAAGATGACTTTGACCTGGATGACCTGCTGGAGCTCATGGACTGCGGAACCGGGGACAAAGAGCTGGCCGTCACCAGCGTCCGGGAGAGCGCAGCCCGCACCCGTATCCTGGTCCACCACATCGACCGGATGTTGGATTACTTCAAGTACCGCTGCGACCACTCCTCGAAGCCGGAGGACGCCAGGAGATACCGCATCGTCTACTACTCCTACCTCGCAGAGGAAGCGGAGCAGAAGACGTTTCAGGAGCTCGCAGAAGACGAGAACGTGGACATCAGCACCATCTATCGGGACCACAAAGCCGCCCTCCGCCAGTTGAGCGCCCTGATTTTTGGATACTTCGAGTAGTCCTGCGAAAATCGTGCCATTGACACGCAAAACTACGATATGGTAGGCTGTAAAGCGAAAAAGACCGCAGAGGCGTAACGGCCCCTGCGGTCTCCCATTACCTCCTGGTTTGTGCATTTCGTCAAAAGTGCTAAATTCGGGGGGGGGTAACTTCTTGTTGTGTATTATATACAATACCATCTCTTTGCCTCTCAGCAGCAGCCTCGGCCAGCTTTCGGATGGCCTTTTGGAAGGAGGCCATGTCCTCATCTCCGGCAAGGGCTCGCAGGTCTATGTAGAGATACTGCGGAGAGTCCCAGATGAGTTTCTGGGCATAGTGTTGGGTCCGGCCCGGAATATCCGTCAGCAACTCACGGATGGCAGCCTCGGTCCAGTTCCCTCCCAGGTAGTTTGCCACGTCCGGTACGCACACATCGAAAGTGCATAGCGGGCGATCCGACTTCCGCCAGAAGCTCACCGTGAACAGCTTCAGCGTTCCTAGCTTGGCGTGGAATGATGGGAATTTGACCCCTCGTCCGTGGTTGTACATCAGACCTATACTGATAGCATAGTTTTTTAGAGCCTCGGCTATAGGGATGGCGTCCTGACAACCCTCGGCAAGCAGGAAGGCCGAGAAGTTGGCAGCGTTCCACTCCACATTCCGGGCGGGGGTTCGCTTCGCCTTCAGCGGGGTCTCGCCCACCACGCTGGAGGTCAGCATCGTCGCCTCCTCGGTTTTGTA
>CANPFP010000090.1 GCA_947573385.1 uncultured Bacillota bacterium | reverse complement strand
GTTTCCGCATGACTGCTTTATCTCTTGTGTAGAGGGTGGCGGTCTGTTCTCCTGCCTTATAATTGACAATCGTTTTAAGGATTGAGGAAGTCCCTTTTTTATTTGTATTTGTTTGTCACCCCTCCGCACTATCCAACATCCGTGGCGCAGATCACAGCGTCCACATCGTCGCGGCCCATAAGCTGGCGCAGGACGTTAAACTGCTTTTTAGTATCCGGCAGCACTTGGAACTGCCACGGGTTGGGGAGAATGGGCAGGTCGGCATAGTCCCATTTGGAGTAGCGGGGGTCGTAAGCGTCAGCCGGAGCCAGCTCCACCAGATGGCCCATGCACCAGCTCACCAGCCAGCCGTTACCCTCCACATAGCCGTCTTTCCGTCTCCTGGCCCCCAGCACCTTTGACAGAGACATTGCCACACTTGGTTTCTCAGCAATCACTAACTGCGTGTGAATCACTCCTTTTCATCAGTTTTCGGTAGCACACCCCCAGGCATGGTGCGGTTCGGCCATAGGGACAGCCGTGACAGGGATCCTTGATTTCCAGTAATATCAATAAAATACAGGGGAAAGTTTTGTGTAACCCATGAATTGATTTTTGCGTGAAAGCTGTGCTACAATTCATTTGCATCTAAAGAATACGTATTCTAGTGGAGCCTATATGATTACAATGACGGAAATCGCAAAACTGACCCACGTTTCCCAGCCCACGGTGTCCCGTGTGCTGAACGGAAGTATGACAGTGGCTCCGGAGATTCGGGAACGGGTGCTGGCCTGCGCCAGAGAGCACGATTATCAGTTTAATGCTTTGGCCAAGGGACTCCAGGGCAGCAAAACGAAGCTGCTGGGCGTGCTGGTGACCGACATTTCCAACGGCTTTTTTGCCGATCTTGCGAAACGGATCGAGGCCGAGGCCCGGGAAAACGGGTACAGCATCATCTTGTTCAACAGCGATTACAACCCCCGGAACGAACAGGAGTATTTGGATGTGGTCCGGCGTTACCGGGTAGACGGCGTATTGGCAGTGCCTATCCGGGAGACCAGCGGGGAATGGCGGGAGTACGTCAAAAAACTGGATGTGCCCGTTGTAACCGTCACCCGCCGGGCCAAGGGCCTGGATTCGGTCTATGTGGATCACGCCCAGGCTGGTGCCATGGTGGCGGCGCATCTGCTGGAACGGGGCTTCCGGCGCTTCCTGTTCATCGGAAAGGACTACGACGGGAAATATGTGGGATTCCGCCGGTCTCTTATGGAGATAGGCTATGGCCCGCGGACGGCGAACGTTGTTTATCAGGACGACGTTCAGATGAATCGAGCGTTAGAGGACTGGCTGGGCCAATCGCCGGAGCGGGGAGCCGTCTTCGCGGGAAATGACATCTATGCACTGCAGGTCCTGGACGCGCTCCGGCGGCTGGAGGTTTCTGTTCCTGAGAGGGTCGGAGTGATCGGGTTTGACGATACCTCCATGGGCCGCTATCTCAATCCCCGGCTGAGCAGCGTGTCCCAGCCCATCGCCCGGATGGCCCATGAGGCCGTGGCGCGGCTGCTGGACCGCATTGACCGCCCTGGTCCCCGGGAAGCGCTGGATGATCCGCTTTCCGCCTCTCTGGTGATCCGTGAGAGCACTTGAATAGAAAAAGGATGACGTTCCGGCATCCTTTTTTTAGGATTTTCAAGAATACGTATTCATGAATTCCTTTTGTGCCTCCGCTCCATCCATGGAGCTGAAATAAAATGTGAAAGGAAGCAGAACGATGGATTACAAAAAAGTAGCCCAGGAAATCTACGACAAGGTGGGGAAGAAGGAAAACCTGGTTTCCGCCGCCCATTGTGCCACCAGGCTCCGTTTGGTCCTGGCGGACAACGCCAAGTGCGACGCGAAAGCCGTAGAGGACATTGACGGGGTCAAGGGAGTTTTCAGCGCCTCCGGCCAGCTTCAGATCATCTTGGGCACCGGCACGGTCAATAAGGTCTATGACGAGTTTATTGCCATCTCCGGACTCACCGCCGCCACGAAAGAAGAGGTCAAAGCCGCGGCGGCCGCCAAGCAAAATGTCTTCAAGCGGGCAATCAAGTGCCTGGGGGACATTTTTGTTCCCATTATTCCGGCTATCGTGGCCAGCGGTTTCCTGATGGGCATCATGGAGGCGCTGAACTTCATGGTGAACAACGGGTTCCTTCACATCGACACTTCGGGCTCCATTTATGTGTTCGCCAATCTTTTTGCCAATACAGCATACGTATTCCTGCCGATTTTGATTGCCTACAGCGCCGCCAAGGCGTTTGGAGGAAATCCTTATCTGGGCGCGGTCATCGGTATGCTGATGATCCATCCGGACCTCCAGAACGCCTGGACGGTAGCGACCCAGGGCGTGCTGCGGACGCAGAGTGTGTGGTTCGGCCTGTATGAGGTGGACCTGGTGGGGTATCAGGGCCACGTCATTCCGGTGATCATCGCCGTGTGGGTGATGTGCTTCATTGAAAAGCGCCTGCACAAGATCGTGCCCGCCATGTTCGACCTGTTTGTAACGCCCCTGGCCAGCGTATTTATCACCGGCTACCTGACGTATTCCATCATTGGCCCCATCTTCGTGACCATTGAGAACGGGGTCATTGGAGGCATCCAGACCCTGCTCACGCTCCCCCTGGGCCTGGGCAGCCTGATTATGGGCGGCTTGTATTCCACCACTGTGGTGGCCGGGATCCATCACATGTACACGGTCATTGACATGGGACAGCTGTCCATGTACGGCGTGACCTACTGGCTCCCTCTGGCCTCCGCCGCCAATATGGCACAGGGTGCGGCCACTCTGGCGGTTGCCCTCAAGAGCAAGAACCAGAAGACCAAGTCCGTGGCCCTGCCCTCCGCCTTCTCCTGCTTCATGGGCATCACCGAGCCCGCCATCTTCGGCGTGAACCTGCGCTATTTCAAGCCCTTTCTCTGCGGCGCCATCGGCGGCGCGGCGGGCGCTATGTACGCCTCTCTGGTGGGACTGGGGGCCAGCGGCACCGGCGTGACCGGCCTGTTCGGCCTGCTGCTGTGCCTCAATGACCCTATCAATTACATCATCATGGCCGCTGTCTCCATCGGTGTGGCTTTCGCTCTGACCTGGGTGTTTGGCTATAAGGACGCCGCTCCCGCGGAGAAAAAGACTATCCAGCCCGCGCCCGCGCTCCCCGCTGTGGAGTGCCGGCCCGGCGCGGTGTACGCTCCGGTTTCCGGAACGGTCATTCCCTCCGAGGAGATCCCCGACGAGACCTTTGCCGCCGGAGTGCTGGGACAGGGCGTGGGCATCCAGCCCGCTGAGGGCTTCATAGCGGCTCCCTTCGACGGCGAGATTTCTTCTGTCGCTGAGACGCGACACGCGGTGGGCATCACCTCTCCAGACGGCATGGAGGTGCTGATCCATGTCGGCGTGGATACGGTGGCGATGAACGGCGAGGGCTTCGAGTGCTTTGTCCAGGAGGGGCAAACGGTAAAGGCCGGTGAAAAGCTCATCGCTTTTGACCGGGACAAAATCGCCGCCGCTGGCCATCCCGATGTGGTGGTGGTGCTGGTGACGAACTCCGACGACTATGAGAGCGTGACCATCCAAACCGGCGTCTGCAAGGCTCTGGACAAGGTAATCCAGGTCTGATGAGAGGGCAATTCCTCCAAGCCGCCCGCAGGACGGGCGGCTTGGAAGAAAGCCTATAGGCCCATGCGAAAAGGAGGGGTTCTATGAATGCGCTGCACAAGGATCTGGTCCGCCTGACCGCAGCGGCGGAACGGCAGGCGGTGAAGGGCGGCCCCTGGCGGCCCGGCCTTCATCTGGCGCCGCCCACCGGCTGGCTCAACGACCCCAACGGCCTGTGCCGTTTTCGGGACGAGTATCATGTCTTCTATCAATACGCGCCCTTCGACGCCAACGGCGGCGTGAAGTTTTGGGGGCACTGCAAATCCCGCGATCTGCTCTCCTGGGAGCGGTGCCCGGTCATGCTGTACAGCGACGAGCCCTATGACGTCCACGGCGCGTATTCCGGCTCGGCCCTCTGCGGGGAGGACGGCTTGTATTTGTATTACACAGGAAATGTCAAACACGGCGGAGACTACGATTATGTCCTGGAAGGCCGTGAGAACAATACCGCCGTGGCCTATTCCCCGGACGGGGTGCGTCTTGGCTGGAAACGGCTGCTGATGGGACCCAAGGATTATCCCGGCGGATTGACGCGGCATGTGCGGGACCCGAAGGTGTGGAAGCAGGACGGCGTCTATTACATGGTGCTGGGGGCCCGGACGGTGGAAGACGCGGGCACGGCGCTGATATTCGAGTCAAAGGACAAATTCCAATGGAAGCATATCAACACGCTCCGCACATCGGCGGCCTTTGGCTATATGTGGGAGTGTCCCGATCTCTTTGAAATGGACGGACAGTGGTTTTTGGCGGTTTCCCCCCAAGGGGTTCCGGAAAAGGGACCGGGCTTTGAGAACGTCTATGCCTCCGGGTACTTTCCGCTTTTTGGCGACTTCCGGGGAGACTGCCGGCTGGGGGAGTTCCTTCCCTTCGACTTTGGCTTTGACTTCTACGCGCCGCAGACCTTCCCGGATGGCGGCCGCCGTCTGCTGATAGGCTGGATGGGGATGCCGGACGCGGAGTACTCCAATCCAACTGCCGCCCAAGGCTGGCAGCACTGTTTGACGGTGCCGCGAGTACTTGAACGCCGCCGGAACAGGCTGGTGATGAACCCGGTCCCGGAGCTGGAGGGACTGCGTGAGGAGTCCCGGGAATATGACTTTGAGGGAGAAAAAACGATAGACCTGCCTCTCCTCTCTGATATTGCGATCATATGCGAAGGGGATTTGTCCCTGGACCTCTCCGGCGTTTCCCTGCGGACAGGGAATGGAGCGCTGACGCTGACCGTCCGGGAGGGCGGCTGGGGCCGGGGGAGCCGGACCGCTCCCGTTCGCGAATTGCGGAATCTGCGCATCCTGGCGGATACCAGTGCCCTGGAGTTTTTCGCAAATGACGGGGAGGCGGTTTTGTCGGTTCGCTGGTATCCGGAGAGCGAAGGACGGACGCTGGCGCTGAAGGGCAGAGGAAAGGCAGCCGTCCACAAACTGCGTCCCATGCAAATCAAAGAATATTCTCCTGAGTGAGGGCGGGCTGGACAAGTCCGGCCAAGCCTGGTAGGATAGAGGAAAAGAAGAAAGGCGGTGCGGTCTATGATTTCAGAGCAGTTAAGGAGGGCAAGGGCTTATGAGGCGAGGATGGGCGCCTTGATCTCCCCGGCAGAGCGGCCTTTGTTCCATCTGACGCCCACCACGGGCTGGCTGAACGACCCCAACGGATTTTCCGTCTACCGGGGAGAATACCACCTCTTTTACCAGTATCATCCCTACAGCACCAGCTGGGGCCCCATGCACTGGGGGCACTGCAAGTCCCGGGACTTGCTCCGCTGGGAGCGCCTGCCCGCCGCGCTGGCCCCCGACCAGCCCTATGACCGGGACGGCTGCTTTTCCGGTTCCGCGGCGGAAACGCCCGATGGGCGGCATCTGCTGATGTATACGGGACGCCGCCTGGAGGAGGGAAGAGAAGTCCAGGCGCAGTGCCTGGCGGTGGGAAACGGAGAGAATTACGAAAAGCTCTCCGCCAACCCGGTGATCACCGGGGAGCAGCTTCCGCCCGGCGGCAGCGCGCAGGATTTCCGGGACCCCAAACTGTGGCGGGATGGTTCCCGCTGGTATGCCGTGGCGGGAAACCGTGCCGGAGACGGCAGCGGAGAGGTTCTGCTGTATTCGTCGGAGGACCTGGAGCGCTGGCGGCTGGAGGGGGCGCTGGACCGCTCCGCCAACCAGTGGGGGAAGATGTGGGAATGCCCGGATTTTTTCTCCCTGGACGGACAATCCACCCTGCTGGTCTCTCCCCAGGAGCTGGAGGCTCCCGGCCCGGAGTTTCACAACGGCCAGGAGGTGCTCTGTATCCTGGGCAGTTTAGATAGCGGCGGGAGATTCATCCGGCAGAGCATCTCGCCTGTGGACCAGGGGCTGGATTTCTACGCGCCCCAGACCGCCCTCCTGCCGGACGGGCGGCGGGTCATGATCGGATGGATGCAGGCTGCGGGGGAGCCGTCCTGCTATGTCCCGAAGGGACAGAAGTGGTTTGGCCAGCTCACCCTGCCCCGAGAGCTGTCTGTCCGGGACGGGCGGCTGATCCAAAGCCCCGTTCGTGAGCTGGAGGCGTGGCGGAAGGAGCGGGTTTCTTACGAAAATGTCCCGCTCTCCGGTTCCCTGACCCTGCCCGGCGTATCCGGCCGGACGCTGGATATGAAGATCGCGCTGCGGTGCCGGGGGGATGGGACGTTTACTCTGAAATTTGCGCAGGACGGCCATCGCTTTACCGCCCTCTGTTTTCAGTCCGGCCCCAATCTTCTGACGCTGGACCGTACATATTCCGGCTTTCCCTGCAATCTGGTCCACCGGAGAACCGTGCCTGTGCGGGACCGGGCGGGGGAGCTGGAGCTGCGCCTGATCCTGGACCGCTTTTCCGTGGAGGTGTTTGTCAACGGGGGAGAACAGGTTCTCTCCGCCACCCTTTACACCCCGCAGGAGGCGGACGGGATTTCCTTCCATGCGCAGGGGAGGGCAGAGATGGACCTGGAGCGGTACCGCTTGGCGGAACCCGCGTGTCAGGACCGCGGCTGAACAAAAGCGACAAAAGGAGGGAGCTTTTTGAAAATACGTTATTTGGGAACCGCCGCCGCCGAGGGCTGGCCCGCGCTGTTTTGCTCCTGCCCCATCTGCACCCAAGCCCGGGAGCGGGGCGGAAAGAACCTGCGTACCCGCACCCAGGCTGTTTTGGACGGGGAACTGCTGATTGATTTCCCGCCGGACACCTACTGCCACGCCCTGCGGTACGGCCTGGAGCTGGCGAAGATTCACACGCTGCTGGTAACCCACAGCCACATGGACCACTGGTTTCCCACAGACCTGATCCACCGCCATGAGCACTTCGGCCACGGCGCGGAAGGCGTCCTGGAGGTCTACGGCAGCCAGGCGGTCAAGGACGCCTTCGACGCCCATATCCTGGTTGAGCGGTTCAAACCGCATCCCATTGACGGCGTGGTGAACTTCCGTGTGATTCACGGGGAAGACCGGTTCCGGGCCAATGGATGGGAGATCACCGCCGTGCCCGCTGACCATGACCAGCGGGAGGAATGCCTTGTGTACATCTGCAAAAAAGCCGGGAAGACGGTCTTTTACGGCCATGATACCGGCGTGAACCTGAGCGCGGAGGCTTGGGCGCTCATAACGGCGGAGCGGTATGACCTGATCAGCCTGGACGCCACTATGGGGAAAAAGACGGCCGGCGGCTATCATATGGGTCTGCCTGACGGAGAGGCCTTTTTCCAAAAGCTCCATGACCTGGGCTGCTCCGGCAGCCATACCGTGAAGGTTGTGAATCATTTCAGCCACAACGGGGGGATGACCCATGACCAGCTGGAGGCGTGGGGGAGAGAACGGGGGATTCTGGCCGC
>CANPFP010000089.1 GCA_947573385.1 uncultured Bacillota bacterium | reverse complement strand
CCTGACCCGGCGCATTCTTTTGCCCGAACACATCTCCAAGGCCCACGACGAGGGGGCCATCCACTTCCACGACGCCGACTATTTTGTCCAGCCCATCTTCAACTGCTGTCTCATCAACATCGGCGACATGCTGGAGAACGGCACCGTAATGAACGGCAAGCTCATTGAGAGCCCCAAGAGCTTTCAGGTGGCCTGTACCGTAACCACTCAGATTATCGCCTGCGTGGCCTCCAACCAGTACGGCGGCCAGAGTGTGGACCTGCGCCATCTGGGCAAGTATCTGCGCAAAAGCAAGGAGAAGTTCAAGGCTCACATCGCCTATGAGTGCGCCGGAAAGGTGGACGAGACCACTATGGAGCGCCTGGTGAACGACCAGCTGCTTAACGAGCTGAGAAGCGGCGTTCAGACCGTTCAGTATCAGATCAACACCCTGATGACCACCAACGGCCAGTCCCCCTTTGTAACGCTGTTCCTCAACCTTCAGGAGGGCGACCCCTATATTGAGGAGAACGCCATGATTATCGAGGAGGTCCTCCGCCAGCGGCTGGAGGGGATCAAGAATGAGAAGGGCGTATTCATCACCCCCGCCTTCCCCAAACTGGTCTACGTGCTGGACGAGCACAACTGTCTCAAGGGGGGCAAGTACGACTATCTCACCGAGCTGGCCGTAAAGTGCTCCGCCAAGCGGATGTATCCCGACTACATCTCCGCCAAGAAGATGCGGGAGAACTACCAGGGCAACGTCTTTTCCCCCATGGGCTGCCGGTCCTTCCTGGCCCCCTGGAAGGACGAGGAGGGTAACTACAAATTCGAGGGCCGGTTTAACCAGGGGGTGGTCTCCCTCAACCTGCCCCAGATCGGCATCCTGGCCAATGGCGACGAGGAGAAGTTCTGGCAGCTGCTGGAGGAGCGGCTGGACCTGTGCTATGAGGCCATTATGTGCCGGCACAACGCCCTGAAAAGGGTGCGGTCCGACTCCTCCCCCATCCACTGGCAGTACGGGGCCATTGCCCGTCTGCCCAAGGGGGCGTCCATTGAGCCCCTGCTCTACGGCGGCTACTCCTCCATCTCTCTGGGCTACATCGGCCTGTACGAGCTTACCAAGCTGGTCAAGGGGGTCAGCCACACTCAGGAGGGCGGCACCGAGTTTGCCCTGGCGGTGATGAACCGCCTGCGCAAGGCCTGCGACGACTGGAAAGCATCAACAAATATCGGCTTCGCCCTCTATGGCACCCCTGCCGAGTCCCTGTGCTACCGCTTCGCCCGTATCGACAAGGAGCGGTTCGGCACCATCCCCGACGTCACCGACAAGGGCTACTACACCAACAGCTACCATGTGGACGTGCGGGAGAAGATCGACGCCTTTGACAAGTTCACCTTTGAGAGCCAGTTCCAGCGTATCTCCACCGGCGGCTGTATCTCCTATGTGGAAATCCCCAACATGCGCCACAACCTGGAAGCGCTGAAGGATGTGGTCCGGTTTATCTACGACAACATCCAGTACGCCGAGTTCAACACCAAGAGCGACTACTGCCAGTGCTGCGGTTACGACGGGGAGATTGAGATCAACGAGGATTTCCAGTGGGAGTGTCCCGTCTGCCACAACACCGATCAGTCCAAGATGAATGTCACCCGGCGCACCTGCGGCTACCTGGGCGAAAACTTCTGGAACGTGGGCAAGACCAAAGAGATTAAAGCACGGGTTTTGCACCTGTAAAAACACCGGCGGGTCTCCATCCGGAGACCCGATTTTATCCATGGAGATGATAGCGATGGACCAGTACCGCACCTCAGGTACCATGAACGAAGACACCCTGCGGCAGTTCAAAAAATATCTGCTGCCGCCCCGGTCAAAGTGGCTGGCGCTGCTTTTTATTGCGCTGTCCTGTGGAACGGCGGCCCTGAATTTTGTGGGCGGAAACACGGTTCTGGTGGTTATCAGCATCGCCGCCGCCCTGGTCTTTGTTGTGGAGGTTCCCCTGTTGAAGCGGAAACTTCTCCAGAACAACATCGCTCGCCTGCGGGAGAGCTACCCCGACGGCTCCTGCCGGTACGAGAGCTTTTTCACCGTGGACGGCATCCATATCCATAATCTGTCCAGCGGCGGCGAGACCCTGCTCCGCTATGAGCACTTCGCCCGGGCGGCGGAGGCGGAGCGCGTTTTTTTCATCATCAGCAAAACGCAGCAGTTCTTTCTGGTGTTCAAGGACTGTCTCACCCCGGAGCAGCAGAAAAGCTTCCTGCCTTTCTTAAAGGAGAAGTGCCCCAAGCTGAAAATCATTCGGTAAGGAGAAGATTATGAACTACGCGGATATCAAAAAGGTAGACGTGGCCAACGGCCCGGGGGTGCGGGTGTCGCTGTTTGTGTCCGGCTGCACCCACCGCTGTGAGGCGTGTTTCAACCCGGAGACCTGGGACTTTTCCTACGGCTCCCCCTTTGGGGAAGAAGAAATCGAAAAAATCCTTGCCTTGCTGGCCCCGGACCACATCCGGGGGCTGTCCTTGCTGGGGGGTGAGCCCTTCGAGCCGGACAACCAGTCCGCCGTTCTTGATCTGGTGAGACGGGTGCGGAAAGAGCTGCCCGGCAAGAGCATCTGGTGCTACTCCGGCTATCTTTTCGAGGAGCTGGCCGACGGAAAAGTCGGGGAACACAGCCGGGAGCTGCTGGAGGGGCTGGACGTGCTGGTGGACGGCCCCTTTGTCCTGGCAAAGAAGGATCTGGGGCTGCGGTTCCGGGGGTCCAGCAACCAGCGGATCATCGACGTGCCCGTCTCCCTGGAGACGGGAGAGGTCCGGCTGGCAGAGGAATATATGCAATAAAGAGAGCACAGGTTCCACTTGATTGGAACCTGTGCTTATTTATATCATATTCAGCGGCGGGCCGTCCAGCTCGATCACGGCGTTGGCGGCGGACAGGACAGCGGGCTCATGGCTGACCAGCAGAACGGGAGCGGGAAGTTTTTTTAGCCGCTCCAAAATTCGCAGAGCCCGGGGCAGGTCCACCCCGGCAAAGGGCTCGTCCAGCAGGTACAGCCCGGCCTCCAGAGCCAGGCACCGGGCCAGGGCCAGCCGCCGGCCCATCCCCCCGGACAGGGCGGCAGGGAAGGTGTGCTCTTCCCCCTCCAGCTCGGTCAGAGCAAGGAGGGCGGGGACCTCCCTCCAGCGGGATTTGGGGAGGACATCGGTCAGATGCTGTTCCACCGTCCGCCAAGGAAGGAGACGGTCGTCCTGGAAAAGCAGGGCGGTCTGGCGGGGGACAATCCCCTCCACCGCCCCGCTCCGGGGCCGCTCCAGCCCGGCCAGCACCCGGAGCAGGGTGGTCTTGCCGCAGCCCGAGGGTCCGCTGAGGGCAGTGATCCCGGTGTCCGGGATTTTTAGGGAGAAGTGGTCCAGCACCACCCTGTCCCCATAGGAGACGGAGAGGTTCTTGCAGAAAATCACCGCCCCCACCCCCTTCCCCACCGGGCCAGACAGGCCCGGAGCAGCCGTTCCAGGGCCATGCTCAGGGCCACCGTCACCGCCGTCCAGGCGAAGAGCTCCGGGATGTCGAGGTAGTACTTGGTGTAGTAGATGCGCTGACCCAAAGAGGGCTCGGGCAGACACAGCACCTCCGCCGCCACCCCTGACTTCCAGGCCAGGCCGGCGGCTGTGGAGAGCGCGGTGAGGATGTAGGGCCGCAGGGCGGGCAGAGAGACCAGGGCCGCCGTCTTCCACCGGGAGAATCGGTAGCATTTTGCCATCTCCAGCAGCTTGGGGTCAACGGCCTGAATGCCCCTGGAGAGGTTATCCCACACCACGGGCAGGACCATCAGGGCGGAGATGATAGCTGGGGTCCGCCCTCGGCCCGCCCACAGCAGCACCAACAGGATAAAGGAAGCCACCGGGGCCGCCCGAATCACCCGAACGGCGGGGGAGAGGAGCCGGTCACACCAGGAAAAGGAACAGGTGAGCACCGCCAGCACAGCGCCCAGGAGGATACCCCAGCCCAGTCCCATAGCAATCCGGCCCAGAGATGCCAAAACAGTGGACCAGAAGTCCCCCGTTCCGACCATGGCGGCCAAGGCGTTCCAGACGGAGATGGGGTAGGGCATTTGCAGCTCGTTGCCCCTGCCGCCCACGCGCCGGTCCACCAAAAAGGCACACAGCTGCCAGACCCCCAGCCAAAAGGCGGGGGCCGGCAGGGCGTATAACAGTTTTTTCAGGGGTTTAGTCCACCCCATAGTAGAAGGAGTCGTAGGGCAGGCCTCCGCCGATGGATTTTGGCTCCGCCTGGAAGAGGATGGAGTAGTAGTCCTCCAGCATGGTCTTCATCTCCTGCCCGGTGACGAAGGTGAGGGAGCACTGAGGAATGGCCTTGGCCGCTACCTGGTCGTTGGGGGCGAACTCATACTGCGCCACCAGGGCGGCGGCGTCCGCGGTGTTGGCGGGGTCGCTGATATAGTCGATGGACTTCTCGTAGGCGGCCAGGAAGACCTCCACCCCAACGGGATTCTCCTCAATATACTCAGTGCGGGCCACCACGCAGCCCATGGGCAGGGGGGAGCCCTCCAGGTCCTGCCAGGCGTCGGACAGGGAAATGGTCTCCCGGACGCCGCTGTCCTTCACCAGCAGGGCGGTGGCGGCGGGGACGGGAAGCATGCAGATACCAGAATCAGAGGAGGTCATTTTTACGGTGATCTCCTGGGGGGTGAGCCACTCGATGTTGACCTGAGAGGGGTCCACGCCGTTTCCTTCCAGCAGGTGGTTGAGAATGTGCTCCGGGTTGGCCCCTTTGGTGTTGGAGGGGGCGTAGAGGGTCTTGCCCGCCAGATCGGCCATGGAGTGAACCGTGTCCCCCTTCTCCAGAATATAGAGCACCCCCAGGGTGTTTACCGCCAGCACCTGGATGCCCCCGTCGGTCTTGGCGTAGAGAGAGGCGGCGGCGTTGGTGGCAATGGCGGCGATGTCCACGTCACCGTTGGCCAGGGCGGTCTGGACCTGGGTGTTGTCGGTGACCACTGTGATATTATCCACTACATATACTTTGCCGTCCGGGGTCATGGGAGTGCCGGTTTCTTCAAGGTGTTCCTGAGCATATTCTCCGTCTGCCATCAGCTTGGCCGCCCCCACACCTGTGGGGCCGGAGAGGACCATGACCTTGGGCATGGTAAAGCCCTCGGAGGTGTTGCCGCCCGGCTCAGAGACGGAACCGTCCGGCTGGCTGGAGCTGGCCGAGCCGGGGGCGGAGGAGGTCCCGGCGGGGGGATTCTTGGGCCCGCAGCCCGCCAGCAGGGACAGGGCCAGGGCGGCAGTGAGGAGCAGAGAGAGGGTACGTTTCATAGAGATCATCCTTTCTGATTTACAGGACTGTTTCCAGTCCCGCAGGGTCCACAATGGTGATGGTCTTGCCCCGGCGGGTGATAAGCCCGCTGTCCTCCAGGGCGGCGAAGGCCCGGTAGAGGGAGGCCCGGCTCACCCCCAACCGCTGGCACAGCTCAGTGGCTGGACAGGAGCTGCCCCCGTCGGCCAGCAGGTAGCGGGCCAGCTTGCCCTCCACCCCCGGCTGGGCCAGGGTTTGCAGCCGCCCGGACAAAAACCGGACCCGCCCGGTGAGGTAACGCAAATAGTTTTCCCGGATCTGCCCCTGTTCAGCCAGGAGCCGGTCCACCAAATCGTGCTCCAGCATCAGGCACCGGCTGGGGCGTTTGGCGGTGACGGTGGCGGCAAACTCAGGCTCGTCGCTGTACAGGGCGGCGGCCCCGAAAAGGTCTCCCGGCCCCAGCACGCTGACAGCCAGCGCCCCCTTGGTCACCTGGAGCTGCCCCGACAGCACCACCGCCAGGGAGCGGCGGAAGTGCCGGGGGCTGTACACCACCCCGGGGTCGAACCGGACCAGACTGGCCCCCTCCGCCCCCGCCAGCGTCTGGAGCAGCTCCTCGCTGACCCCGCGGAACAGAGGGCCGGCGGTGAGAAGGGAAATCTCGGAACGGCTGAGAGACAAAGCAATCCCTCCAAATTGTCTTATTTGATACAGTTTGGATTATACTGGATGGAGGGGAAAAAGTCAACCCCGACAGGGAAAAACTGTCGGGGTTAGAAGAAAGGCCCCCTTGTTAAAGGGGGCTGGCACCGCCGCAGGCGGTGACTGGGGGATTCCATTGTTGAAAACTTTCCGCTCGACGGAATCCCCCCGCCACTGCGGGCCCTCCCCCCTTTCACAAGGGGGGGCTTATTTTAATCGTCCTCATACAGCTCCGGCCGGAACACGCCGTCCTCCCCCCGGCTCCAGGCGGTGCCGGGCTCGGAGTCCAGCAGGGGAATTACATCCGGGTCGCAGTTGCAGATGGTGTTCAGGGCGTAGATGCCGGAGTGGTCCGGGTCGTCCATGTATGCGTCGCTCTCGTCCCCGGCGGTGAAGCGCCAGCCGCTGTCCCAGGCCTCGTCGCCGGAGTCGGGCTCTTCCCGCCAGCAGTAGCCCACCGGGGCCCCGTCCACCACGATGCGGTCGGTGGCGATGCAGCCCTGGGGGCCGTCACCCTCGTAGAGCTGTTTCAGCTCCTCCCGGGGAATGGCAAACCGCTTTTCCGGCGCGTCGGGGCACACGCTATCCCGGCGGATGTCCACCACCGCCAGCTGCTCCGGGGTGAAGCGTTCCAGCAGGGCCTGGGCGTCGTGGGCCAGCTTGAACTGCATCTCCTCGAAGGTGAGGGGGATCATGTGGTAAAAATTCACCTCATCCCCGCCGGGGAGCTCACAGCACACCGCATCCTCGTCGAAGCCCTGGGGCTGGGTGAGCACCAGGCCGCACAGTTTGGTGTTCTCCGCAAAGGGGGCGTCGTCCGGGTTGGCAACGGTGTGGCCCCAGCCCAGCCAGCCGTCCTCGTTGATGGGCAGCCGGGCCAGGATTTTCAGCCAGCGGATGGGCCAGTACCACTCCTCCCCCGATTCGGTGACCTTCCAGTCGGGGGGCAGGGTGACAATGATCTCCGCCCGCTCCAGCTTTTTCTCGGCCAGCTCCTCCGGCACGTTCATCCGATGGGCCCCCATGCCGAAGGTGGACAGGACATAGTAATTCCGCTCCGGAGTTGGCTTCATGATGTAGATATCCACGTGGATATCAGGGGACATGATCTCGTGAAACACGTTGTCGCAGGGACCGAAGTACCGCTCCAGGTGGGCTTCCACCGCGTCCCAGTCCTCCTGCTCATACATCTCCGGGTGGCACTCCCGGGCGGCGATGTACTTCTCGCACTCCTTGATGAAGTACTTGGTATCCTCATCCTCCGGGTCCAGCTCCAAAGCCCGCTGGAAGCAGGACAGGGCCTCCTCCTCCCGGTCCTGGTAGAACAGGGAGTAGCCCAGGCGGTAGTGCCACAGGGAGTCGTTCCGGCCCTCGTCC
Source organism: uncultured Bacillota bacterium (assembly GCA_947573385.1). Lineage (GTDB taxonomy): Bacteria > Bacillota > Clostridia > Oscillospirales > Oscillospiraceae > Lawsonibacter. The sequence continues at coordinate 155 of CANPFP010000089.1, read as the reverse complement.
GCCACCGAGCGTAGCAGCTCCTCCGCCCGCTTGAGCTGTCCTTTGGCCTCCGGCTTATCCAGGTCGGCAATGTTGTTATAGGCCCGGGCCAGCTGGCAGGTGAGGGTATAGTCCAGCTTTTGGGTGTTGGACAGCTTCTCCAGGCAGTCGATGAT
>CANPFP010000088.1 GCA_947573385.1 uncultured Bacillota bacterium | reverse complement strand
ATCTGCTGCTGATTGAGGATCGCCAGACGCACACCTGCCATCCCAGCTATAACACCATCGCCGCTGTAACAGGACTGGTAAAGAACACCGCAATGAAAAGTATCAATACGCTTCTGGAGATGGGTCTTATCGCTGTGGAGCACAGCAGTTATTTCGACCAGCGCGGGATGAAGTGGACGGGCAATAACCTCTACACGATCCTACCGACGCAGGTGGCGGTTGATCAGTTCCATCAGAGGCAGCTCCACCAATTGGAACTGGATGCAGAACGCAGACGTGTCCGCAAGCGGCAAGAGACACACGATCACCGCCATTCGAGGGCAGTTCTGTTTAGCCCGCCTGCTCCGGGAACCTCCGCTCCAGCGCCAGCCACATGACCCAATTTGAGAGCCTGCGTTGGGGCTCTCTCAAGTCAGCGCCCTTGTTTCGCACTGTAAGCCCGTTTGTTGCCCTCCTGTAGACTGGGTGGCATCCGTGCACCTCCCAGCCCGTGAAGCGCGGCGTTGGCCCCTGTGTGGCCCGCTGTGGGAGGGCGGGTCGTGTAGGGCCGGACAGCGGAAAAATGTGCCACGCTGTAATCAGTAAGAGCCACGCAGACACGGGGCGAAGGGCAGCGCAGACGGGGGTCCCCGCCGCAACCCAGCGCAGCGGTTGCGGTGGGGAGAGGAGGAGCGGCGGAATGAGTGAGCCCTGCCGCTCGCGGCGGGGCGAGGGATATGAAGCCTGCGACGACGACAAGCAGGATAAACGCCGGCGTCACAAGTGACACCCGGCAGGTCACATCGGCCCGCAGTGCGGACCGTTTTAAGGGCTTCCGGGACTTTCCCGCGGGGCTCTTAACAGGCGTCTGTTTTCGGCGAAAAACTGGCCAGTGGCGTCTGTTTTTCCACAAATACAGCCGTCCCAACGGTTTGGGACGGCGTCTATCAAGGGTTTGGAGGTGTGAAAGACACTTTGAGTACAGAAAACAAGGATCGGCTGGCCCTGCGCATGAAGCCGGACACCAAGCGAAAAATCGAGCAGTGGTACAAAGCGGCTGGCTGCCGCAGCAAAAACCAGTTCGTGGAGCAGGCGGTGAATTTCTACGTGGATCATCTGGCCGTCCAGGACGACAGCGGCACATTGCCCAGGGCAGTACTCTCGTCCCTGGATGGGCGGCTGGGGATGTTTGAAGATCGGATGGCTTCCCTGATCTACAAGCATACGGTGGAGCTGGACATGATGATGGGCATCCTGGCGGACAGCTACGAACTCACTGAGGAGGATCTGCGCCGCCGGCGGGCGGAGAGCGTGCGCAACGTCAAGAACACAAATGGGCAGATGCCTTTTGAGCAGAAGGTCCGCGCAGCCAATGAGGCGGAGGATGAATGGCCCGATTGATTTTGAAAAGCCCGTACATCAAAGGCGGCAAAGATGCGGGCGGCCACGCCAAGTACATCGCTACGCGGGAGCGGGTGGAGTTGGTTCCTGACGGGCGCCTCGCCACACAAAAGCAGGCGCAGCTCATCGACAGCCTGACAAAAGATTTTCCTGACGCGAAAAAGCTGCCTGAGTACAACAGCTACCGAGACAGTCCCACCAAAGTGAACGCCTCGGTGTTCATCACCCGGGCACTGGAGGACAGCTGGCCGGACGTTCAGCAGAGCGACATCTACGCAGAGTACATTGCCACCCGTCCCCGAGTTGAGCGTATAGGCAGCCACGGCCTGTTCGGCGATGAGGACTATGTGGATCTGAAAAAGGTGACATCGGAGCTGCAAACGTGCGAGAAAAATGTGTGGACGCACATTATCTCGCTGAAGCGGGAGGACGCCGCCCGCCTGGGTTACGACAGCGCCAGGACGTGGCGCAACCTGCTCCTCACACACCGCAACGACATCGCCGCCGCCATGAACATCCCGCCCAAAGAGTTTCGCTGGTACGCCGCATTCCACGATGAAGGCGACCATCCCCACGTCCACATGATGGCATGGTCTGCCGGAAATGCTCCGGGTTATCTCAGCCCGGTGGGCATTGAGAAAATCAAGTCCATGCTCACCAACGATATCTTCCGCCAAGAGCTGCTCCACGTCTACGAGCGGAAAAGCCAGTCTCGGGATGAGCTGATGGCGGAGGCCCGCCGCTCCATGCTGGAGCTGGCCAACGAGATGAAGCGGGGCGTCTGCGAACACCCGGAAGCGGAGCAACTGATGCTCACGCTGGCTCACGAGTTGAAAAATACGAAGGGTAAAAAACAGTACGGGTATCTCTCCAAATCTGTGAAGAAACAGGTGGATGACATCGTAGATCAAATGGCACGGTTGCCGTCAGTAAAAGAGTGCTATGAAAAATGGCTGGAGCTTCAACATGAGGTAAATGAGTTCTACTCGGACAAGCCCATGGAGAGCGTCCCACTGTCCCAACAGAAAGAGTTCCGCGCTATCCACAATGCTGTGATTCAAGCGGCGCTCCGGCTGGAGCATCTCACCTTTGAGGACAAGGGCATGGAGCGGTTCGATGAGCCGAACGATGTTTTCCAGAACGGCGAAGCCTGTGGACGGATTTGGTCGGTGGTCTGTGATGACGGCCTCCCCCTTGACCTGCGTGATGAAGGGGTAAAGCGGCTCCGCATACAGGCGGAAAATGGCGACCCCTACGCCCAGCTTTTACTGGGTAGGCTGTGCCGAGATGGCCCGCTGGTCACGCCGGACTGGTTGGAGGCGCGGTATTGGTTCGAGCAGGCGGCGCAAAGTCTGCCGGACGCACAGCACGCGCTGGGCAAATTATTGCTGACGGATGATGTGGAAGTCCATGACCGGGAGCAGGGCATCCGCTGGCTGAAGCGAGCCGCTGAGGGCGGGCACAAGTACGCCGCCTACCGTCTGGCCAAAGAATTTTTGAAGGATGGAAATGTAACGGAGGCCTTGCCTTGGCTTGCGGAGTCGGCAGAAACGGATAACCCGTATGCAGAATACCTTCTGGGCAAGCTGTATTGGGAGGGTGAAGATATCCCCCAGGACATGGGGCAGGCCGTCTACTGGCTGACCCAGGCGGCGGAGCAGGGGCACGCCTATGCCCAGATCCTGTTGGAGCGGCAGAATAGTCCTTCTCTGCCCTCCGCCATCTTGGCGGTGAACAGTCTGCTCCATTCAATAGGCCGCATCTTCCAGGACAACGCCCACGTTATAGACGGAACCCATGGCCAGCACACCGACCACAAGCTGCGGCGCAGAATCCAGGAAAAGAAGATCGCTATGGGCCACAAGCCAGACGATCATGTGGAGCAGGGCTGGGGCAGTACGACTATGTGACCCACAGGATTTTTGCTGCTGAAAGCGAGGCGCTGTATGTTGTGCCTATCCAACCTTTTGGGGCGTGACATTGGCGAGATATTCTTCCATCGTGATCTCACCGGCCAGCATTTTCCGGCAGAGAACAACATGGTCGGGATTAACTGCAAAGCCTTCCATCTCTAATGAAGCAGTGGCAGTACGGATGGCGTGTTCAATAGCAGCTTGGTTCACAGCAACAACCTCCCGTAGAACAAGTTATGACCAGTATACCTCAAAGGATGTTCAGCTACAAGCTATTTGCTTTTGAAAAAGTCCAAGGCTATGATCCCACAAAAATCTGCGCCACAGAAAACAATAGGAGCACCCCTGCTGTGCAAAGTGCTTCGTTCACGCCGTAGTTTTTCTCCATGCGGTTCCCCTGATTGTACTTGACTTCCCGCCACTCCTTCGGCATGGTTGTGTTTGCGAAAAGCACAACAAAACCGAAAGGGGATCAGATCATGAACAGGAAAAGGGAAGCGATCTTTATGGGAATCGGCATCCTCGCCGGCCTTGCCCTGAGCGGCCCCGCCGCCCAGGCAGCAGACTATCTCACCGCCCGGCCCAGTAGCCAGACCTTCTATATCAATGGTCAGCAAGCAGCCCTCACCGCCTACAGCATCAGCGGCAATAACTATGTCCGCCTCCGGGACATCGGCAAAGCGGTGGACTTCGGCGTGACCTATGACGCCGCCACCAACTCCGTCCACATTAACAGCACCCAGCACTACAGTGAGGAATCTCCCGCCGTACCCTCTGGCCCCACAGAAGAAAGCGTACAGGCCGTCCTGGCGCAGCTGAAGCAGACCTACCCCACCGGGACAGTGTACCCCACGCCCTACCGCTCCACCAGCGGCGGGCCCTACCGCCGGGGCACCCACTGCTCCGGCTGGGCTACGCTGTGTTCGGACGCGGCGTTTGGAAACCTCCCGTGGCGGAGGGTGGACAACCCAAGCTGGTATCAGATCCGCCCCGGCGACCTGATCCGCTATGACAACAGCGGAAACGGCCACGTGGTAGTTGTAATCAGCAAAACGGATGAGTACGTCAAGGTCACCGAGAGCGGTCTCAACAACCATGCCCGCTGGGGCGGGCAGTACTTCAAGTGGTGGTTGGAAGAACGGCCTGGATATGCCCTCTACACACGCTATCCGGAATAGGCGTTCTCAAGCAAAAGCGGGCGGCGCTCCACACCTGCGGAGCGCCGCCCAAGTGTTTTCCCCCGTGTTAGCCCCTGTGCGGCGGTTTGTACCCATTCCACGGAGTGACTGGCATCCGTACGCCTCCCGCAAGTGAGGCGCAGTGTCGCCCCCTTTGTGTGCCGCTGTGGCGAATTATGAATTGCACCAGTGTATACAAAGAGAAGCCCAGCGGAACACCGCAAAAAATATGTGTCTGTTCTGATAACTCTCACCGTTGACCATGGATATTCCCGCCGGCCTGTGGTATGGTGTGTCGCTACAGGAGGCGAGAGCAATGCGAAATACTTTGGAAGATCTCTACTACGGCAACATCACACCCAACGCGCAGGACATGACGCCCAATTCAGAGTTGAAGCGGGCGACGGATCGTGTGACCCGGTTTGAAAAGCAGCTCACAGAGCAGCTCGACGAAGCTGGACAGGCGGTCTTGGCAAAGCTGATCGAATCGCAACAGGAAATCGACAGCATCACGGCGCTGGAGAATTTCATCCTGGGCTTCCGGCTGGGTGCCAAAATCATGATGGAGTGCATGGACAACAACGATGGCGATATCAGAATCGGAGGTGATTGACCATGGCAAAGCGCAGACCGTCCGGCGACGGTATGGTGCGCAAGCGGGACGATGGCCGCTGGGAGGGGCGGATCGTGATAGGCCACAAAGAAAACGGCGACTCCATCTTCCGCTACCTCTACGCCGGCACCCAGAAAGAGCTGACCGCGAAGCTCCGCCAGAACATCGACATCTACCAGGGCATCGACCTGACGGAGCAGAGCAGGATGACCCTTGCGGAATGGCTGGAGCAATGGCTGGGGCATATGTCCGCCACCCTCCGGCCTGGCACCCTGGAGCATTATCAGCGAGATATGGAGAACCATGTTGTGCCTTTTCTGGGAAAGAAAATGCTCTCCCAGGTGACGGCGACAGACTTGAGAAAACTTTACGATAGCCTGAAGAAGAATGGTCGGGTGAAGCCCCGTCCCGGTCAAGGCCACGGACTTTCCAGCACCACCGTTCACGGCATCCACACAACACTCCACCACGCACTCCAGGCGGCGGTGGAGCAGGGACTTATCCCTACAAACCCTGCCGATGAAGTGGAACCGCCCAAGGTCATCTGTCAACCCTTGAATATCTTGAACGAACAACAGCTGGAAACTTTCATTGAAGCCATCAAGGCAGACACCATCTGGCACGACTTCTTTTACACCGAACTCACCACCGGCCTTCGCCTGGGTGAAATCTGCGGCCTCATGTGGACGGACTTCGACAACAACGCAGGGACGCTCCGCATCTGCCGCACTCTCCACCGGGAAAAGGATGGCAGGCTGGTAGCCGGGGATACCAAAACCTATGCCGGAACCAGGAAAATCGTCCTTCCGCCCAGCACAGCGGAATTATTACGGGCAAGGAAGAAAAAGTCCTTCTCCCCCTGGATTTTCCACGATCCGCTTCGCCCGGAGGCCCCCGTGAACCCCAGTGCCGCCTACCATCAGATGAAGAAGCTGCTGGCCCAGGCCGGACTGCCCAGCATCCGCTTCCACGATTTACGTCACACATTTTCTACCCATGCACTGGCCAGCGGCGTGGATGCCAAGACCCTGTCCGGCATCCTGGGACACACCAAGGCGTCCTTCACGCTGGACATCTACACCCATACCACAGGTGATATGCAGAAGCGGGCCGCCGACATTGTGGGCGGCTTTCTGACCGACTATCTCGGAGAGGAGATGAAGCCATGGCAAAGCGCAGAAAGCGCGGCGAGGGCGGAGTAAGCTTGAGAAAAGATGGCCGCTGGGAAGGACGGGCAGTCATCGGCTACGATGATAAGGGACTCCCTGTCACCAAAAATGTCCTCGCTAAAACTAAAAGCGAATGTAAAGCAAAGCTCACAGCCCTAAAGGACAGCATCCAGGCACCTACTTCTGACCAGCCGAAACCCGGCATCCTGTTAGGCGATTGGCTGGATTTTTGGTATCAAAGCTATAAGAAGCCCAACCTTCGGCCTAACACCCAGATGTCCTACGAGCGGCGCATCTATCAACACATCATCCCCGCACTGGGCGGCACCCAACTGGACAAGCTCACCACCAACGATATCCAGCAGTTCTACACCAGGCTCAAACAAGGCGGTAGACTTCTCCGCGCCGAACTCTATGGCGAAGGTCTCTCCGATCAAACTGTCCGGGGCATCCACACTACCCTCCATGCCGCACTGGACAAGGCGGTTTCTGAAAAGCTCCTTTTCCGCAACCCTGCCGATGGCTGCCGCCTACCCCCTGCCAAAGCCAGGGAAATGCAGGTGTTAACCCCGGAAGAAATCCAGCGGCTGCTGATCCAAGCCAAAGAGGACGGTTGCTTTGAACTCCTTCTGCTGGAACTCTCCACAGGGTTGCGCCGGGGTGAGATTTGCGCACTCCAGTGGGATGACCTGAACCTCCGCACTGGAGAACTCCGGGTGGAACGACAGGTTCACCGCATCAATGGAGAACTGGTGGTCTCACCGCCCAAAACCAAAGCGGGCAACCGAAGCGTCATCCTCCCTGCCCCTGTGCTGAGTGTCCTTAAGGCATACAAAGAAACCGTAGGCTCCAAGTGGATGTTCCCCTCTCCAATTAACAAAAACTCGCCCAGAGATCCCGCCACTGCTCGGAAGCGGCTGCAAACAGTCCTACAACGAGCCGGGTGCAAAAAGGTCAGATTCCATGACCTTAGACACACATTTTCTACCCTTTCCTTGGAACATGGAATGGACATCAAAACCCTCTCTACCATCATCGGGCATGTGTCCAGCAGCACCACACTGAACGTCTACGCCCACGTCACCGACGAGATGCGCCGGACGGCGGCAGTGAAAATCGACCAAGGTATCGGCAAAGCTGATCCACCGATAGAACGTGGAGTGGCACCCCGGAAACCCGCCCCCAGCACATTTCAGGCCCACAAGGGCCAGCGGCGCAAGGCTGGCACGGGCTGTGTCACCCAGATCAATGAGAAGCTCTGGGAAGGGCGGTATTCCCCCGTCTGGCCGGACGGCAAAAAGCACGCCCGCAACGTCTATGCCCACAGCGAGGAGGAATGCGAAAAGCTGCTGGCGGAAATGATTGCTGAAATGAAAGCGGAGATCGCCGCCGAGAAGGAGCAGCTGAAAGCCGAACCCAAAGTCGACTGACAAAGATCCATGGCCCATCGGGGACACCCCGATGGGCCATTTTTTCTGTCTGTGGCTTGTTATGTGGTCAAAACCGAATTCCAAAAATTCAACCGCAAAGAAAAGTGCTGAAATTAAAAAGAAATACGCTATTTTCAGCAGAAAACAGCGTATTTTGTGGAGCTGCTATCCAGATTTGAACTGGAGACCTCATCCTTACCAA
>CANPFP010000087.1 GCA_947573385.1 uncultured Bacillota bacterium | reverse complement strand
CGTTCTTGAACTCGTCGGAGGTCCACCACACGGTGTCCTTGGAGTTCTCGTCCATTACGATGAACTTGTCCTTGGGAGAGCGGCCGGTGTAGATGCCGGTCATCACGTTGACAGCGCCCAGCTCGGTCATCTGGCCCTTTTCAAAGCCCTCCAGCGTGGGGTCCATCTCCGCCTCAAAGAGCTGCTCATAGGTGGGATTGTAGACGATTTCCTTGATCCCGGTAATGCCGTACTTTTCCAGACCGTAGGTTTCCATAGATAAGTTCCTCCTTATTAAAATGGTGAAAATGGTCATCCATTCCGATCGTGCCTTATTTTACCCCATTTTTCAGGGCTTTGCAAGAGACAAGTGCGGGAAAAACACTAAATGGTTAAAAGGGTCAAACCGGGCCCCGCAAGCAGCGGGACAGTTGGGCAAATTGGGGAATGGACAGCCGCTCTCCCCGGACGTCGGCCGGCAGGGAACAGGCCGCAATGGCCTGGGACAGCGTCTCTTTGGTGTACTGCCCGCCCAGACCGGCGGACAAGCTGTTGAGCAGGGTCTTGCGCCGCAGGGCAAAGGCGGCTTTCACCACCCGGAAAAAGTGGTCCGGGTCGTCCACCTCCGCCGGGGCGGGCCGGGGGACCATCCGCACCACCGCCGACGTCACCTTAGGGGCGGGAATAAAGCAGTCGGGCGGGACCTCAAAGAGCAGCTCCGGGGCGGTGTGGTACTGGCAGAAGACCGAGAAGGCCCCGTAGTCCTTGGTCCCCGGCTGGGCGCAGATGCGCTGGGCCACCTCCTTCTGGATCATCACCGTGATGGCAAAGAAGCATTGGGCCTCGATGAGGGCGGTGATGGCCGGGGTGGTGATGTTGTAGGGCAGGTTGGCGCAGGCGGCAAACCCGGAAAACCAGGGCATTTTCAGTGTCATCTGGCGGATATCCAGCTTCAGGATATCACCCGAGACGATCTCTACATTGTCCCGGCCAGCCAGAGTTTCTTCCAGAATGGGCAGCAGGGAGCGGTCCAGCTCCACGCTGACCACCTTGCCCGCCCGCCCGGCCAGCTCCCGGGTGAGACAGCCGATCCCGGGGCCGATTTCCAGCACGCCTACATCCGGGTGGGCTCCGGCGGCTTTGGCAATCTCCCGGGGGACCCAGTCGGCGATGAGGAAATTCTGCCCCATAGACTTGGAGAAGCGGAAGCCGTGCCGGGCCAGCAGGGATTTGATTTCGTTGATATTACACAGGTCCATAAACTGCTCCTTTCGGCCGGAGGGGCTTATGCCGCCGCCCATAAAAGTAGGGCAACACAAAGGCTGCCCCACATGAGTTCAATGCTGTTTAAATGCTGCTGTCCATGGGAATTTTAAAGTTCTCCGGCAGCTGCGGGGTGGGAATGTCCAGATATTTAGACAGACAATCCACCAAAAAGGCGTGGTCCTGTTCATGCGGCAGGGCAGAAACAGTGGCCACCATCAGTAGGCTTCCATCCCTGGTACGGATAGGAAATCCGCCGCCGCACAGTACATAATTTGCGTCGGACAGGCCCATACCCCTGATGCTTTGGCCCTGGAGACGGCATGTGACCATGGCCAGCAGAGAGCTGCGCTCCATAAGAGAGACGGTATGGTATTTGCGCTCCATCCAGAGTTGGTTGGTCAGGTCTGTCTCGTCGCCGGCAGCCTGAAAGACAATGTTGCCGTTGAGTTTACGGATGCAGACGGCCAAGCCGATGCCTCGGTGGGCGCTCTCCTCCACCATCCGGCAGCCCAGCTCCCAGGCACTGTGGTTGGAGAAGGAATCCACCCGGAGCAGCTCCTCCTGCCGGCGCAGTATGTCGGCGGCTTCTGCAAGGCTGAACTGTTTATTCATAACTTCACACTCCCTTATTAAGCGGCGGTGTTTGTGCCGTCAGTGAGCGGAGTAGCTGTCTGTTCCTCCTGGTCCTCTCCCATATCTGCCAGAAGGTAAGGGATTGTGGGCACAGAAATGCGGGCCAGTTGCTGTTCACCGCCGTTTTGAGAGGAGACAGGGGTCCCATCGGACGGGGCGGCGGTTCCTCCTATGGGGCGGTCGTCCTCCCGCCGCCAGGTAACAGTGCCGTTTTCCACCTTCAGCGTGGGGCCAAAAGAGCTGCCGGCTGTGGTTCCCCTGGATAACTGTTCCTCCCTGAGCGCTTCTTGTTCTGCCTCATACTGCCGCATGGCCCGGTTGCTCTGGAAGACGCCGAAGCCATAATAACCAATCAGCGCCAATTCCCCCACACCAACCAAAATCAAAAGGGCGGTTAAAATTTTGAGAAGCGGGTTTCCATCTTTTGGAACTTTTGGGGAGTTCTTTGGTTCCGGCTTTGGTTCGGTCTCGACCTTTTGCTTTTCCTTTTTCGCCATATCAGTCACCAACTCTCTATCTGTGCAGTTTGTCGGAAAAAACATCGGAGCAAGCACGAAGCTTGCTCCGATGTGGCGCAGAAGGGGGGATTCGAACCCCCGCACGGTTTTACCCGCCTACTCCCTTAGCAGGGGAGCCCCTTATAGCCACTTGGGTACTTCTGCATGGCTGCAAGTAAAAACTACATATTCGGTTGTTGGCTCCGACTTTTGAAAAAAGTCAGAGCAAGCGAGACGGAGCTTGCTCCGACGCCGTGGCGGAGAGAGTGGGATTCGAACCCACGGCTCTTGCGAGTCACTGGTTTTCAAGACCAGCTCCTTAAACCACTCGGACATCTCTCCGAATCGGTTTCCATCCAGAGACGCTTGTTATCTTACCATCCATATTTTGATTTGTCAAGGGGTTTTATAAAATATCCAGCCAGAAAAACAGAGGGACGGGCGTTAGCCCGTCCCTGACGGAAGGTTATCGCAGCGTCCACTGGAGGAGAAGCAGCAGGCCAAAGCCGGGGACACCCAGCACACCCAGCACAAATGCGTTGACCAAGTTGACCCCCAGGCTGACTCCGAGAAAGCCGCTGACCTGGGAAAACAGAGCCAGGGCGGCCAGTCCCACGGAGGAGCGCAGGAGCAGCCGGAGCAGCCTGGCCGCCGGCCGGCGCAGGAGGAGCAGTGCGGCGCACAGAAGCAGTCCGGCCAGGCACCAGGCCATGTACCCGGGCAGAGAAGTCATGGGATGGACTCCAGCTCCTTTACCCGGCGGAGCAGATAGTTGTACCGGGCCTGGAGCGCGTTAATCTCAAAGACATAGGACTCGATCAGGTCGCCGTCACTGGCGCTGTTAAAGCCGCCATAGGCCTGGTTGATAAGGGTGCGGGTGTGGTTCAGGGACTGCATCAGCTCCCGGCGCTCCTCCTCCCGGGCAGGATCCCCCCGGCGGAGGGAAGATTTTCGGATAGATTGGGGCATAGATTGCTCTCCTTTCTCGGTTTTTGCGGCTGGTCTATTCTATAACTTAGTGTGGACAAATATTCCAGCGGTTAAACCGAAAAAAGACGCCCGGCAACTGTGCTGCCAGGCGCTGAAAGGGTTACCAGGTGTTGCTGTGAGTCCCCAGGTTGATGTCGTAGGCGTAGAAGGCGGAGGCCAGTTCGGCCCGGGATACTGTGTCAGAGGGGCGCAGGGAATTATCGGAGACGGTGAGCAGACAGTTAGTCATAGCCCAGCGCAAGCTGTCGCGAGCCCAGACAGAGACCTCGTCGCAGTCGTCATACTGGGACAAATCGGCGGTGGCGCGCAGGCTGGAGCCGGCGTACCGGGCGTAGCGGTAAAGGATGGAGACCAGCTGTTCCCGGGTCAGCGGGGTGTCGGGAAGAAAGGTCCCGTCCGCATAGCCGACGATCAGGCCCTCCTGCTGGCACCAGGATACCGCATGGTAAAACCAGTCGTCGGGGACTACGTCAGAAAAACGGGAATCCTCCGCTTCCAGGCAGCCGCCTACCGTCCAGAGCACCTGGGCAAGCTGGGCCCGGTTCAGCTGTTCGTCGGGACCGAAACGGCCGTCCTCCATGCCGGAGAAATAACCTTGCGCAAGGCCGTATTCCACCGCGCTGTAATACCATTGGTTGGGAAAGACGTCAGAGGGAATAAGCACCTTGCCGTAGAGCTCCAGGTAGTAGGTCTGCCGTTCATAATCCTGGTTGTCGCCGGGGCGGCGCAGAGTGATGCGGCACAGGGGGAAGCTCTGAGGGGAGACCTTCTCCAGACCCAAGACCTGTGCGCCCTGCTGGAGAGCCTGATGGTAGCGGCTGGACAGAGACTCGGCGGACACGATATATGTCTCGCCGTTGGTCAGGGTGATGATGGGGCTGTCAGTGACGGCGGACAGGATGCTTTTCTGGTCCAGCGTGTCCCGCATGGGGCTGTTGTCGCTGTCCATCAACTCGTAGGTGCCGTCGCCGTTCAAGTCAGCCAGGTAGTCCACTACCACGCTGACCCCCTCTGACTTGGGCTGGATGTAAAAGTTGGCGTCCTCGGTGACCCGGTTGAGCTTGCAGGTGTACTCCGTAGCTTCGGTGAGCTGGAGAGCGTTTGTCTCATCCGACTGGTAGCGCTCCACAGAGATCACCCGCTCGGGGACATCTATATTGGCGGCATCAATGCGGAAGTCAGCAAAGGACTCCGCGGCCAAGCCGGGAATAGTCAGGACGGACACGGTAAGCACAGCGGCCAGACCGGCGGACATCCATTGTTTGAAAGCATTCATAAAGAGCTCCTTTCTGGGGGCTTGGAAGGGTAAGGACATTATACTTAATTTTTCCCGGCTTGACAAGGGCTGTAACACAACAGTAAGAATTTGGCAGACTCAGTTCCCGGTGCAGGACGGAAGGGAGTCCTCCTCCCAGAGGTAGCCCAGAGCTGTAAAGGCCTGGTCGGTATACAGGGGGCCATCCTCACCCTCCAGGTTGGACAGGTCCAGATGGCGCCAGCCGTCTTCGGTCTGGACCACCGTCCAAAAGTGGGGCTCCTCGTCCCGGAAGCCTTGGGCAACGTGGCAGGGGATGTCCAATTCATGGCACAGGGCAGCAAAAGCCAAGGACAGCCCCTCGCTGTTAACGGCCCCTGTGTCGAACAGGTCGAAGGGGGTGGACGCCCCGCCCGGGTCGTATTCCCCCTCCTCCAGCAGAGCCTGGGCGGTTTCCAGAACGGAGGGCGTCCGGCCGTCTCTGGTGAGGTCACGGGTCAGCAGCTGGAGCTCCCATGCCAGGTCCCCCCGACGTTCCTCCAGCTCGGTCCGGTCCAGGGGATAGTCAAGCAGGATTTCCACAATCCGCTGCCGGCCGCTGCTGGGGTAGATGGATACCGAGACCTCCGGCATCCCCAGGGCGAAGGCTGGAACATCATAATAGGCCTGATGGGCCAGGTCCTGGATAAAGGACTCGTTCTCGTCAAAGTAGCTGATGCGCAGCACCCGCTCCGGTGCGAAGGAGGTGAGGGCCGATTCCAGCTCACTGCGAATGGCAGTGACGCCGGTGGCCTGGACGATGGAAGACACCTGTTCCCGGCTGCGGCGGTAGGTGATGTCGATATGGGCTTCGGAATAGGCGACCACCGGGTCCACAGCATATTTAATAAACTCTACGCAGTAGGCCCCCAGCGGGTCCTCCTGGACCACCTCCAGGCAGGCGTCCGACAGGAAAGGCTCCACATTTTCCGTGTCGGTGTAAAGCCGGACGGTGCCCTCCTCCATTCCGCTGGAGATAAAGTAGACCAAAGCGTTGACCAGCTCCTGATAGTTGTCCGCCCGCAGGGTGGAGGGGTCCCCCTCGGTGGCGGGAACAGCGTTGTGGGGGGAGATGGAGGCGTATTCCCGCTCCAGCAGGGCGGAACAGCCGGTGAGCAGGAGGGCGGCGGCCATTAAAACAGCCAGAAGGCGGACTCTCCTGCAGGGGTGGCCACAGACCGCCCCTGCATTGCCAGTAATCAATATCCCAACTCCTGGTCGATGAGGATGACCTCCATCCGTTCCACGTCCCGAGGCTTTTCCCACAGCACCACCAGGGCCCGGCAGGAGCGGTCCGGGCTGGAGCAGTTGTAGCATTTGTCGGCCTTGACGGCACAGGGGGTTTTCAGGCCCAGCCGCTGGCAGTTTTTAGGGGCGGCGATGTTCCGAGCCCGCCACAGGGCGGCGTCGTAGTCGGGGGCGACCTTGTTCCTCCCCACCACGAAATAGACCCGCTTATGGCCGAAAATAGTGGAGGACACCCGGTTGCCTACCCCGTCGATGTTGATAAGCTCGCCGGTTTCGGCCAGGCCGTTCACCGAGCAGATGTACACGTCAGTGGTGGCGGCTTCGGTCAGGGCATCTTTGTTCCAGTGCCAGAGGGCATTATTGTGGGCGGCCAGCCGGGGGTACAGCCCCATCTCCTGCACCGTCATGGAGCCGCCGAAGGCCACGCTTACCCCGTCGATCTCCCTGTCCAGGTAGTCGGCAGCCTCCTCCTTGGTGGCGAAGACCCTGGGGGTGAACCCCCGCTCCTCCAGATTTTTGGTCAGTTTGGTCCAGTCTGTCATGATAAGCACTCCTCTTTTATATGTCGTTCTTTTGATATCTTCTAAAGCCCTGACCCAGTACTTCATGGGCGTCGCAGACGATGAGGAAGGCCTGGGGGTCCAGCTCGTGGACCAGGGCCTTCAAGGGGACGATCTGCCGCTGTTTAAAGGCACACATGAGTACCAGTCTCTCCTTGCCGGAGAAGCTGCCCTCTCCCCGGAGAAAGGTGACGCCCCGGTCCAGCTGCCGGTCGATCTCCTCGGCCATAATCCGGGGGGTGGCGGTGATGATGTAGGCCACCTTGGACTGGTCCATGCCGTAGAGCACGCCATCCATTACCAGAGTGGAAATATACAGGGAGATCATGCCGTACATGGCGCTCTCCATGCTGCGAAAGGCGATGGAGACGGCCAGCAGCATGGACAGGTCCACCACAAGAAGCAGCCTGCCCACAGGCAGCCAGGCGAAGGGCAATTTCAGCAGCCGGGCGATCAGGTCGGTGCCGCCGGTGGTGGCCCCTTTGGAGAAAATCATCCCCAGGGATGCCCCCAGGCTCACCCCGCCGAAGACGGCGGCCAGCATGGGGTCCATAGGCGGGAAGGTGTACAGAGCGGCGATAAGGTCCACCAGCACGGAGGTGGCCGCCATGGCGAACAGGGAGGACACAAGGGTGTGCCCACCCAGGAATTTCCATCCTAGAAGAAAAATCGGGACGTTGAGCACTAGAACCACCGTGCCGATGGGAATGGAGGGGGAGAGGTGGTTTAAGATCATGCCCAGGGCGGTAAGCCCCCCGAAGCCGATCTGGTTGGGCACATAGAACCAGTCGAAGCTGAGGGAGTAGAGCACGGAGCCCAGGGCAATCCAGGCGTAGTCCCGCACCATGCGGGAGAGGGTGTGTTTGGTCATAGGGGTCCTCCTTGCGGGGGGCGCCGCCCTCGGCGCCCCGTTTTAATGGGAATGCGGGCCGCCCAGGGGCGGCCCCTACAGAATCATAATAAAGTCATCTGCTCCTCCCCCCGGTCCTCCTCTTTGAGGAGCGCGCCGGCGATGGGCAGGGAGCGGGCCCGGTAGCGGGCGGCGTTCTGGATGTGGGTGCGGTCCAGGGGCAGCACCTTCTCTATCTTAAACTTGGGTTTCAGCGTCATAATGTTGACCCCCTGGGTGTTCCGGGTGGTCTTGGGGTTCAGGCTGGCGGTGTGGAAGACCACACAGCGGTTTTCGGTGGAGATCACCGCCGCCTCAAAGTCCTCCCGCAGCAGGAAGGCGGACACCAGGGGCGACTTGTCCGAGTAAGCCCCGGTAAGTTTCTTCCGCCGGGTCTGGGTCTGGTAGGCAGCCAGCTCCACCCGGGCGGCCTTGCCGTTCTCGAAGAAGAACAGCACCTGGCCGGAGTAGTCCCCGGGGATGCAGGCCCACAGGGCCCGCTCCTCCGGGTCCATGGCCAGCTTGGAGGGCAGGT
>CANPFP010000086.1 GCA_947573385.1 uncultured Bacillota bacterium | reverse complement strand
GAGGAGTACCGCCTGAAGAAGGCCCAGGAGCAGACCGCCGCCTTTGTGGAGAAGGTCCGCGCCCTCCACATGCAGGAGGCGGAATACCTGGCTCAGCTGGAGGGGCTCTACCCTCCCGAGACCCAGCCCACCGCCGACCCGGTGCAGGAGAAGGCCGACGAGATTGACGATAACGTCCAGCGCCTGCTGGCCCAGGCCATGGAGGCCGCCACCGCCGAAAACCTCCGTTCCCGGGCGGCGGAGGAGGAGGACCGGGACCTGTCTGACACCGCCGAGTTCGCCCCCGGCCAGCCCATCGAAGATGAGGAGGACTTCCCTCCCGTCGAGGACGACGACTATGAGGACGAGGACGACGACCCTCGCCGCCGTCCCCCCACAGGCAGCCGCATCAACTTTGGCGAGCTCCAGTTCGGCCAGGACTACGAGATTACCTGAGAAAACCCTCTCCGCCCCAGTGTGCACACTGGGGCACCTCCCCCAAAGGGGGAGGTAAATGAAGCTCCCCCTTTGGGGGAGCTGTCTGGCCGCAGGCCAGACTGAGAGGGCCCGTCTTTTATTGGAATGAAAATATAACACCCCTCCCCCTCACGGGGGCAGGGGCGTTGCTGCGTTGTCAGTTTTGTCGAAAATGAGGTGTTCCCCGTGAAACTGCTTACCGCCGCCCTGAACGGCATGCCGGAATTTCAACAGCTCCTCTCCGCCCTGGAGGGGGGCCGCTCCCCCGCGGCCCTGTCCGGGGCGGCGGCCATCCACCGCTGCCATATCGCCGCCGGCATCGGCCTGGTTACCGGGCGCCCGGTGGTGGTAATCTGCGCCGACGAGACCGAGGGCGCGCGGCTGGCCCGGGACCTGGCCGCCTTCGCCGGGGTCCCCGTCCCGGTGCTGGGCCCCCGGGACTTCACCTTCCACAACGCCGCCGCCCTCTCCCGCCAGTGGGAGCACAGGCGGCTGGCCCTGATGCGTGGGCTGGCCCAGGGGAAGCTCCCCCTCCTGGTGGCCACTGTGGAGGGCCTGCTCCAACGCACCATCCCTCCCCAGACCCTGGAGGCCTGCTGCCGGGAACTGAAGACGGGCGGCGTCTACGACCTGAACCAGCTGGCCGAGGACCTGTCCGCCTCCGGGTATGTCCGGTGCGAGCAGGTGGAGGGGGTGGGCCAGTTCGCCCTCCGGGGGGGCATCCTGGACGTCTTTTCCCCCGGCATGGACCGCCCCGTCCGGGTGGAGTTCTTCGGGGACGAGGTGGACGCCATGGGGGTCTTCGACCCCGCCACCCAGCGCCGGACGGAAAACGTCACTTCCGCCCTCCTCCTCCCCGCCGCCGAGGTCCTGCCCCAGCTGGCCCCCGGCGGAATGGGGGAGCTGAGCAAAAAAATCAGAAAGCTGGCCGCCAAAGCCCTGCAAAACGGGAACAGGGAGCTGGCCGCCACCCTGGAGCAGGACGGAGAAGCCATCGCCCAGGGACGGACCTTCCCCGCGCTTGACCGGTATCTCCCCCTGATCTACCCGGAGCTGGCCGGGGCAGCAGACTATCTGCCCCCCGACGCCTGCGTAATATTTGACCAGGCTCCCCGGGCGGCGGACCGGGCGAAGTCCTACCAGTGGCAGCTGGAGGAGGACGCAAAGTCCCTGCTGGAGCAGGGGGAGCTGGACCCCTCCTGTACCCAGCTGGCCCTCACCTTCCCCCAGCTCCTCAGCAAGCTGGAGGACTTCCCCCTGGTCTATCTGGACTCCTTCACCACCGTCTCCTACCCCACGCCCCCCAGGGAACTGCTCTCCATCACCGCCAAGCAGCTGCCCCCCTTCCTGGCCAGCCTGGAGACGGCGGTGCAGGACCTGGCCCACTACCAGAACAGCGGCTTCGCCGCGCTGGTGCTGGTGTCCGGCGAACAGCGGGCCATCGACCTGCAAACCCTCCTTCGGGAGCAGAAAATCAAGTCGGCGGTGGACTTCCAGCTCAGGGAACTGCCCGAGCCCGGACAGGTAGTGATTACCGTGGGGGGGCTGTCCAGCGGCTTTGAGTACCCCGAGCGAAGACTGGCTGTCCTCACCGAGGGGGAGAAGGCCGCAGGGAAAAAGCCCCGGCGGCCCAAGGATGCCACCAACCGGCAGAAGCTAAAGTCCTACGCCGACCTCACCCCCGGCGACCTGGTGGTCCACGAGCACCACGGAGTGGGCCGCTATGTGGGCATGGTAAAGATGCCGGTGGAGGGGGTAGAGCAGGACTATGTAAAAATCGCCTACGCCGGCACCGACGTGCTCTACGTCCCCGCCACCCAGCTGGACCTGGTGAGCAAGTATATCGGCGGCGGCGAGGACGCCAACGAGACCAAAAAGCTGAACCGCCTGGGGGGCCAGGAGTGGGAAAAGGCCAAGAAGAAGGCCAAAAAGGCGGTACAGGACCTGGCCAAGGGGCTGATTCAGCTCTACGCCCAGCGCCAGCGCCAGCCGGGCTACGCCTTCGCCCCCGACTCCCCCTGGCAGCGGGAGTTTGAGGAGCAGTTTGAATACACCGAGACCGACGACCAGCTGCGGTGCATCGAGGAGATCAAGCTGGACATGGAGCGGCCCACCCCCATGGACCGGCTGCTGTGCGGCGACGTGGGCTACGGCAAGACGGAGGTGGCCTTCCGGGCCATGATGAAGTGCGTGCTGGACGGCAAGCAGACCGCCATTCTGGTGCCCACCACCGTCCTGGCCCGGCAGCACTACCTCACCGCCCTGCGCCGGTTCCAGAAGTACCCGGTGAACATCGACGTGGTGTCCCGCTTCCGCACCCCCGCCCAGATGAAGGAGACCCTCCGCCGGGTGGAGGCCGGGGAGGTGGACATCCTCATCGGCACCCACCGGCTGTTCAACAAGGACGTGCGCTTCAAGGACCTGGGCCTTCTTGTGGTGGATGAGGAGCAGCGGTTCGGCGTGCAGCACAAGGAGAAGCTGAAGGAGAACTTCAAGCAGGTGGACGTACTCACCCTGTCCGCCACCCCCATCCCCAGAACGCTGAACATGGCCCTGTCCGGCATCCGGGACATGTCCACCCTGGAGGAGCCGCCCGCCGACCGCCAGCCGGTGCAGACCTATGTGCTGGAGCACGACTGGAATCTCCTGGCCGATGCCATGCGCCGGGAGCTGGAGCGTGGGGGGCAGGTATTTTACCTGCACAACCGGGTGGAGACCATCGACCGCTGCGCCGCCCGCATCCAAATGCTGCTGGGGGAGGACGCCGCCATAGGGGTGGCCCACGGCCGCATGTCTCAGGAGGCCATCGACGACGTGATGGCCCAGATGACCGACGGGGAACTGAACGTGCTGGTGTGCACCACCATCATCGAGACGGGCATCGACCTGCCCAACGTAAACACCCTCATCATGGAGGACGCCGACCGGCTGGGCCTGGCCCAGCTCCACCAGATTCGGGGGCGGGTGGGCCGGTCCAGCCGGCGGGCCTTCGCCTACCTCACCTACCGGAAGGGGAAGGTACTCAGCGAAGTGGCCTCCAAGCGGCTGGAGGCCATCCGGGAGTTTGCCGAATTCGGCTCCGGCTTTAAAATCGCCATGCGGGACCTGGAGATAAGGGGCGCGGGCAACGTGCTGGGTCCGGAGCAGAGCGGCTTTCTGCTTTCGGTGGGCTATGACATGTACCTGAAGCTGCTGGAGGAAGCCGTCCTGCTGGAGCAGGGCCAGCCCCTGCCCACCCGCACCGAGTGCGCCGCCAATTTAAGCGTGTCCGCCTCCATCCCGGACAAGTACGTCCCCTCCCCGGAGCAGCGGATGGACCTGTACCGCCGCATCGCCGCCGTGCGCAGCGAGGAGGAGGCCGACGAGCTGGTGGACGAGCTCATCGACCGCTACGGCGAGCCCTCCCGGCCGGTGAACAACCTGCTGTCGGTGGCTCTCCTCCGGGCGGCGGCGGCACAGTGCCGCATTAACGACCTGGCCCAGAAGGGGGACCGGCTGGTCTTTACCCTGGACGAGTTCCGCCTGGAGCCCTTCTCCGCCCTGTGCGCCCAGGAGAAGTATACCAAGCGCCTGCTCCTTATGCCCGGGGAGGTCCCCCGGTTCTCCTTCCGCCTGGCGAAAAACGAGGACCCCCTCCGGGCCGCCCGGCAGGTGGTGGAGGATTACGCCAAAGCGCTGGAGACATAAAAAACCGGCTGGCCGCTGTAGCGCGGTCAGCCGGTTTTTCAAATACACAAGAGAAAAATCAGGGGACCCGGATGCAGGAGCCATCACAGAAGCCGCCGTCGTGGTGAGCGCCGCAGTAGATGCTGTAGCCGTGGTAATGGCGGCCGGAGGAGACGCAGTCCTCCAGGGGGCACAGCGCCCGGCAGAGACCGTCACACAGGCCGTCTCCATGGGCATATCCGCAGTAGGTCGTGCCGTCGTGGAGGTGGCGTCCGGCAAGGGTGCAGTCGTCGTAGGGGCAGACGGTGATCTCTGTCTGAACGTTCCGGACATATCCGCCATGGCAGCCCCTGCCCCTTCTCCCGTGGCAGCCGTGGGCAGAAACGGGCACAATCAGTACAGCAGCCAGAATGGCGCAGAGCAGACCAGCCGTCAGACGATTCCATTTCTTCATCACAGAATACACTCCTTCATTGTTCGCCCGAGGAGGGCGGTAGTGGCGTTCTTCATTGTACTACTTCCCGCCGGGATTTGCAAGGCAAAAAATGGGTCCTGCGCCCCTGTCTTCAGGGGGCCGCTGCTTTCAGGTTTTTAATCCGGTAGTTCTCCCCCGCCTGCTCGAACTCCACAACCACGTCGGTGTCGAAATGGGCGGTGAGGGTATCCCCGCTCCAATCATAGGGGGTATTGTTCCACCGCAGGAAGGCCTCCACGAAAATCTTGTGCTCCAGGTAGAACTGCTGGATACACTGGCTCACGCTGTTGATAAAGGTAATACCGTCCACCGGAGTGAAGAGCTCCTTGGGCATGTCGCACAGGGCCACGAAAGCGGCCCCCTGGTCCCCGCCGGTGGGACAGCGGTAGTAGCACCGGTCCTCCGCCAGCGCCCCGCAGACCACCATGGCAAAGTTGTGGCCGCAGAAGGTGTCGTTCAGCTCGCACTGGGCGTGGATCAGGGGCTCCAGCCCCCAGGCCTGGCCATAGGTCCGGGCAATGTGGACCTGACCCAGCAGGTTGTCCGGGAAGCCGTTCACGTTTTCCCAGCCCCACAGCCAGGAGTTGGACACATAGGACTCGCTGCCCAAAAACTGGACGCGGAACTCATATTTTCCCAAGGTGAGGGTGCCCTTCTCAAAATCCACATACCAGTTGGGCTCGTCCTTCACCAGCATGGTCAACCGGTTCTGCGCAGTGTACATCTTTCCCAGGCACGCGGAAAATACCTGATCCCAGTCAGACATATCCACCCCCTTGGGGAAGAAGGCTGCCAGCGCGCCTGGCCCGGCCTGGGGAACGGGCTTCTCTCTGGGCTCCTGCTTTTTGCCGAACAGACTGCCAAACAATGCCATAACAATTTCTCCTCTCTTTTGGGGAATAGTATAGCACACAACAAAACCAGTGACAACCCGGAATTCAGGCTTGCCCCCCGCCCCGATTTATGGTATGATAAAGGCCGTTCATGATTTTTTCAGCAGGAAAGGAAGCACATTATGAAGCGTATAAAGCATTTCGGGGCCCTGGCGCTGGCCCTTGTCATGGCTCTGACCGCCCTGAGCGGCTGCGGTCAGAAGAACCCCGTCTCCTCCGGCTCGGGCTCTGGCTCCAGCTCCGGGTCGGGCAGCTCCTCCGATGCCCCCTCCGTGTCTATGGACCTGTCCCAGATCACCGATCCCTACCTGACCGTCTCCGGTCTGGCCGGGGAGGAGGTACTGGTCAAGGTGGGCGAGGCGGAAATCACCGCCGCCGACTACCTCTACTGGCTCAGGCGCGTGATTGAAGACTACCTTGCCCCCTTTGGCGGTCAGATGACCACCCTGCCCTGGGATTCCGAGGCATCCGAGGGGGTCACCTTCGGCCAGCAGATGGAGCAGGACGCCTTGGATGCCGCCGTCCTCCACTGTATGCTGCGGGAGATGGCCCGGCAGGAGGGGCTCACCCCCGACCCCTCAATCGCTGAGGACCTGGAGCAGCAGTATATCAACATGATCCTCCAGGCGGACAGCGACGAGACCCAGGTTACTCACATATTCTGGGCTCAGATGCTCACCAAGGACCTGCTGCTTCGTCTCAATGAGAACAACAATCTGTATGACCAGCTGGCCAATTTGTACTACGGCGAGGACAGCGGCCACTACCCCACCGACGCCGATGTGAACGCCTATCTGGAGGAGACCGGCCAGTATAAGTGCAAGCACATTTTGCTCTCCACCGTGGACGACAACCGCCAGCCCTTGGATGAAGAGACCGTCGCCCAAAAGAAGGCCGACGCAGAGGAGCTTCTGTCTCAGCTTCGGGCTGCGGAAGACCCCATCGCTCTCTTCGACACCCTGATGAACGAGCACAGCGAGGACCCTGGCCTGGCCACTAACCCTGAGGGCTACACCACCCGGAAGGGAGAGATGGTGGCCCCCTTTGAGGAGGCCGCCCTGGCCCTGAAGACCGGGGAGATCAGTGATATCGTGGAGAGCGATTTCGGCTACCACATCATTCTCCGTCTGCCCATGAACGCGGACGAGCACCGTGACAAATGCGTCTCCTATCTCTTTGAGAAGCGGGTGGACGAGGAGACAGAACGGCTGGGCGTGGTAAAAACTGCCGCCTTTGATAAGCTGGATATCGGTTCCTTCTGGGACCGTTCCCAGTCCCTCCTGGCCGCCGTCCAGGCAGAGCTGACCGCCGTCCAATAACAAACGCAGGAGCGCCGCCCAGGCGCTCCTTTTTTTAAAAATCTCCCGATGTAAACTAAAGTTGGTTGCCAATCCGGGCCCGTCGGAGTAAAATGGAGAAAACTTACTCACAGGAGGTGTCCGTCATGGACCTGAAAGAAAATTTACAGTACTACCGAAAGCGGCAGGGGCTGTCCCAGATTCAGCTGTCGGAGGCGCTGGAGGTCTCCCGGCAGACCATTTCCAAGTGGGAGACGGGAGCCGCCCTGCCCTCGGCGGAAAATCTGGCCGCTCTGGGCAGACTGTATGGGGTGGCGGTGGACCAGCTCCTCAACGGCGAGGAAGGGGAGCCCGTCCTTGTCCCAACAGCGCCCGCCCCGGACCGCTCTCCTATACATGAGTTCTTCTCTCCCTCCCGGCGGCAGCTTGTTTTGCATCTGCTGGGGACGGTGCTCCTCTTCGACCTGCTGATGTTCCTGCTGCAATTTTACCTTTTCAATCTCAACATGACATCCGAAGCCCTCTGCCAGCTGCTCCGTTTGACAGGCTGCTGCCTGATGGGTCTGGCCTTCGCCTGGCTGGATCGGACCCGGCCAGTCAACCGGCGGACCTCCCTCGTGCTGGGCGGGGCCGCCCTGCTGCTGGGGCTGTATGCGCTGCTGATGCCGGCCCCGATTCTCTGGCGGCTGTATGATTGCGTGGCCTGGATCGGCACCTCCCCGGACACGATGATGGCCGCCGGGCGCCCCGCCAACCCGGTCTTCTTTTTCCTGGGTTGGACCCTGGCCGATCAATGCGCCTTCTCCTCCCACATGCTTCTGATCTCTCTGTTCCAGCTGGGACGGCTCCTGTTTTCCCGAAAAGCCGCTCCCCAGCCCCAAACCGCCAAACCCATCTAAACGAAGCAGGAGCGCCCCGTCCGGGCGCTCCTGTTATGTTTCCTCCAGGTCAGGCAGATTAAACAGGTCGTTCAGCGTGACCCCGAAAATATCCGCAAAGGCCACCAGTTCCTTGTCGTACACCCTCCGCTTCTGCCCTTCGATATCAGAAAGCGTAGTTTGACTGATGTCGATTCCCCGTATCTGCAATCTGGAGAGCAACGTGTCCTGGTTAATCCCCAACCGCCTGCGGAGCAAGACTATATTCTGCCCAATCAGGTTCTCCGAACCCACGCTCCTCCGCTTTGGCACAAGGCTTCCCCCTTACAAATTATCTGATATTCAGATAATATTTGCAAAAGCTCTTGATTTTACCGGATATACAGGTAAAATAGATAGGCGATTGCGAAAGTAAGGGCGAAAGGAAGAAGTAAGCGCCAAGGAAGGGAA
>CANPFP010000085.1 GCA_947573385.1 uncultured Bacillota bacterium | reverse complement strand
TGCCCGAGTGGCCCCCCTGGGACAGGTTGGCCTCGGGGATGAGCTCCTCCACCACTACATAGAGCATGGCCCCGGCGGCGAAGGAGAGCAGCCAGGGGAGGACCAGCTGGACCGTTCCCGCCACCAGCACGGTGAGCAGGGCGAACACAGGCTCCACCACCCCGGAGGCCGCCCCGATGAGAAAGGACCTGCCCTTGCCCATCCCCTCCTGGTACAGGGGCAGGGAGATGGCCGCCCCCTCTGGAAAGTTCTGGATTCCGATGCCCAGGGCCAGGGCGGTGGAGGCGGTGAGGAGGGCGGCGTCGCCGTTCTGGGCGGCCAGGGCGAAGGACACCCCCACCGCCATCCCCTCGGGGATGTTGTGCAGGGTGACGGCCAGCACCAGCAGCGCCGTCCGGCTGGGACTGGCCCCCCGGTGGAAGGACTCCGGCCCGAAGTGGGGGAGGAGATAGTCCATCAGCAGGAGGAACCCGATGCCCAGCAGCGAGCCCCCCGCGGCGGGGAGCCAGCCTGTCTGACCCAGCTCCTCCGCCTTCTCGATGGCGGGAATGAGCAGCGACCACATGCTGGCCGCGATCATCACTCCGGCGGCAAAGCCCAGCATCACCCGGTGGAGGGTCTGGGAGTTTTTCCTGTGGAACAAAAAGACCACGGCGGCCCCGGCGGCGGTCATCAGGGCGGTAAAGCCCGTGCCGGTGGCGGCCCAAGTAAGTGCCTGTAACACGATGTAAGAACCCCTTCTGGAAGACTCGCAGGCGGGCGCCTGTACGGTTGCTTCCAGATTAGGCTATGTAGAAGGGCGGTCCGAGGTGTATGCAGGGGTGGACAATGTCCGTCTCTACAGGGAGAGGAACCCCCGCGCCATCCAGTAGCCGATGGCCATGCAGCCGGGGAAGGTGAGCAGCCAGGCCAGGGCGATTTTCCCGGCGGTAGCCCAGTCGGGGCGGTTCCCCCCGGCGGAGCCCACCCCCAGCAGGGCGCAGGTGCGGGTGTGGGTGGTGGAGACGGGCAGGCCCAGCAGGGTGGCGGCGAATAGACAGGCGATGTTCCCCAGGTCGGCGGCCAGCCCCTCCCGGGGGCCCAGAGACACCATCTCCCGGCCCACGGTGTTGATAATCCGCCGGCCCCCCATCAGGGTGCCCAGGGCCATGAAAAAAGCGCACAGGGCCATGAGCCACAGGGGCACCAGGAAGGTGCCCTCGTCGGCCCGGCCCTGGGCCAGGGCGGTCCCCAGCAGGAAGACGCCGATGAACTTCTGGCCGTCCTGGGCCCCGTGGAGGAAGGCGGTGACAGCCGCCCCGGGAAGCTGTGCCAGAAGGAATGTACGGTTAGAAAGCTTTACAGCTTTCAAGCGGCTCTGCGCCCCCCGTCCCGCCCAGAAGCCGGCGGCGGTGGACAGGACAAGCCCCAAAATCACCCGTGCCCAGCAGTCCCAGCGGATGCAGGAGAGGGAGCCCTCCAGGGCCACCGCCGCCCCGGAGATGCCGGCCACCAGGGCGTGGCTCTCGCTGGTGGGGATGCCGAAATACCAGGCAGCCGCCGCCCACAGGACGATAGCCGTCATGGCGGCGCACAGGGCGGTGAGGGCGGCTTTGGGGCCGCCGCCGAAGGAGGCGATGGCGTAGACCGTCTCGGCCACCGAGGCATTTACCGAGGTGACGCACAGCACCCCCAGAAAGTTGCACACCGCCGCCAGCGCCACGGCAGGCCGGAAGGGGAGGGCCCCCGTCACCACCGCCCCAGCAATGGCGTTGGGGGCGTCGGTCCAGCCGTTCACCAGCAGGACGGCCAGGGTGAGCAGAACTGTGCCAAACAGGGCGGGATTCCCGCCTAACTGGCCTAAAAAGTCAAAAAACGACAGGGGCATGGACAACACCTCCATGTCCCAGCTTATGGCTTTGCCAGGGGCGATAGTACTTCAAACGTTTGTCAACGCCGATTTGAAATTGTAAGAAAACACCGAAGAAAAATGAGACATCGGTAGCATGTGTGGGTGGGTTACCGACGAGGGAGCGCAGGGTGGAGTTCAGAGCAGGAGAGCATAGCCACCATATTGTTCACATTGCGGCAACCAAAGGCAGTGCGGATGATGAGTTTGATTTTATTATTGGTGGTTCTGGAGCGGGTATTGGAGAGAATGTTGCTCACTTTACCCCGGTAATTCTCCGAAATTTTGTGTTTGAATATTCCACTATCTTTTCCTACTGTATGCCCTTGTTTTATCGCGCTATCTTTATTTTCGCAAGAGGTCTATTGAGAAAAGTCTGCCAGATGGCAGGCTTTTTCGACAGTCTGTGCGATGAGCCAATGGCTCATCGTTTTCTTTTTGCCCACGGCGGCAAGCAAATATGATTCTCTGCATATGCTTTACCATCTCAAATCAGGAGGTGTTTCTGTGAAATTCAAAAACCTAACCGTATCTTGCTCTTATACAGAAGAAGCCGACTCACTTACAGAGATGATTCAAAGTTCTTTTAAGTCCTTCCTCAAAAAAGAATTGCAGGATGTTGCAAAATGGAGGAGCAAAATAGTGTAATGATAGTGATGAATGGCCGCTTATCTCAGGAGGTATGACATGTACTTAGAGATAAGCAATCCCATGGATTACCATGCAGCATTATACATCAGATTATCAAAGGAGGACGAGAACGAAGGCCCGTCCGAGAGCGTCAATAACCAGCAGTCCCTGCTCAACGAGTTTGTCCAACAGCACCGTCTCAGCGTGTACGACACATATATAGACGACGGATGGAGCGGCACCAGCTTCGACCGCCCAAATTTCCAGCGCATGATCGAAGACATTGAGGCCCGGAAGGTAAACATGGTCATCACCAAGGATCTGAGCCGTCTGGGCCGCGACTACATCCTCACCGGCCACTACATGGAGCGGTACTTCCCGGAACACCGGGTCCGCTACATCTCCCTGTTGGACGGCATCGACACCGGGGTGGACTCCACGGCCAATGATATCACGCCCTTCCGCGCTATCATGAACGACATGTATGCCAAGGACATCTCCAAGAAGATTTCCAGCGTCAAGCATGACAAGCAGCGCAAGGGATTGTTCATCGGCGGCAAGCCGGTCTACGGCTATAAGATGCACCCAACAGAGAAAAACAAGATTGTCATTGACGACGAAGCAGCTTCGATGGTGCGACGGATATTCAGTATGGCACTGGACGGCATGAGCTGTCGGAAAATCGCCGTCCGGCTCAATGAAACCGGAGTCCCCACTCCCGCTGCCTATGCTGGTTTGCCGGTGGCCAATCCCGGCCCGTACACCGGCCTGTGGAGCAGCGAGCGCATCTCCGATATGCTGCAAAATGAGACCTATATCGGCAGTATGGTTCAGGGCCGCACTCGGAAAATCAACTACAAGTCCAAGAAGTGCATCAAACAGGACCGCCGGGACTGGGTGGTGGTAGAGGGCACACACGAGCCGATCATTGACCGGGAGACCTTCGATAAGGTACGGGCGCTGGTCAACAGCCGGAAGCACACCCGCAGCCGGACCTATGATTTTCTGCTCAAGGGGCTGATCTTTTGCCACGAGTGCGGCTATCCGCTGGCGGTACTCAATCGGAAAAACGCGGCAGGGGAGGATAAGCTGTATTTCGTCTGCCGCACCTACCAGCGGTTCACCAAGGCGGGGGTCTGCACCAGCCACACCATCAAGGAGCAGACCGTTACCCAAGCGGTGATTGAGAAGGTACGGGAGGTCTGCTGGCAATACCTTCGGGCAGACCAGCTGTTGCCTGCGGCCAAGCGGGAGGTAGCAAAGGCTCTGGCGGAGACCAGCAATGAAAAGGAGATTGCATCGCTGAAAGCCAAAATCGAGAGTGTGACCATCCATCTGGACAGGGTTTACATGGATAAGCTCAGCGGCGTCCTGGACGAGACCGACTTCCAACGCATCTACACCAAGGTCAAGGCTGACCGCGCCGCCCTGGAGCAGCGTCTCAGCCAGCTGGACCGCCCGGACTATTCCCCCGCCGAACAAGCCGGTCTGGCAAAAAAACTGGTGGAGCGGTTCCTGGAAACCGCCTCCACCAACCGGGAGCTGCTGGTCAGTCTCATCGAACGAATCGAGCTGACAGCAGACAAGCAAATCATCATCAAGTTCCGCTTCCGTCAGTTGGAGGCGAATTCTTAGAGGTCATCGTTTACAATACCCGGGGCGCGATGTATCCCGCATCGAGAAGAAGGCTTTGGAAAAATTGCAGGAGGGAATGGAGGGCTGGGTGCCATAGAAAAGGCTATAAACCAAAAAGAACGTGTAATTTTGTCTTTAACAGAGAATACACATTAAAATGCCGATAACGGAACAAAGAGGGCAAGGCACATTTATACATGCCCTGCCCTTTATCATTCCTATCATACCCAAATAAATATTAAGCGTCCTAACCTCAAAAACAGTAAACAGGCAATACATTTGCAGGAGTATCTGCTAAAAATCCAGATATGCGCCCTTCATAGGGGAAGCGGCCAGGTCGGAGAACAGCCGCAGCACACCCCGGGGATACTTGGAGGGGGTTGGTTTCCAGCTCTTTTTTCGCTGGGCCAGGATGGCGTCAACCTCCTGAGGGGTCTTGCGCTCCCCCTTCACACCCACAATGGCCAGGATACGTTCTTTCACATCCAGCTGGATCAGGTCTCCCTCCTCTACCAGAGCTATGGGCCCCCCAGCCTGGGCCTCGGGGGAACAGTGGCCGATGACAGGGCCGGTGGAGGCCCCGGAGAAGCGGCCGTCAGTGATGAGGGCGATGGATTTGCCCAATTCCTTGTCAGAGGAGATCGCCTCGCTGGTGTAGAACATCTCGGGCATGCCGGAGCCCTTGGGGCCCTCGTAGCGGATAAACACCGCATCGCCGGGTTTTACCCGGTGGTGGAGGACGGCGTCGATACACTCCTCCTCGCTGTCGAAGGGCCGGGCGTTGAGGACGGCGGAGAACATCTCTTCAGGACAGGCGGTGTGCTTGATGACTGCACCCTCGGGGGCAAGATTGCCCTTGAGGACGGCGATGGAGCCGTCGGTGCCGATGGCCTGGTCATAGGGACGGATGATATCCTGCCGGGTGAGGGACAGGCCGTACTTGGCGTTGGCCTGGTTCAGCCAATTCTGGCAGCGGTCGTAGAAGCCGTTTTGCTTCAGCTCCTCCAGATTTTCTCCCAGAGTCTTGCCGGTGACGGTCATTACATCCAGGTGGAGGACACTCTTGAGCTCCTCCATGATGGCGGGTACGCCGCCGGCATAATAGAAGAACTCGGCGGGCCAGCGGCCGGCAGGGCGGATATCCAGCAGATAGTGAGCACCCCGGTGGAGACGGTCGAAGGTATCGCCGTCAATCTTGATACCGAATTCGTGGGCAATAGCCGGTAGGTGGAGCAGGGTGTTGGTAGAGCCGGAAATTGCTGCGTGTATCAGGATGGCGTTCTCGAAGCTGTCTATGGTGACAATATCGGAGGGTCTCATGTTCTCCATGACGGCCAGCTTCACAGCCAGCTTGCCGGCGTTCCGGGCATATTCAATCAGGTCGGGGCTGGTGGCGGGGAGCAGGGCGGAACCCGGCAGAGCAAGGCCTAGGGCTTCGGCCATGATTTGCATGGTGGAAGCGGTGCCGATAAAGGAACAGGCTCCGCAGCTGGGGCAGGCGTTGCGCTTGGCCCAATTCAGCTTCTCCTCGTCAATCTCCCCCCTCTCAAATTTGGCGGAGTACATCCCCAGCTGTTCCAGGGTGAGCAGGTCGGGCCCCGCCGCCATGGTGCCCCCGGTGACCACCACGGAGGGGATGTTCACCCGGGCCAGGCCCATCAGATTGCCGGGCAGCCCCTTGTCGCAGCTGGCCAGATAGACACCGGCATCGAAGGGGGTGGCATTGGCCTGAATCTCGATCATGTTGGCGATCATCTCCCGGCTGGCCAGAGAGAAGTTGATGCCGTCTGTGCCTTGGCTCTCGCCGTCGCACATATCGGTGCAGAAGTACCGGGCGCCGTGGCCGCCGGCTTGGGCAATACCATCCCGGGCGGCCTTCACCAACTGATCCAAATGGCCGGAGCCGGGGTGGCTGTCGCCAAAGGTGCTCTCGATAAAAATTTGCGGCTTGGACAGATCTTCCGGTTTCCAGCCGGTTCCCAAACGGAGGGGGTCCAGCTCGGGAGCAAGCTTGCGCATTTTTTGACTGGTCAGCATAGCAAGATCATTCCTTTCCTCTATGGTTTTATAGTATAGGATGGAGAGAAAAAAGTAAAGAAGTTTTGTGAAAGGGGTCGAAAATTTATTCGAGGTGTGTTAGGATAGAGAAAATGTCAGAGAGGTGACCCTATAATGAACAAGACCCAGTCGGATATCCGTGCCATTGTGGAGGAGCTGAAGGTCCTCTATCCCGACGGAATCTGCTCGCTGGAGTACAAAAAGGACTATGAGCTGCTCTTTTCCGTCCGTCTGGCCGCCCAGTGCACCGACGAGCGGGTAAACAAGGTAACCCCCGCCCTCTACGCCCGCTTCCCTACCCTGGAGGCCCTGGCGCAGGCCGACATCTCCGAAGTGGAGGAGTACATCCACTCCACCGGCTTCTTCCGGGCCAAGGCCAGGGATATCGTCCTGGCCTCTCAGATGCTCCTGCGGGATTACGGCGGCAAGGTGCCCAATACCATGGAGGACCTGCTGAAGCTGCCCGGCGTAGGGCGGAAGACGGCCAATCTCATCCTGGGGGACGTGTACCACACCCCCGGCGTGGTGGTGGCCGACACCCACTGCATCCGCATCACCGGCCTGCTGGGTCTCACTGACGGCACCAAGGACCCCGCCAAGGTGGAGACCCAGCTGCGGGCCGTCCTGCCCCCGGAGGAGTCCAACGACTTCTGCCACCGGATGGTCCTCCACGGCCGGGCGGTGTGCATCGCCCGGAGACCCCAGTGCGCGGACTGCACCCTGCGGCCCTGGTGCGATCACTTCGCTAAGAACGGTTAAAGCCCCCCTTGCCAAAGGGGGGAGGGCCGCCGGACGCAGTCCGGTGGCGGGGGGATTCCGATGACTGGTACGGCTCAGTTGTACGGAATCCCCCAGTCACGGCTTCGCCGTGCCAGCCCCCTTTAGCAAGGGGGCCTTTCTCTTATCCTGAAATTTATCGAAAAACAATAAAAATATATTGACAATCAGCTTTTCCTGTGTTAGGATGAGGCCAACTGAAAGGGGGAATTTTCCATGGAAAAGACGGCTGTGCAGAGATTGGCTGCTGTTTTAAGGACTATGGTGCTGATTGTTTTCGTGCTGAATTTGCTCTGCCTGCTGTTTGTACCTGGAATGGCCGTGATTTGCCTTGACAGGGACACAATGGCAGATCCGGAGTGGCGGAAGGCGTTGGTATGGACCTTGCAGGAGAGAGGGCTTCTTTTTGTTGGAGTTGTCTGTTTGGGCGGATTCCGCAGTCTGTTGGAACATGCGCCTGTGGGTGTGCTGAGCCTGTTTTTCTGGGTCTGCGGGACGTGTACTGCCTTGATTTTATGGCAGGCCAGGAGCGTGCTGGACACCATTCTGGCAGGGAACCCCTTCCAGCTCAAGAACGCCCGGGCGCTGAACCGGGCGGCGGTGTGCTGCTGGATCATCTCAGGGGTGGCTCTGCTGCGGCTGCTCTGGTGGCTGTGGCACGACCACAGCGCCGCCCCCTTCTTCACCTACACTGCCCTGTTTATCCCCGCGTTTTTGATGGCCGGTCTGCTCTTTCAGGTGATGTCCGCCCTGTTCCGCCAGGCGGCGGAGCTGAAGGAGGACCAGGACCTGACCATTTAGGGGGTGGGCCTGTGTCGATTATGGTAAACCTGGACGTGATGATGGCCAAGCGGAAGATGTCCCTGGGGGAGCTGGCACAGAAGGTTGACATAACCATGGCGAATCTGTCCATTTTGAAGAACAACAAGGCCCGAGCGGTGCGGTTTTCCACTCTGGAGGCCATCTGCAAGGCCCTGGACTGCCAGCCGGGGGATATTTTGGAGTTTGTGCCCGACGGGGAGGAGAAGACATGAGAGAGAAGGGAAGGACTTTCGTGAAGGCCTTATGTAAACTTACAATTCAGGCGCTGGCGGTTCTGGCCGGGGTATTGGCTGCCCTGTGGCTGTTTGCGCACATCATATTCCTGGGAGGACCGAGACTGCTATGAGGTGGAAGCGGTTTCAGCGGGGAATCTGGACCCTGCTGGCGGTGTGCGCCGTCGGTG
>CANPFP010000084.1 GCA_947573385.1 uncultured Bacillota bacterium | reverse complement strand
GAGGGCATCGTGGCCGGCGGCGGCACCGCCTACCTCAACGCCATCCCCGCCGTGGAGAAGCTGCTGGCCGAGACCGAGGGCGACGAGAAGACCGGCGTGCAGATCATCGCCCGGGCCCTCACCGCTCCCGTGAAGCAGATCGCCGCCAACGCCGGCATCGACGGTGCTGTGGTGCTGTCCAAGATTCAGGAGTCCGGCAAGACCGGCTACGGCTTCGACGCCTACAAGGAGGAGTACTGCGACATGATCCCCGCCGGCATCGTGGACCCCACCAAGGTGACCCGTTCCGCTCTGGAGAACGCTGCCTCCATCGCCTCCGTCCTGCTGACCACCGAGTCCCTGGTGGCCGACAAGCCCCAGCCCCCTGCCCCCGCTGCTCCCGCCCCCGACATGGGCGGCATGTACTAAGCCATAAGCAAGCCCGGAGCGTAAGCTCCGGGCTTTTCAATTTAAGCGGCAGTCGCAGCCAGTTCTTCGCGGGCCTCCCGCTCGTTGTCGGCGGAGAAGCAAAAGCGCCCCGCCCAGTCGTAGACCTCTACATGTCCTCTCACCCATACGATATTATACTCCATAGCGTCCTGCTCCTTTCTTGAATCGTGACTACATGATACAAGAAGGACAGTCCTATAAACCGGACTTTTGTCTGTACCGCGCCGGGGTTCCTCAACATAGCAGCTTATTTGTTTGTGGTGAATGAGGGTGCTATGGGAGGGGGGATGCCACAGACAAATAGAGTTTCCACTCAATTTGCAGCTTCCCGCTGGTGGCGCAAATAACGGTAATCATCAAATCTACCACCTGCTGCTTGTCCTCAAAACTGGCATTCTCCCAATCGTCCAGACAGTTGGAAATCGTGTCAATCTGCTCCGGGGACACCGCCGCGGCGGACAGCTTGGCAATCTCGCGCTCCACCTGGGCCAACTTTGCCTGTTTCGCCGTCAGCTTCGGGCTGGCGGCTCTTTTCTTTTTGCGGCCTGCCTGCTTTTCTTTGGACAGGCCACTTTTCGACAAACTGAGGACCGGGGAATCATTCCCCGGTCCTTTTCTCCGCCTGTGCAGATTGTCTATCGTCAGCGGCAAGGTACATATCCTCGCATTTCCGCCGGGCGGCTATCAGAATATCCAGCGCCTCCTCGCTGGCTCTGAACAAATCCAAATACATTTTCTCATAATCGGGCATACTATCACCTCTCCGCTATTATAATCGGTAATACCGAGGTTTGTCAATATCGGTATTACCGATATTGTATATTTTTTTAGGGTGATGTTGTGCTGCTGCCAAGAATCCGGGACCTTCGGGAGGATCATGACAAAAAACAGCTTGAGCTTGCAAATTATTTGCATGTCAAGCCCAACACGTATTCTGACTATGAACGGGGAAAAATCAATATACAAATCGACACATTGATTAAAATCGCGGACTTTTACAACGTCAGCCTGGACTATCTGGTAGGCCGGGACGATGTGCCCAACCGAAAACAGAAAAAATTTACAACGTAAGTTTTCTCCGCCGCCGCACATACTGACAGCAAACATGTCAAGGAGGCGGCGAGCCGGTGAAACAGAAAAAATTTTGGTTATTTTTGTGCATGGCGGCGCTGGTATTCATGCTCTCCCCGTCTGAACCGGACCAGACAGCAGCGGCTCCGGTCCAGGTGACGGTAGGGGACCCGCCCCTGGTGGCACTCACCTTTGACGACGGGCCCCGGTCCTCCACCACCGGCCCTCTGCTGGACGGTTTGGAGCTGCGAGAGGTACCCGCCACCTTTTTCTTGGTGGGCAACCGCATCCCAGGCAATGAGGACCTGGTGCGCCGTATGGCCGCCGAGGGCCATCAAATTGGCATCCATACCTATGACCATGTGAAGCTCAAGGGGCTGTCCCGCCAGGACTTCGACCTTCAGGTGGGCAAGACCCGGGTCCTCATTACACAGCTGGTGGGAGAGGGAAACTACTGGCTCCGTCCCCCTTACGGACTCATAGACCGGCAGGCGGAGAACTGGTGCGGTGGGCCGATTATTCTGTGGTCGGTGGACCCGGAGGACTGGAAGGACAACGACATCGACCGGGTGGTGGCCGCTGTGGCGGAGCATGTGTCTGACGGGGACATTATCCTCCTCCACGATCTGTTTCCCAGCTCAGCCCAGGCCGCCCTGCGGATTGTGGATACCCTGCTGGCCAGGGGGTACTGCTTTGTCACCGTGGAACAGCTGATGGCCGAGCGGGGCATTACCCCGAAGTCGGGGGAGCAGTACAGAAAAATAAATTAAATTTTTGAAAAAAGATTGTATTTTTTCAAATTATCATGTAAACTGGAAACAACCGTTTTCATAGGAGGTGCCATCATGAAAGTTGCCCGTTTTGTCCTGAAAATTGTGGCCCTGTCCCTGGCCGCCGCCGCTGCCGTGTGCGCTGTGATCGCCTACTGGGACGGTCTCACCGAGCTGTATGACAGCGCCCGGGGAAAGCTCCAGCGCTCCGCCTGCGCGGATGAGTACGACGACTACGAGGAGTAAGCCAAAAGGACCGCCGGCCTGTGATGCCGGCGGTCCTTTTTTATCAGTATGCTAAAAAATCGCCTTGCCGTGCCTTCTTTTACCCAATTCTGCTTTACCGCGCATACCACCGCAGGCTGGCAGTGTCCCCAGTGCTGCGCAGCACAGCCGCAGTGAACATGCCGTCGGTGAGCAGGGCGGTCAGGGCCATCCAGCCAACCGGGGCAGGAATTCGGGCCAGCCAGGGGGCCAGCATCGGGTGGAGCCAGTACACCAGTCCCAGAGACAGGAATCCCCAGGCCAGGGAGAAGGGCAGGCACACCCGGCCCTGAAGATTGCCAGGCAGATCATCGTAGCTCCAGAAGGACACTCCCAGCAGCTTCTCGTGGCAGAGGGCGGCCAGATACTCCGCCGCTGTGGCGGCCAGGGCGCCCAGAAGAAACAGCGTCCAGGGACGCGTGTCCGCCCACCCCGGCAGGGATAAAATAAGGCAGGCCCCCACCCCGTACACCGGACACAGAGGGAGCACCAGCAGCCCCTTCCGGTCGGCCCGGCCGCCCGTCATCCTGGCAAAGGCTACCTCAAGAAGAAAGCCAATAAAGCTATATGTTATAAAGCTCCAAAACCAGATCATAGGACCCTCCTCTATTATATTCACCCGCTTAGGGTGTGAAATCAGAGGGGATTTATACGCCAGGACCCGGAAGGCTGTGCCCTGTCACAACTGACGATACACATATCTTTCCACCTGCCGCATATACTGATATAGATGTCCACAATCTGAAAATGGAGGAATCAGCATGAACGACAACAACGTGTTACCTCCTCTGCCCCCTAACCATCCCAAGCCCTGCAATTCTGACTTGGATGACCTTATCTTTCAGGGGGAGAGGTGGCTGATCAGTGACAGATGAGAGAGGTTTCCATATTGGAAAGATTCTATTGATTTTGTATTATCATTCTGGTTGCTATGCTGCTTTATTTCGCAATGCTAACGGGAAAATCTCTTTCTAAAGCTGATGTCAAGGGGGAATGTGAGATTATTTGATTTTATCCCTCCAAGGCCATCAGTTATGGACAAATACGCTTCACTTGTGTTAGTATAGGGAAAACGACGAGGCGGTAGCAGCCATATGCAAAAAATTATGATAATCGAGGATGACCCGGCCATTCGGGAAGAGTTGGCGCTGCTCCTGGAAAACGAGGGGTATACAACTCTGGTAATTAAGAGGTTTACAGATATACCCGCGCAAGCAGCGCAGGAACACCCAAACCTTATCCTTTTGGATATTGGACTTCCGGGTAAAGATGGTTTCTCTCTGTGCGCCGCATTGCGGAAGGCTGTTCCTGCGCCAGTAATTTTTGTTACCAGCCGGGATGCTGGTACGGACGAGGTACGGGCACTGAGCCTGGGCGGGGACGATTACATCACCAAGCCATACAGTGTTCCCGTTCTGCTGGCCCGGATCAAGGCGGTTCTGCGCCGGAGCGGCGGCGGACCGGAACAGGCTGATTTGCTGGAGGCCGGTGAACTGCGATTGAGCCTGACAAAAGGGGTTGTGTCGTCCAGCGGAAAAGCCGTAGAACTCAGCCGGAATGAACTGCAAATTTTGGCTTGCCTGATGGTTCATACCGGACAGATTGTTTCTCGGGCCGATCTGATTGACGCCCTGTGGGACAACCAGATTTACATTGATGACAACACCCTCAGTGTGAATATGACCCGGCTGCGGGGAAAGCTGGCGGAGATCGGACTGCCAGACGCCATCAAGACCCGGCGCGGAATGGGGTATCAACTATGACCTTACGGGAATTTTTGTCGGACCGATTGAAGCGTATTGCACTCCAAGTGATTTGTGCCGGACTGGCAGCGCTGTTCCTTTTTGCCACGGGAACACAGCCAGGAGTTCTGGTGATTTTGCTGATTGTGTTTCTGCTGGTTTTCCTGACGGTGAATATGTTTGATTTCTTTCAGCAGCGCGCCCGCCTCCTGGAATTGAAATCTATTCTGGATGGTCTGGACCGTAAATACCTGTTTACGGAGTGCGTTCCGCAGCCAAAAGGGCTTTTTGAACGGCGGCTCTTTGACCTGACCCGCCTGGCTGGCCGCGATATGACTGGTGCCGTATCTGACGCCCAGGCATCCCAAAGGGAGTACCGGGAATATGTGGAACGCTGGGTGCATGAGATCAAAGCCCCTCTCACCGCCGCCCGCCTCATTTGTCGGGAGTTGGACGGGGACACTCGCCGGAAGCTCACAGCGGAACTCAGTCAGATCGAGACTCATGTAGAGCGGGCATTGTTCTACGCCCGTGCGGAGAACCCGGAGCAGGACTGCCTGTTCCGGCAGATAGCGCTTGAAAAAATCGCAGCTCAGGCGATTGAGAACCACCGTTTCCTGTTGATCCAAAACGATATTCGGGTAGAGATGGAAAATATGGACTGTGCCGTCTATACCGACGAAAAATGGGCGGTCTTTATTCTGGGCCAACTGCTCCAAAACGCTGCCCGCTATCGGGGACCGGAACCGGTCATCACCCTTTCAGCCAAGCCACTTGGAAGGCAGACCCAGCTTATTGTTCACGACAACGGCATCGGTATCCCGGCGCATGAACTTCCCCGTGTGTTTGAGCGTGGCTTTACCGGCAGCAATGGACGGATTCGAGGCGGCTCTACCGGCATAGGTCTGTATCTGTGCAGGAAGCTGGCGGTTTTCCTGGAATTGGAACTGCGCATGGATTCACAGGAGGGGGCTGGCACTACAGTAACGCTGACTTTTCCCGCAAAGGAAAACCTTACAAAACCGTAAGGTAAATCAATATAACTTCGATACAACAGCCTTCGCTTTTGGTGTACCATAGAACCACAAGCAAAGGGGGCAAATTGCCGTGTTACAAGTACAAAATATCGAAAAATATTATGGGAGCAAAAACAACGTCACTAAGGCGCTGGACCGGGTGAGCTTTGACGTGGAGGCTGGGGAGTTCCTGGCCATCATGGGGGCATCCGGTTCAGGCAAGACCACCCTGCTCAACTGCATCTCCACTATTGACGCCATCAGCGCCGGGAAGATTCTCCTGGACGGGGTGAGTGTAGCCGACTTGTCCGAAACCGAACTGGCCAAGTTCCGTCGGGAGCGGCTGGGTTTTGTCTTCCAGGACTTTAACCTGCTGGACACCCTCACCATCGAGGAAAACATCGGCCTGGCCCTCTCCCTGAATCACCAGGACCCTGGAACGGTCCAGAGCCGGGTCCGGGATATTGCCCAGAAGCTGGGCATCACCGACATCCTGCCCAAGTTTCCCTATCAAGTGTCAGGGGGTCAGAAGCAGCGCGCTGCCTGCGCCCGAGCAATGGTTGCGGGACAATCCCTGCTCCTGGCTGACGAGCCCACCGGGGCGCTGGACTCCAGGGCATCTAAGAACCTGCTGGAGATCATGACTACCATGAACCGGGACCTGGGGGCCACCATCCTCATGGTCACCCACGATGCCTACAGCGCCAGCTACGCCAAGCGGGTGCTTTTCCTCAAGGACGGCCGGGTGTTTAACGAGCTGCTCCGGGGGGATCGGGGACGGCCGGTGTTCTACCACGAGATTCTGGATGTGCTGGCCGCGCTGGGGGGTGATGTCAGTGACGTTATCTAAGCTCTCCCTGCGCAACGCCAAGCGCCAGGCCCAGGACTATCTGGTCTACTTTGTCACGGTAATCATGGCCGCCGCCCTGCTCTACTCCTTCAACGCCCTCACCTTCTCCCGAGAAATCAGCACCCTGGCTCAATCCATGGAGATGCTGCCGTTCATGATTGCTCTGGCCACGGTGGTGGTGGTGTGCGTCTTTGGCTGGCTGGTGGCCTACGCCACAAAGTTCATGCTCCTGCGCCGGGGCCGGGAACTGGGCACCTACCTGCTCATCGGCCTGGAGAACCGGCAGGTGGCCCGGCTGTTCTTTCTGGAAAACCTGGCGGTGGGGGGCTGCGCCCTGGCGCTGGGCATCGTTCTGGGCGGACTGCTCTATCAGGCCTTCCGGGCCCTGACCCTCGCCTTGTTCAAGCAGACCTACCGCTTTTCCTTCGGCTTCTCTCTCCCCGCCCTGGGACTGACGGTCGTTTGCTTTGGCCTGATCTATCTCTTTGCATTGGGCCGGAGCCGGAAATATATCCGAAAGGCTAAAATCCACGACCTGATCTATTTCGACCGGCTCAACGAGGGCGTGGTCATCCAGACACGGAAAAAGCGCCGCTGGATTTTCGGGGTCTCCATCCTCCTGGGTGTGATCGGGACGGGGCTGCTGATGGTCCGGGACCTTGCCATCGCCACCGCCGGGGCCGGGTGTCTGATTTTATTTTTGTTCGGCTTCTTTCTCAGCTTCGCCTCCGGAGTGCCCGCCTTCTTTGAAAAACGGCCCGCCCGGAAGTATCGGGGCGTGACCCTGCTGGTGTTCCGCACCCTGACGGCAAAGCTGGCCACCATGGGGGTGCTCATGGCCACCATCGCTATGATCTTTACCGCCACCATCATCTCCGAGGGCAGCGGTCTGGTCTTCCGGGGACTGTTTGAGGGCCGGGCGGCGGAGAATGCCTGTTTTGACTTGTATCTCGGCGTGGGAGATGACCGGGACCCCTCCGTCTATCTGGATTACATCCGCGAAAATATCCCGGTGGAGCAGTCCCTGGAGTATCAGGTCTACCTCTCCGGCAGCCACACGGTGCGGGACTATATCGAGACTCAGACCGTCTACTATTACTTCAACTTTGTACAGGAACCTGTTCTGCGCTGGAGCGACTACGCCGCTCTGCGGGCCATTGCTGGCTATCGGACGGTGGAGCTGAAAGAAGGACAGTACCTGTTCCACTGCATGACCTATCTGGAGGACGCCTTGAAGTCCTATGACCGGCCCTTGACTTTCGGGGACATCACCCTCCAGCCCGGGGGCGTGTATACCGAGCACCTGTCCCAAAGCGGCGGTACTGTCAACGGGCGGGGCTACATTCTGGTGGTCCCGGACGAAGCGGTGGAGGGGCTGGAGGTTCACCACTGGGCCTACGCCGCCAGGACGGCTCAGCCGGTGACAAGGGCGCAGTTTTATGACCTGTGGGACATCAACGAGCGCACCAGCTCCGGGATTGCCAGTAATGCCATCACCACCAGGGCCCAGGAGGAGACGGAGGTGGCCTCCCAGACCGCCCTGTGCGTCTTTCCCCTGTTCTACCTGGCTCTGGCTCTAACCATGACCGCCGCCACCATCCTCACCATTCAGCAGCTCAGCGAGAGCGAGCGGTATAAGCGGCAGTTTCAGCTCCTGCAAAAGCTGGGCATGGACCCGCGAGATATGGCAAGGACTCTGCGAAACCAGTTCGCCATTTACTACGCCCTGCCTGTCGTTCCCCCTATACTGATTGGCGTACCCTTTATCCTCCATTTTGCTGGTCTCCCTGAGCCAGGAGTGATGGTTGGAATGAATAGCCCTTTGACCATTGTGACGATCTCGCTGGGGATTTTCTGCCTGATCTATGCCATCTACATTCTGCTGGCTTATACCAGCTTGAAGCAAAACGTATTACCCAAATAAGGTAGCAGGCAAACAATGCGCCGGTCCTTTTAAGCCGTCTCCGGCGTCTGCTGTTACCCGCAGAGCTCCTGCGGAAAGATGACGAGGTGGTCTGCGGCGACAGCGCAAACCTGTATATGCTGGCCAGCGCGGTGTTTCAACACCGCGCTGGCCTTAATTGCTCTATATTAGGTAGTGTTCACATAAGTGGGATTGTGATATAATCAAAGAATGGAAATAAAG
>CANPFP010000083.1 GCA_947573385.1 uncultured Bacillota bacterium | reverse complement strand
TGTCCTTCTGGATAGCGTGGAACAGCTCGCCGGTGAAGTTGGAGATGATGCCGGTAATCTGTTCCCCCTGGAGGTAGGTGACATGGGTGTGGGAGCCGGGGAGGATCATGGCCAGATCGCGGGGCGCCCCGGCGGACTGGAGCTCATCCAGCGCCCCCAGGATTTCAATCTCCTCCCCCCGCATGTTGTTGACAAAGTTGATGTCGTCGTGGACGGTTTTCAGGCCGGGGATCAGGATAATCTCCCGGTGGAAGCGGGTGTCCTCCAGGAAGGGGACCAGACTGCCGGCAAAGCCCTCCACCGTGATGGGAAGGGCCAGGTGGGGGACCTCCTTCAGGCCGTAGGCGCAGGTAATCATCCCGGAGGCGTAGATGGCGGAGATATCCTCCCCCTCCAGGCCGTTGGCGGCCAGCACGCCGGTGTACAGCTCCCACAGCCCATCAATCAGCACCCGGTTGCTGCCGGCGATGGCGGAGTCTTTGGAGCCCACCGCCTTCTTGGCGGTGTACCGGACAGAGAAGTCCCGGTCCAGCAGATAGGCCCGGGTGTTGGAGGTGCCGGAGTCGTAGTAGAGGATATAGTCGTTCATTTCAGCTTCTCCCTGTAGGCCCGGGCGGTGGCGGTGATCTTGTCGAAGTGGCCTTCCTTCACCAGCAGGGGGCTGACCAGGCTGCCGCCCACCCCTACGCCTACCGCGCCGGCCTGGATAAAGTCAGCGCAGTTTTCCACCGTGATATTGCCCACCGCAGTGACGGGGATGTGCTTCAGCGGAGCCTTCACCGCCTTAACGTAGGCGGAGCCCAGCAGGCCGGCGGGGAACAGCTTGACAATATCCGCTCCGCACTGCCAGGCGAAGGCGGCTTCGGTGGGGGTCATTGCCCCGGGGATGGACACCTTGCCCAGGGCCTTAGTGGCCCGGATAACCGTCTCGTCCACGTTGGGGGAGATCATATACTCCGCCCCGGCCTGGGCAGCCAGCTCCACCTGTTCCACTGTCATCACCGTACCCGCCCCGAGACAGACGGCTTCCCCCAGCTCCGATTTGGTGGCCCGGAGGGAGGTCAGGGTATCCTCCGGGGCGGTCTGATCGAAGGTAACCTCGATGCAGCTCACCCCTCCCTCCACCAGGGCCCGGGCCAGGTCTGCGATCTGGCCGGAGGGGACGCCCCGGACGATGGCGATGATCTTCTCTTCAAAAATACGGTCCAGCACAGACTGTGCCATAGAAACATTCCTCCTTGTAAAAAGACGGAGCGCCGTCCGGGTCTGGAGGGCGCTCCGCCGCTGTCAAATACTATCAGTTCTTTTTTTGAAAGAGCAGGGCCTTAATTTTGCCGCCGAACAGGCTGATGAAGATGAGGAAAATGAAGAACCACGCGATGACGGAGCCGACGAACACAGAGGGGTCGCCGCCGGACTTAAGCAGAGCGGTGCGGAAATTCTTTTCAGCCATGGGGCCCAGAATCAGGCCCAGGATGGCGGGGCTGGTGGGTACCTTCACCTTGGCCAGGAAGTAGCCCACAACCCCGGCGATGAGCATGACCCACACGTCGAACAGGCTGTTTTTCATGGCGTAGGAGCCGATAATGCACAGCACGAAGATGGCGGGGGTAAGAATCACCTTGGGCACACTGAGCACCTTGGTAAACAGACGGATGCCGGCGAAGCCGAACAGGCACATCAGGGTGTTGGCGATGAACATGCCCAGGAAGATGGTGTACACCAGCACCTTGTTGGTGCTGAACAGCATGGGGCCGGGGGTGAGACCCTGGATGGTCAGAGCGCCGATCATGATGGCGGTGACCGCGTCGCCGGGGACGCCCAGGGTGAGCATGGGGATCATGGCGCCTCCGGTGACGCCGTTGTTGCCGCCCTCGGGGCCGGAGATGGCCTCCACAGAGCCCTTGCCGAAGAGCTCAGGCTCCTTGGCGATGGACCGGGCCACATTGTAGCCAACAAAAGAACCGATGTCGGCCCCCGCGCCGGGGATGATGCCGATGAAGGTGCCGATCAGGCCGGTGAGGGGAGCGATGCGGATGATCTTTTTCAGGTCCTCCTTCTTGGGGAGGATGTTGGTGAGCTTTGCCTGGACCTCTTCCTCCTCAAAGATGGACTCGATGTTCTCAAAGGCCTGGCTCATGGCGAACAGACCGATCATGATGGGGATATAGTTGATGCCGCCCATAAAGTTGTAGTTGCCCTCGGGGGAGAAGCGGATATAGCTGGTCACGCTGTCGATGCCCACGCAGGCCACCAGAACGCCGATGCAGCCGCAGATCAGGCCCTTCTCCACGTCCTCGCCGGAGATGTTGCCGATGATGCACAGGCCGAAGACGGCCAGCAGGAAGAACTCAGCGGAGCTGAACTTTAGGGCCAGCTTGGCCAGCAGGGGGCTGATGAGCCACAGGCAGGCCACAGACACCAGGCCGCCGATATAGCTGGACAGGGTGGCGGTGCCCAGGGCCCGGCCGGCCTCACCCTTCTGGGAGAGGGCGTAGCCGTCGATGGCGGTGGCGGCGGAGGCGGGGGTGCCGGGGGTGTGCAGCAGCACGGCGGAGATGGAGCCGCCGTAGATGGCGCCGCAGTAGATGCCCAGCAGCATCAGGATGCCCTGGGCGGCGTCCATGCCGAAGGTCATGGGCAGCAGCAGGGCCACGCCCATGGTGGCGGTCAGGCCGGGCAGCGCGCCGATGCAGATACCGGACAGCACGCCGATGGCCATATACAGAAAGACCATTG
The DNA here is from genome assembly GCA_947573385.1 of uncultured Bacillota bacterium. Lineage (GTDB taxonomy): Bacteria > Bacillota > Clostridia > Oscillospirales > Oscillospiraceae > Lawsonibacter. Next base: position 5,621 of record CANPFP010000083.1, on the reverse strand, counting down.
GGGTCAGACTGGTCGTAAAAATCTCAACAAATAAGCTCATAAACGTCCCTCCTCTTTTAAATAGTGAAGATGCCGAAGGTATGCACCGGCACATTCAGGACAAAGCGGAAGGCGCAGTACACCACCATAGTGATGGCGGCAGAGATAACCACGGTGATAATGGGGTTCTTTTTGGCGAACCACTGGATAAAAATAAGCTCCAGAACAAAGGTGGAGATAATAAAGCCCAGGAAGGGCAGAACCAGCAGATAGAGAAACAGGATGCCCATGGTGAGGTAGACCCGCCGGGTGCCGGTGGTCCACAGGTCGATTTTGGTATCCTTCTCCGGGTTCATTCTCAGGGTGCGGTAAATCAGGATGGCCGTACAGGCCAGCAGGACGATAGAGATGGCGATGGGCCACAGGCCGGGGCCGGGGACGCCGGTGCCGTAATCGGCCGCCTTGGGGTAGCCGGAAGCGACAGCGATAACACCCACGCCCAGCACCGCGCAGACGGCGGCTAGTACCAGGTTGCCTTTTTTCATACGTTCTCTCCCTCTAAATCATCAGATGGAAGCCGGGGAGCGGAAGCATGTAAGCCCGCTCCCCGGCCGTTGACACGAATGGGTGCTATGGATCAGATTAGCCGATCTTCAGGTCCAGCTCCTCCACCAGGCCGGTGTACAGCTCCAGCTGCTCGCCGATCATGGTATTGAAGGACTCGCCGTCCATGATGTCGATGACGTTGTTGGTGTTGGCCATGAACTCCTTGAAGGCGTCGGACTCGGCGGCCTCAGAGAAGATGCGGTACAGCTCGTCCACCACCTCGTCGGGGGTGGAAGCGGGCACGCCCAGGCCGCGCCAGGTACCCAGAACGGCCTCATAACCGCACTCCTTGCAGGTGGGCACGTCGGGAATGGCCTCCAGGCGGTCGTTAGCCATAACGGCCAGAACCTTCAGGTCGCCGGACTGCACGAAGCTGTTGACCTCGGCGTAGGACACGGCCACGGCGTCGATGTGGCCGCCCAGCAGGTCGGTGATAGCGCCGTTGGCGCCGTCATAGCCCACATGGTTGAACTCGGTGCCGGCAGTCTTGGCCAGACCGGCGGCGGCCAGGTGCCAGATGGCGCCGATGCCGGAGTTGCCCACCTGGACCTTGTTGGTCTTGGAGTACTCGATGAAGTCCTCCAGGGTGTCAAAGCGGTCGTCGTCAGCCTTCACGGTGATGGCGGCGGCGGCGGAGTTGACCATCATGATGGGCTTGAACTGGGTGTAGGTCAGGCCGGCGTTGTTGCCCATGGCCTCCAGGGTGGCCAGCTCAACGGTGATCATGGTGACAATGGAGCCGTCGTTCTTGGCCTGGGCGCCGTAGAGCATGCCGGTGGCGCCGCCCGCACCGGAGCGGTTCTCGACGGTGATGTTCTTGAAGCTGCCCTTGGCCGCGTCGGCCAGGCCGCGCATCACGGCATCAGTGCCGCCGCCCGCATCGTAGGGCACCACACAGGTGACGCTCAGACCGGACAGGTCGACGCCGCCCGCGTTGGCGTTGCTGCCGCCCGCATTGGAGCCGCTGCCGCCTGCGTTGGAGCCGCCGGGCGTCTTATTGTCGCCGCCGCCACAGGCGACAAGGGACAGACTCATAGCCAGAGCAAGGGCAAGTGCAGTGATTTTTTTCATACTGTTACCTCTTTTCAATAAGTTTAATATCTATTTGAACATCCGCAAGGGATGATCAAACCGTATGTGACCCCGTGCGGGAAATCCGCACGGGGAAGGGGGGAGCCCCTTGTCTAATTTATATTCGCTGGTATAATACTACAGTTCGGCCAAATAGTCAACAAAAGTTTGACTGTCTTTGGTTATTTTGTCAAGGCCTTAACGCTGGATGCGGCCGGAACCGTCGCCGCCGGCCAGCTTCTCCACCTCGGCTACGGTGACCATGTTGTAGTCGCCCTCGATGGAGTGCTTCAGGGCGGAGGCCGCCACGGCGAACTCCACCGCCGCCTGGGTGTCCTTGCCGTGCATCACGGAGTAAATCAGGCCGCCGCCGAAGGAGTCGCCGCCGCCTACCCGGTCGATGATGTGCAGCTCGTACTTCTTGGAGAAGCAGTACTCATCCTTGGCCACGTTGTACAGCATGGCGGACCAGCCGTTGTCAAAGGCGGAGTGGCTCTCCCGCAGGGTGATGGCCACCATCTCAAAGCCAAACTTGTCGGCCAGCTGCTTGGCCACCGACTTGTAGCCCTCGTGGTTAATCTCGCCGCCGTAAATGTCGGTGTTCTCCGCCTCGATGCCGAACACGTCCTTGGCGTCCTCCTCGTTGGAGATGCACACGTCCACATACTGGCACAGGTCGGTCATGGCCTCCCGGGCCTGGTCCCGGGTCCACAGCTTGCCCCGATAGTTCAGGTCGCAGCTGATTTTGATGCCCTTGGCCTTGGCGGCCTTGCAGGCCTCCCGGCAGATGTCCACCACATTGGGACCCAGGGCCGGGGTGATGCCGGTGAAGTGGAACCACTCCACGCCGTCAAAGATCTTGTCCCAGTCGAAGTCGGCGGTGGTGGCCTCCTGGATGGCGGAGTGGGCCCGGTCGTAGATGCACACACTGCCCCGCTGGGAGGCGCCCTTCTCATTGAAGTAGATGCCCACACGGTCGCCGCCCCGGACAATCTTAGAGGTGTCCACGCCGTAGCGGCGCAGGGAGTTGACAGCGGCCTGACCGATGGCGTGGGCAGGCAGCTTGGTGACATAGGCCACATCCATGCCGTAATTGGCCAGGGAGACGGCCACATTGGCCTCGCCGCCGCCGAAGGTGAATTCCAGGTGATCAGCCTGGACAAAACGCTCATAGTTGTAGGGCTGGAGCCGGATCATCAGCTCGCCGAAGGTGACTACTTTTGCCATAATTACGTCCTCCTTATTTCTGTACCAGATGAATGGCGAAGCCGCCGACCTCGCCTTTGAGGTAGATGGCCTTGGGCTTGCGGGTGGACTCGTCGAATTCCACACCCTGACGGCCCAGGTGGTAAACGGCTCTGTCGATGTTGTTGGTGCCAATGGCAATGTGGCCGTTCTTGCCCAGATAGGGGGCCTTCATGCACTCCACCGCGCTGCCGGCGAATATAGAGCTGTTGCCCGGCTTGTAGTCGAAGCCGAAAAAGGCGCACAGGGTTTTGGCCGCCCGCTGGGCATCCACTTCGTTCTCGCAGTTGATGCCCACATGGGCCAGGGAAAAGCCCAGCATGGTTTTCACGGCTTCCTTGCAGATAGCGGTGATCTCATCCCACTTTTCAGCCTTGATCATATCGCTTTTACACATCCAGGTGCCGCCCACGGCCACAATCTGACTGTAGCCCAGGTAGTCGTTCACATTTTTGGAGTTGACGCCGCCGGTACACATCCATTTGCAGCTCTTCAGGGCCGCACCGATGTTTTTCAGCATGGCCACGCCGCCGTTGGCTTCGGCGGGGAAGTACTTGACAATCTCACAGCCCTGATTCATGGCCTGCTGCATCTCGCCGGCGGTGGCGGTGCCGGGCATCATCAAGCCGCCCTGGTCGATAACGTGCTGGGTAACCTTGGGGTCGTAGCCCGGAGCCACGATAAACTTGGCGCCGGCGGCCATGGCCCGGTCGGCCTGGTCGATGGTGAGGACGGTACCCGCCCCCAGCAGCATCTCGGGGACCTCTTTATTAATCGTTTTGATGCAGTCCTCGGCGCAGGCGGTGCGGAAAGTCACCTCGGCGGCGGGCAGTCCGCCAGCCACCAAAGCTCTGCACAGAGGAACCGCTTCCTCCACACTGTTGAAGGCAATAACGGGGATGATGCCGATATCGGAAACGCGCTTGAGAATTTCGTTCATAAGCTTGTACCCCTCCTACAAGAAATTGCATTTGCGCAGGTTTATTGATAAATTCCAATCTCTATTATACAACTTGCATACTAGAATACAATCGGTGGAATGACAGAAAATTGCTGCTTTTTTTTGTGTATTATATCCAGACACCGGTCGAAAATAGTGAGATTGCTAAATTATACAAAAATGAAGGCAGATTTTCTCTGGTATACTAATAGACAAAAAAACGCTGCTATGTTAAAGTAGGAGACAATGCAAATCAGGGAGGGCGGACAAAATCCGCCATAGCCTGAGAGACGGGAGAAGCTATGAAACTGTCAGAACGCCTGCCCCGGGAGAGCGGCCGGGACTATGCTCTTCGCACCATCAAAGAAAATATTGTCAGCCTGGACCTGGCTCCCGGCAGCCAAATCAGCGAAAACGCCCTGGCCGCAGAGATGGGACTGTCCCGCACCCCGGTGCGGGAGGCCCTCATTGAGCTGTCCAAGGTGGAAATTGTGGAGATCCACCCCCAGCGCAAGAGCACTGTTCCTCTGATTGACTACGACCTGGTGGAGGAGTCCCGGTTCATGCGCAATCTGATGGAGTGCGCCGTGGTGGAACTGGTCTGTGAGATGGCCGCTCCCATTGACATTGAGCGGCTCAACTCCAACATCCGGCTCCAGGGCTTTTATCTGGACGGCTACTACACCAACGAGCTCATGACATTGGACAACCAGTTTCATGGGATGCTCTTTGACATCGCCAAGAAGGGGCGGGTCTTCCAGCTGATACAAAACATTGCCATCCACTTCGACCGGGTGAGGGGAATGGCTCTGTCCTCGGTAAAGGATCTGAAGGTGGTCCAGGACCACCAGGAATTGGTGGAATTTATCCGCCAGAGGGACGCCAAGGGGGCCTGTGAGCTGATGGAAGTTCACCTGAACCGGTACAAAATTGACGCGGCCGCCATTCGGGAGACCTATCCCCAATATTTTAAATGAAAGCGAGAGAAATGTATGATGGATATCCGATATTCCTGTAGTCCCAGAGATGTAAAGCGCTACACGGCGCAGGAGCTCCGGGACGAGTTTCTTATTGAGGAGCTGTACCGGCCCGACGAGGTGACGGCTGTATACAGCCATGTGGACCGGATGGTCACCCTGGGCTGTATGCCCGTCCATGAGACGGTCTCCGTGGATAAGGGCATCGACGTATGGGCCAGCTTCGGCACCCAATTCTTCCTGGAGCGCCGGGAGATTGGGATTTTTAACATCGGCGGAGCCGGGAGCATCACCGTGGACGGTACAGTCTATAAACTGGGCTGCAAGGACTGCCTGTATATCACCATGGGGGCGAGGGAGGTCCTCTTTGCCAGCGCGGACAGCGCAGAGCCGGCTAAATTTTATATGGTGTCCGCCCCTGCTCACCGCAGCTATGAGACCAAGCTCCTCCGCCTGGAGGACGCGGCCAAGCGGCCCTGCGGCGATTCCGCCACCTCCAACAGGCGGGTCATCAACCAGTTTATCCACCCAGATGTGCTGAAGACCTGCCAGTTGTCCATGGGCATGACCGTTCTGGAGGAGGGCAGCGTCTGGAACACCATGCCTGCCCACACCCATGAGCGGCGGATGGAGGTCTATATGTACTTTGAGGTACCGGAGGATCAGGTGGTATTCCACCTGATGGGCCAGCCCCAGGAGACAAGGCATATTGTTATGAAAAACGAGCAGGCTGTGATCTCCCCCTCCTGGTCCATCCACGCCGGGGCGGGTACTGCCAGCTACACCTTTATCTGGGCTATGGG
>CANPFP010000082.1 GCA_947573385.1 uncultured Bacillota bacterium | reverse complement strand
GACTACTACCTGGGGGAGTTCTACCGGGAGGCTCTGACCCGGTGGGTGGATCAGAACGTCAACCTCATCAGAACCATCCCGAAGAGCACCCTGGGGGATATGCAGAACATCGTCCTGGACGGCTTCAGGAACGGCAGAAGCACGAAGTCCATCATCCGGGAAATCCAGGATGTCTACGGCAAGAGCAAACGCCACGCCCGCCTCATCGCAAGGGACCAGATCGGCAAGCTCAACGGCGAGCTGACCAAGAAGCAGCAGGAGGACGCCGGCGTGGAGGAGTACGAGTGGTCGGACTCCGGCGACGGCCGGGTCCGGGACAGCCACAAGCACCTGAACAAGAAACGCTTCCGATGGAGCGACCCACCAATCGTAGATGCCAAGACAGGTAGGCGCTGTCACCCCGGCCAGGACTATCAATGCCGGTGTGTGGCCCTGCCTGTTTTTGACATAGATACCATCGACCTTCCGTTTGCAGGGAAAGGGGGGTAAGGCAGCATGAAGAAGTTTTTGTCGTGACCCGGCAGAACAGGACAGGCAGAAAGGAGGAACGAGCAAAGTGGAACCCCCTGTTCTCAAGCGTGTCGAGCGTCTGGACAGCATCCCGCTCAGCGATACCTACTGGACCGAGGAAGGCTATCTGATTGATAAGCCCATCGTCACGTCCGTGGGTATCTTCGAGTACCGTAACCCCGACGGCAGCACCCGAAGGGAGCTGCGTTTGCCGGAGCACGTCTTCGACAAGGACAGCCTTGCCAGCTACCGGGGAAAGCCGGTCATCCTCACCCATCGGGCGGGAAGCGTGGACAAAGACAACGTGGACCGGGAGCACATCGGCACGATCCTGTCTGAGGGCATGGCGGACTGCGATGACGTTCGTGTGGAAATCATCATCCACGACACGGACATCATCAAGCAGACTGGTCTCCGAGAGCTCTCCCTGGGCTACTCGCTCGACCTGGACGAGACCCCCGGAACCTGGAACGGCCAGCACTACGACGCTATCCAGACGAACATCCGCATCAACCATTTGGCCCTCGTCGATAAGGCGAGAGCCGGAGAACAAGCCCGGCTGAACATCGACAGCCGGGACGAAAATTCAGAAGGAGGAACCAATATGGACCCCAAGTACGATCTGACCCCCGAGGAGATGGACGAGGCTGTCCGGCAGTTCAAGGCCCGGCGGGCCGACGGCAGCGACCCGGCCCCCGCTGAGCCCAAGAAGGACGGCGGCGACCCGCCCGACAAGAAGACCGACGGCGGCGACAGCAACACCGACGGCAACGAGCCCAAGAAGGATGGCGGCGATGCCCCCGGCAGCAACACCGACGGCGGCGATCCCGTGAAGATGGTCAAGGACCGCCGGGACGGGCGCAAGGCCGACGGCGCCCCCAAGGACACCGAGAGCGCCAAGAAGGTCATCGCTCAGCAGGACGCCGACATCGACGCTCTGCTGAAGGTCATCGAGCAGATGAAGGCCAAGAGCGACTTCGACTCCGCCCCCGCCGTGAAGAAGGACGGTGAGGACTGCGCCAAGACCGACGGCGGCGACAAGGGCAAGGCCATGAACGCCGATTCCGTGGACGCCATCGTCCAGGAGCGCATCAGCCTTCTCCGCCTGGGCGACCGGTTGAACCTGGACGGCACCGATGCCATGACCATCCCCCAGCTCAAGCGGGCCATCATCAAGGCCGTGAAGCCCACCCTGCGGCTGGACGGCCAGAGTGAGGTCTACATCGACGCCGCCTTCGCCATCGCCCGTGACGAGGTGGAGGCCCGCAAGGGCACCGAGTACCAGCGCCGGCAGATGTTCAACACGGACTCTGCCCCGAGGAAGGCTCCCGAGCCCGCCGGTGCCACCGCCCGGCGCAACCAGATGATCGAGGACATGGATGGAGGTAACGAGTAATGAGCATTTGGACTGAGTACAACAACAGGACCCCCGCAGGTGTGGCCGGCGGCCTCTATGACCTGACCGACCACGCCGTTGACTCCTTCCGCATCGACGCTACGGACGGCAAGGTCAAGTTCGGCATGGGCGTCGTGGCGGGCACCACCCCCGGCACCGATGTGACCATCCCCACGGCTGACAGCACCATGGACAAGTTCATGGGCGTTGTCATGAACGGTGGCTCCAACGAGATGGACATGAATGGTGTCATCGTCGTCCGCAACAGCTCCACTCAGAGCGTCATGCGTCACGGCCGGGTCTGGGCTCGGCTGGCTGCTGAGGCTGAGCCCGCCTATGGCGATCAGGTCCACCTCATTACCAGCGGGGACGACGCTGGCTGCTTCGGCACTACCGGCGGCATCGCCATCAACGCCCGGTTCATCACCACGGCCCAGAACGGCATCGCCGCCATCGAGCTGTATAACCAGCTCAACGCGGCTCCCGCCGCCAGCGGGAACTAATCGGAGATAGGAGGAAAAGACACTATGAGCAAGATGAGATACGACGCCAATATGCCGTCCAAGACCTATGACTACGCCGATGAGCGGGCGCTGCGGGCCTCCAACATCCCGTCCACCCTGGCGAGCTCCCCCGCCATGCGGTTCGACAGCGAGGAGGATGCCAGCGTCTTCTTCGCCCGTGAGCTGGACTACATCAAGTCCAAGGCTTACGACAAGCGGTATCCCGAGTTCACCGCTCTCCAGATGTTCCCCGTCACCCATGAGGTGCCGGAGGGGGCCGAGAGCTTCACCTACTACGGCTACGAGCGGACCGGCATGGCGAAAATCATCAGCAACTACGCCACTGACCTGCCCCGTGTGGACGTGAAGGGCGAGATGAAGACCGGCTACGTCAAGAGCATCGGCGACAGCTACGGCTACAACGTCCAGGAGATGAGGGCCTCCCGCATGGCCGGCAAGTCCCTGGACAGCCGTCGTGCGGACTCCGCCCGCTACCACATCGACCGGCTGACCAATACCCTCATCTGGGTCGGCGACAAGGCCAACAAGCTGGTGGGCATCCTGTCCGATGACAACGACATCCCCGTCTACACCCTGACCCCCGGCGCCAAGACCAACAAGACCTCTTGGCTGGAGAAGGACCCCGATGAGATCGTCGAGGATGTCAAGTCCTGGCTGACCCAGATGGAGCTCTCCACCCAGGGCGTCGAGAAGGCTGACCGGCTGGGCATCCCCTCCGATGTCTACATCGCCCTGTCCCTGCGGCGCATCGAGAGCACCGAGAGCTCCGTCCTGAAGTACCTCCAGGACAACCTTCCCGGCATCAAGATCGTCGCCTGTCACGAGCTCAACTCCACCAGCGTGGACACCAACCCCTACGCCAAGGCCGCCGGCTCCACCACCCCCGGCCAGGGCGTCGGCATCCTCTACAAGTATGACGCCGATAAGATGTCCGCCGAAATCCCCATGCCCTTCCTCCAGCACCCCGCCCAGTACAAGAACCTGGAGGTCGAGATCATGTGCGAGGCCCGTGTCGCCGGCGCTGTCATCTACTACCCCATGTCCGCCATGATTATCGTGGGCATCTGAGAAGGAGGAAATTGAAATGCTGCTAAAGAACAACAGTCAGAAGGTCATCCACGTCGGCAGCGTGATGATCCTGCCCGAAGAGACCAAGCACGTTGATGATAGCCTGTCCACCGCTCCTGCGGTGGCAGCTCTCATCTCCCGTAAGGCCCTGGCCGTCGTCAAGGCCCCTGCCAAGAAGACCGTCGGCGAGGAGTCCGGCAGCGAGCCCCCTGCCGGCGATGGCAAGAAGCCCCTGTCCCGGATGAACAAGCAGGAGCTCACGGAGGAGTGTCTGAAGCTGGGCCTGGACATCCTGGAGGGCGACACCAAGGAGACCCTGGCCGAGAAAATCCGGGCCGCCACCGCCGAGTAAGGAGGGCCAGCTATGGCTAAAGCCAGGACCCCGGCCAAGTTTAAGGCCGTAGTGCCCATCCTCGACATCTTCCGCATTTTGGCCGCAGAGTTCGCTTCGGTCGAGGACCCCACGGTTCTCCAGTGGATTGACCTCACAACCCCCATGGTCAGTCGGAAGCAGTTCGGGAACCTGTACGAACAGGCCGTGGCGCTCCTGGCTGCCCACCGGATGAAGATTGCCGGCTGCGGGGAGGATCAGTCTGCCGGGGAAGGCGGGCTCCAGCTCGGTATCGGGGACACCCTTCGGGTAAGCAGTTACTCGGAGGGTGAAACCTCCATCTCGTTCAACAGCTCCGCAGCCAGTACACTCTCGGACTCCGAGCTGACCCTCACGGCCTACGGTATGCAATACCTGTCCCTGCGCCGCATGGTCATCATGCCCATCCGGTGCTCCGGGGAGGGAAGGCGATGAGCGGCGGTCACGACCGGCTCACCCCGGAAGGCCGCCGGTTCCTGGCCGAACTGGAGAAGATGAAGCGTCTGGAGGTCAGGGTCGGCTATCAGGCTGGCGAGGCCACCGACGACGAAGGTGTCGATATGTGCGACATCGCCCTATGGAACGAGCTGGGCACGAGTGGGGCTCACCCCATACCGGCCCGGCCGTTCCTTCGCCAGAGCGTTGATGGGAACGAGGACAAAATCAGAGCGCATTGTGCGCAACAGGCCAGGGCCATAGCCCGTGGTGGCACCGCCGAGGAAGCCCTGAAGAAAATCGGCATCCACATGAAGGGCATCGTCCAGAAGACCATCAAGGAAGGCTCCTTCGTTCCCAACGCTCCGTCCACCATCAGGAAGAAGGGCTCAGACAAGCCCCTGATTGATACCGGCCGGCTCCGCCAGTCGGTGAATTACCACATCAAGCCGAAGGGAGGAGGATGACCATGGGCGGCCTGAAGATTTTCCGCCGCAAGTACACCGTCCGCAGGTTTGGCCCCCAGGAAGATGTCCCCGGCGGCTACACCACGGCGCCGTATGAGGATGTGGTCACGTTCCTCAACGTCCAGCCCCTCTCCACCAAAGAGCTCCTGGCCCTGCCGGAGGGGGAGCGCAGCACCAAGCGGGTCAAGGCGTTCGGGGACCTCCAGCTCACCGCAGCGGACCAGTACCAGGGCATCCCTGGAGACTGGCTGTTTTACCGTGGGTCGTGGTACAAATGCGTGTCTGCGCTCCCGTGGGACCACACGATGCTGGCCCATTGCAGGTCCGAGTTCGTCATCATCCCGGAAGGGGAGCTGCCGGACAACGTAGAACCCCCCGGCGGGGACACGAAGGAGGAAGAGTGATGAATGTCAAGGAAGCCCGCAGTCTCATCTACGACCTGCTGGGCGTTTTCTATTCCGAGGCCAGTGTCAAACACTCCAAGCAACCGAACACGGTCAAATCCAAGCCCCCTCTCGTGACCCTCACGACGATTTCGGTGAAGCGGCCACTCAATCCCCCTCAGAAGGTCATCGACGGCACCACGGTCAGTTACTACCCCACCAGGATGGCCCTCCAAATCGACCTCTACACGAAGGGGGCCCCCGTGGAGCAGCGCCCCGGCTTTATCACACCGTCGGAGAACACCGCCCTGAGTGATCTGCTGGAGTTCGCCAACTTCGTCGCCTCGGACTATGCCGTGAATTGGTGCCACCAGCACGACATTTCAATCGTCCTGACCGGGGAGGCCCATGACATGTCGGAGCTCATCAACGATGCCAGCTACCAGTTCCGGGCAACCATGGAGCTGGCGATGAATTTCACCCAGAAGGCCGTCGGTTACACCGCCATGCTGGACCCGTCCAGCATCAAGCACAGCTCCGCCCCCGGCGAGACCCCTGGTGGCCCCGGAACCCCCGGCACCCCTGGTACACCCAGCACACCAGATACCCCCGTCATCCCCGATACAGACCCGGACGAGGCGGAGGATGTCTACATCGAACCGGTCTTCGTTCCTTCTGCCAGCGGCGGGGCAAACGAAGAGCTGGCGAAGGAAACCCTCGGCTACTTCACGTCGGCCGAAATCACCAACAAGGAGGAAAAGTAGAAAATGGGAAACAATCTCGACCGGATTGTCACTGTTTCTATCGACATCGCATCGCCCATCATCGACAGCAACAGCTTCGACAATCTTCTCATCTTCGGCCCCGCCCCGGCCAAGGCGGACCATAAGGCCCCCGCCGTGGGGGTCTACAACAGCCTGGAGGAGGTCACGGGCACCGGCTACGTCGCCGTTGGCAAGGACGCCGACATCGTGGGCGTGGCCGCCCGTATCGCCTTCTCCCAGAGCCCGTCCCCGTCCAAGGTGTTCATCGGGACCCTGGCGGAGGATGGCGACCTCGCTTCCACCCTGGATGGGCTCCTGGGTATGAACGGCTGGTATGTCATCTGCCCTGTCGGGCTCTCGGAGGAGCAGCTCAACACCGTCATCGAGTGGACAGAGGCCCAGAAGAAGATGTGCGGCTTTGCCTCGTATAAGCCGGCCACCGCTTCCCAGACCATTTACCAGCGCAGCTTCGGTATGTACTGCAAGGAGAGCGACGATCAGGCTGACGCCGATGTCTCCCCGGCCAACCAGTGCATTGCCGTCGGCTGGACCGCCAAATGCCTGAATTACCACGCCGGCAAGGAGACCTGGGCCCACAAGACCATCAACGGGGTCGCCCCGTCCTCGCTCACCAGTACGCAGATTGCCGCTCTGGAGGCCGGCAATATCAGCTACTTCATCCCGACCGCCTCCAAGAACATCAGCTACCAGGGCAAGACCCTGGCCGGCGAGTGGATTGACACCATCCGCTTCCGGGACTGGCTGGAGAACGATATGCAGGTCCGGGTGGCGAACCTGTTTATCACGAACCCGAAAATCCCCTACACGGACAAGGGCATCGGGCTCATCCAGAACCAGATGATTGCCTCCCTGAAGTCCGGCGTCTACTACGAGGGCATCGCCCCCGACGAGTACGACGAGGACGGGAACCTCATCCCCGGCTTCACCACCCACGTCCCCCTGTCCGCCAACCTGACCGCCTCGCAGAAGGCGTCCCGCAAGCTGACGGACTGCAACTTCACGGCCCGGCTGGCCGGTGCCATCCACTTCACAGAAATCAAGGGCACCCTGACCTACAACCTGTAAGGAGGTAAGAACCAGCTATGACTAAGACTTATGACCCTCGCCTCGTCACCATGTCCTTTGGCAGCCACATCGTCACCGGCTTTGCGGATGACTCTCATATCACCATCGAGGCGAACGGCGACGGCATTACCAAGAAGGTGGGGTGCGACGGGGAAGTGGCCCGAGCCCTTCCCACCGACCGCACCCACAAGGTCAAGTGCGTCCTGCTTCAGACTTCCGACAGCAACAGCGTTTTTCAGGCTGCCTACAAGCGGGACCTGGAGACCGGGGAGGGCAAGGCTCCTCTCCTTATCAAGGACCTGAAGGGCGGTCTGCTGTATAGCTCTGAGGAAGCCTGGATCACCAAGGACGCCACCCGCACCCGTGGCAAGGACACCAACAACAACGAGTGGGAGTTCGACAGCGGCTCCGATGATCTCGACGAATAAGGGGAGGGATAGACAATGAAGCAGCAGGACGCTACTCCGGTACTGGTCGGCGACACCACGTTCTACATCCGTCCGTTCCCCGCCTTCAAATCCGCCAACATCTTCGGCCAGCTCACCAAGACCATCACCCCCGTCGCTGGCGGTCTCCTGTCCCTGGTCGGTGGCACTGGCGACGAGGAGAGCATTTTCGACCTCAATCTGGAAGAGGCGGCTCCGGCTTTGGCCGGGGCCGTTTCTGGTCTCTCCGGCACCGTGGTGGAGACCCTGCTCCGGCAGCTCTTGGTTGACTACGGCAACATCGCCTATGACGACCCGGAGACCGGGGCTACCCCGAAGCTGACCATGGACAAGGCTAACGAGCTGTTCTGTGGCGAGGTCCAGGATATGTTCATCCTGGCGGTGGAGGTCATCAAGGTCAATTACAACGGTTTTTTCAAGAAGCTCGCCGCCCAGTTTGGCTCTGCCATCGCCAAGTTCAAGGACCTGATGGCGGCGAGTTCAGCCAGTACGGAGACTTCGACGCCTCCCGGTTCGGAGAGTTAGAGCTCCGAATGTACTCCCTCATCAAAGCAAGACTGGCAACGATGTGGGAGCTGAAGAACGTCTACACCCTGGACGAGGCCCTGAAGCTCTATGCTCTGTACTGCATGGAGCTGGATGTGGAGCGTTGCAGGGCGGACGACGCTCAGGCAGAACGAGACAGGAGGAGGTGAGCCATGCGCTGTGACTATCCGTGACATAATGATCCTGCTGGGCTTCGACGTTGATGAACAGTCCCAGAACGAAGCTGAGAACAGCGTCAAGAACCTGAAAGACATGGCTACCAAGGCCCTGGGCGCCATCGGCGTGGCCTTCTCCGTAGCTGGTGCAGCATCCTTCGTCAAAGATTGCGTGTCCGTGGCATCTGAGGTGGAGGAGATGCAGAATAAGTTCGATGTCGTCTTCCAGGGTATGACCGACGAGGTGGAGGCGTGGGCTCAGTCCTACTCCGACGCCATCGGCCGGAACAAGAACGACATCAAAACCTATCTGGCCGACCAGCAGAATTTGTTGGTCGGCTTCGGCATGACCCGGCAGGAGGGCGCTGAGCTGTCCAAGCAGATGACCACGCTGGCCCTGGACCTCGC
>CANPFP010000081.1 GCA_947573385.1 uncultured Bacillota bacterium | reverse complement strand
AAAAAACATTGATTTTACTGGGGTTTTCCATGTTTTCTTATGGCAACGCCCTTTTGGGCGGCTTGCTCTATATTGTAAAGTCCTCCTTAGGCAGCTTTTCCCAGGAAAAGAGGGGGAGCAGCTCCCGTGGTGTAATGGGGTCGGGGCGGTCGGTGAGCCCCGCAGCAAAGGCCAGATGCCCCACCAGCTCCGAAGCGGTGAATTTCTCCTGGAGCCGTCCCAGCTCCAGGTCCCGGTCCCGCTTGGCCAGGCGGCGGCCATCGGGGGCCAGCAGAAGGGGCAGATGGCCGTACTCCGGGTGGGTCAGGCCCAACAGGTCCTGGAGCCAAATCTGCCTGGGCGCAGAAGACAGCAGATCACTCCCCCGCACTACCTGAGTGACCCCCATGTCAGCGTCGTCCACCACCACAGCCAGCTGATAGGCATACACTCCATCGGACCTGCGGAGGATGAAGTCTCCGCAGTCCCGGGCCAGGTTCTCCCCAAAGCCGCCCTGGAGAAGGTCTATAAAGATAATTTCCTGTTCGGGAACCCGCACCCGCCAGGCGGGACGGCGGGTGCGGGACAGCTCCCTCCGCTCCTGCGCCGTCAGATTGGCGCAGCGGCCGTCGTAGACGGCTACCCCGTCGGACCGGTGGGGGGCGGAGGCGGCCAGCCGCTCCGCCCGGGTGCAGAAGCAGGGGTAAATCACACCCTGTTGTTCCAATTTTTGAAATGCCTGCCTGTATAGCTCTGTCCGCTTGCTCTGGTATACCGGCACGCCGTCCCAGTCCAGGCCCAGCCATTCCAGGTCCCGCATCACCTGGTCGCAGTAGGTCTGCCGGCACCGGTCGGGGTCCAGGTCCTCCAGCCGGAGAACCATCCCGCCGCCGGCGCTCCGGGCGGACAGCCAGGCCAGCAGGCAGGACCACAGATTACCCATGTGCATCCGCCCGCTGGGACTGGGGGCAAAGCGTCCAACCACCCTATTCATCCTCATATTCCGCCAGTGCCTCCTGTAAAAATTCCAGGTCCTTGTCGTCCAGGTTGTGGAGACCGGCGTCCTCCTCCAGGTGGTGGGTGAACTCGTGGGCCACGGTGGCGAAAATCTCGTCCTTCCACACCTCCTCGTTCTCCTCCTCCAGCAGGGCGGCGAAGGAGCCGTAGTACAGCAGGATATAGCGCCCCAGGGAGTCATGGACATACTCCCCCATAATATACATCTCTCCCGGGGGAAAGTCCGGGTCGGGCAGGGCCGTCTCCTCCAGCTGGATGCCGCCGTCCAGGTCTTCAAAGAAGGCGTCCGGGAACTGCCGGGCGATCTCCTCCAGCCAGTCCCCCATCTGTTGATAGCTCGGTACCATTTTCCTTTCTCCTTTCCAGAGGACAACAAGGGCCCGCCTTTCCAGGCGGGCTCCTGTATTCAGTGCAAAATCCGGGACACAGCGGCTCAGACCTTGGCGGCCTTCTTCCGGAAGGGCTTGTTGTCCAGGTCCTTCAGGGTGACGCCCACATAGGCGCAGACCAGGTTGATGATGGGCATCAGCCAGTTGAAGAAGGCCCAGGGGCCATACTGCCCCACGCCCATCTTCAGGGTGTCGGAAATGAACACGCCGCAGGTGTTCCAAGGGATCAGGGCGGAGGTCACAGTGCCGGCGCCCTCAAGGGCGGAGGACAGCACGGTGGGATGCAGGCCCATCTTGCGGTACTCGTCGGCGTACATGGAGCCGGGCACCACGATGGAGATGTACTGCTCAGGCATAACAGCGTTGGAGACCACGCAGGTGACTTCGGTGAGGGTGACCAGACCGGCAGGGCCCTTGACCAGCTTCTTGAGCTGATTGACAATGACCTCCAGCTGGTGGGTGTACTCCATAATGCCGCCGAACATCATAGCGATGATGGTCATGGAGACGGAGGACATCATGCCCATGATACCGCCGGTGTCGTGGAGCAGGCGGGTCATAGTGTAGAAGGTGTCGGGGGTGAGGGTGGACTCCAGCATGGCCAGAGTCTCGTCGCCGAAGGTGAAGCCGCTCTTGCCGAAGTCAAACAGGGTGCCCAAGGTGCACATGTCGCCCTGGAAAATCAGACCCAGGACCGCGCCGGACAAAATACCCAGAGTGATGCCGGGGATGGCGGGCACCTTCATGGCCACCGCAACAATGACGATGACGGGGGGCAGGAGCAGGATGGGATTGATGTTGAACACACCGCCGTTGGCCGCGTTCAGAGCGTTGGAGAACTCAATGACCCGGCTCATATCGGCGTCGCCGCCGTGGTACTGCATGGCGCCCAGAACACCGAAAGTCACCAGGGTGATGCCGTAGGTGACGACAGTGGGCAACAACATGGCCTTCACGTGGCTCATCACGTCGGTGCCGGCCATAGCGGGGGCCAGGTTGGTGGTGTCGGACAGGGGGGACATCTTATCGCCGAAGTAGGCGCCGGACAGGATGGCGCCGGCGGTCATGGCCTGACTCATGCCCAGACCGTAGCCGATGCCCATAAACGCCACGCCCATGGTGCCCATGGTGCCCCAGGAGGTACCGGTGGCCAGGGAGGTGATGGAGCAGATCAGCACGGTTGCGATAAAGAAGATGGCGGGATGCAGGATCTTGAGGCCGTAGTAAACCATGGCGGGCACCACGCCGGCGTTGATCCACACGCCGATGAGGATACCGACGATAATCAGGATACAGACGGACTGGAGAGCCTTATAGATGCCGTCCATCATGGACTTTTCGATCTCTTCCCATTTGTAGCCCAGCCACAGGGCCATCAGGGCCGCGCCGATGACGCCGATAAACATGGGGACATGGGGGTCGACCCCAAAGACCAGAATACCAACCGCAAGTACGACGACTAAGAATCCCAGAGAAATCAGAGCTTCCAATATGCTGGGCATTCGTCCAGTGCTTTTCTTGTTTTCACTCACTGATTTTACCAACCTTTCTTAATGCACACACTCCCTTGTCCGGAGACCCGGCGGGCCCCGGGAACAAACAAATGCATTTTTTTGGATAACGATACGTTTTCTGTTAATCCGTGGGCAGCTTGGGCCGTGACAATCGCAACACCTCACCTCCCAGATGTCCTCCCCTATTTCTCCCGCGTCCGGCCGCGGCGGACGGCCCGTTCACGGGCCGTTAATTTATTATACTACAGCATTGATAAAAACGCAAGCCCTTTTCTGATTTGTTTCAGATTTTTCGGAGGGGAGACAGGATTTTGCCCATAATATCAGCGGTTTTCTCTAAAAGGAAAAGAGGATTTTGTTATTTTGTTATGTGTTGTTACAACCACCTGCGCATTGCGGTGTAAAATTTGCAGCTTTTCCTGCAAGACGTATCCTGCCGCCCCTGGCGGGCGGACCCTCTCCGTGTCCGCCCGCAGGGGTGGGAAATGGATTACTTGCCCAGCTCGGTGAGGGCCTTATCCACAGCGGCGACCACGATGTCGCACTCGGACTCGGAGGCGATCAGAGGCGGGATGAAGCGCAGCACGTTGCCGGCGGTGCAGTTGATGAGCACATCCTGCTCGAAGCACTTGTCTACCACCTTGGGGCCGATCTCGTTGTCAGTGAGCTCCACGCCGTTGATCATGCCCAGGCCGCGGACCTCCTTCACGGCCCCGGGATGCTTCTCGGCCATCTTCCGCAGCTCGGCACGGAAGTGCTCGCCGGTTTTGGTGGCCTGGTCCATCACGCCCTCGTTGAGCATGGTGTCCAGGGTGGCGGCGGCCAGGCCGCAGGCCAGAGGACCACCGGCGAAGGTGGAGCCGTGGGTGCCGGGGATCAGGGTCTTGGCGGCATCGCCCCGGGCGCACACCGCGCCGATGGGCACGCCGGAGCCCAGCGCCTTGGCCATGGAGCAGGTGTCGGGCTCCACGCCGTAGTTCTGGTGGGCGAACAGCTTGCCGGTGCGGCCGGAACCCACCTGCACCTCGTCGAACATGAGGAGGATGCCCCGCTCGTCGCAGATGTCACGCAGGCCTTGCAGGAACTCCTGGGTGGCGGGACGGACGCCGCCCTCGCCCTGGACGGGCTCGGTGAGGATGGCGCAGACCTTGTCGTCCAGCTGCTCCTTCACGGACTCCAGGTTGTTGAACTCGGCGTAGCGGAAGCCCTCAGGCAGGGGGGAGTACCACTTGGGGTTGTGGACGATCTCCTGGCCGGTGGCGGTGGCGGTAGCCAGGGTGCGGCCGTGGAAGCTTTTCAGCATGCTGATAACCACATACCGCTCGGGGTGGCCGTGGTCCACGGCGTACTTCCGGGCCAGCTTGATCTGGCCCTCGTTGGCCTCGGCGCCGGAGTTGGCAAACAGCACCTTCTCAAAGCAGCTGTTTTCCACGATCATCTGGCAGACCTGGATGGCGGGGGCATTGTAGTAGTAGTTGGAGCAGTGGAGCATGGTGTGAGCCCGCTCCTCCATGGCCTTCACGATGGCGGGGTGGCAGTGGCCCAGACCGTTGACGGCGATGCCGCCCACGAAGTCCAGGAACTTCCGGCCGTCCAGGTCCCACACATAGCAGCCCTCGCCCCGGTCCATGACGATGGGCATACGGGCGTGGTTGCCGTACAGGTACTTGTCAGCGGCGGCGATGGCTTCGGCGTTGCTCTTGAAATTCTGAAGCATAGAGATGACCTCCTAATATTTTATAGTGCGCTTGCGCGCGTTGGCTCGTTTTCGTGCGGGCGGATTGTATCCGCCCCTATTTGTTCCACTTGATGCCCACACTGGGCTGGGCGGTGCCCACGGTGGTGCCGGTGCCCTCGGTGGAGAAGGCCTCGTACAGCATGCTGTGGGGCTGGCGGCCGTCGATGATATGTACGCTGGTGACCCCCTCCTCAATGGCCTGCACACAGCAGTCCACCTTGGGGATCATGCCGCCGGCGATGGTGCCCTGGTCCTTCAGCCCCTGGACGTCGGCCACGTTCAGGTAGGAGATGACGTCCCGGACCTTGATGTCGTTGCACAGGCCCTCAATGTCGGTGAGGATCATCAGCTTCTCGGCCTTCAGCGCCCCGGCCAGCTTGCTGGCGGCGGTGTCGCCGTTGATGTTGAAGCTGTTCCCCTGGCCGTCGGTGCCCACGGGGGCCACCACCGGGATGAACCCGGCGTCCAGCATGGCCAGCACCGGCTCGGCGTTGACCTTCACCACGTCGCCCACATAGCCCAGCTCCTCGCTGCGCTGGACGCACTGGAACAGGTTGCCGCTGATGCCGGACAGCCCCACGGCTCTGCCGCCCTGGGCGCTGATCCGGCCCACCAGCTCGCTGTTCACCTGGCCGATAAGCACCATCTCCACCACCCGGATGATCTCGGCGGAGGTGTACCGCAGGCCGTTGATGAATTTTACGGGGATGTCCAGCTGCTCCAGCATCTTGTTGATGCCGGGGCCTCCGCCGTGGCACAGCACGGGCTTGAGACCCATGGCCTTCAGGAGGACCACGTCCTTGATGACGTTAGCCTTCAGCTCCTCATTGATCATGGCGTTGCCGCCGTACTTGATGACCACAATCTTCCCGGCGTATTTGCTCAGGTAGGGCAGAGTCTCCAGCACGGTCTCCACCTTATTGGCGATCTCGTTCATACGGTCCCCTCCTCATTAAGAGCGGTAGTCGCCGTTGATCTTCACGTAGTCGTAGGTCAGGTCGCAGCCGAAGGCGGTGGCCTGACCGTCGCCGCTGTGGAAGTCCACGATCACGGTGATATCGTGCTCGGTGAGGACGGCCTTGGCCAGCTCCTCGCTGAAATCGGTGCCGAAGCCGGCCTCCATCACCGCCACCTCGCCGGCGGCGCTTTTCAGGATGCAGTCGGCCTTGGTGGGGTCCACGTCCGCCCCGGAGTAACCGGCGGCGGCCATGATGCGGCCCCAGTTGGCGTCCCGGCCGAAGACGGCGGCCTTGAACAGGGTGGAACCGGCAATGGATCGGGCCACCAGCCGGGCGTCCTGCTCGGTGGGCAGGCCCTTGGCCTCCACGATCATCAGGTGGGTGGCACCCTCGCCGTCGGAGGCGATGCGCCGGGCCATGTCGATGCAGATATCGTCCAGCAGGGCGGCGAAGGCGGCCTTGTCCTCCTCGGTCTCGATGGCCACACCAGAAGCCCCGTTGGCAAAGAGGAACAGGGAATCGTTGGTGGAGGTGTCGCCGTCTACGGTGAGCATGTGGAAGCTCTTGTCGGCGGCCGCCTTCAGCAGGGGCTGGAGAACCGCGGCCTCCACCTTGGCGTCGGTGGTGACGTAGCTGAGGGTGGTGGCCATGTTGGGGTGGATCATGCCCGAGCCCTTGGCCATGGCCCCGATGCGGATGGTGCCGCCGGACAGCTCCAGCTCGTAGGCCACCTCCTTCTTCACCAGGTCGGTGGTCATGATGGCCCAGGCGGCGTCGGTGCCCTGCTCCACGGTCATATTGGGCACAATGCGGCGCACGCCCTCCAGCACCTTCTCCACGGGCAGCTGCTGGCCGATGACGCCGGTGGAGCTGACGAAGACCTCGTCCTCTCCCAGGCCCAGCAGCTCCTCCGCCAGAAGCTCCACCTTCTTGGCGTTGGCCAGGCCCTGCTCGCCGGTGGCGGCGTTGGCATTGCCGCTGTTGATAACCACGGCCCGGGCCTTGCCCTTCTTCAGCACCTCCCGGCCCAACAGAACGGGGGCGGCACAGAACTTGTTGGTGGTGAACAGAGCTGCGCAGGTGGCAGGCTCCTGGGAGTAGAGGATGGTCACATCGGGCTTTTCACTCTTGCGGCTCTTTACGCCCACATAGCAGGCGCCGGCCAGATACCCCTTGGGGCTGGTGATGCTGCCACCCTCGATAACTTTATACGCCATGTAACATTGCTCCTTTCCAAATCACGTTTCGGTACATCCGGCCTGCAGGCCGTCTTGCAGAGAAATCAGGGGTACATCGGGGGGATCATCAGGCCGGTGGTCTCGGGCAGGTCAAAAATAATATTCATGTTTTGGATGGCCTGGCCGGCTGCGCCCTTGCCGATGTTGTCGATGACGGAGCTGATCACAGCACGTTTGGTGCGCTTGTCAAAGGTGGGGGTGATGCAGCACAGGTTGGTGCCGACAGTCCACTTGGTCTGCACGGGCTTGCTGGCGGGGAAGACATGGACAAAGGGCTCGTCCTTATAGTAGCGGCTGTAGAGCTCAAACAGGGTCTCGTCGCTGGTCTCCTGGTTCAGGGTGGCGTAGATGGTGACCTCGATGCCCCGAATCTGGGGGGTGAGGTGGGGCTGGAAGTTGATGAACTGCCAGGTCTCGGGCTTCATCAGGTCCTTGCCGGTGATGTAGGCGATGTTCTGCTCAATCTCGGGGGTGTGGCGGTGGCTGCCGCCCAGAGCGTAGGCGCAGAAGCTGTTGCTGGCCTCAGCCAGCAGCTTGTTGGGGGCGGGCCGGCGGCCGGCGCCGGTGAAGCCGCTCTTGGCGTCCACGATGATGGTGTTGTCCACCACCATGCCCTCCTTCAGAATGGGCATCAGGCCCAGGGTGGAGGCGGTGGGGTAGCAGCCGGGGTTGGAGATCAGGCTGGCCCCCTTGGCCAGGTCACGCATCACCTCGGGGATGCAGTAGACGGCATCTTTGGTCATCTGGTGGTCGGGATGCTCCAGGTGATACCACTTCTCCCAGGTCTTGGCGTCCCGGAAGCGGATGTCAGCGCCGAAGTCGATGAACTTCTTGCCCCCGGCCAGCACCTTGGCGGCGATTCCGGGCACGGTGCCCGCGTCCACGGCGGTGAAGACCACGTCGCTGTCCCGCACGATCATATCCAGGGTGGCGTCATCCAGGGGGAGAATCTCCTGGTCGTAGAAGCCCACCAGAGCGGGGTGCTCATCCTGAATCTTGCGCCCGGCGGCGAAGCTGTCGGCCAGGTGGGCCACCTGGGTCTCCGGGTGGTTCACCATCAGGCGGAGAAGCTCACCGAGGGCATAGCTGGCAGCGCCGCAAACAGAAAAACGGATCATGATACATTACCTCCTTGAATATTCCACCCGCATTTTTTGCAGGCTTACGGAAAAATTTTGGGGGCTAAAACCCCTAGTGCTGCAATCATTCCCGGCTTTTTTGTCTTTTTTCAAAGGCACCGATATAGATTGTGTTGAATTTTCCTGCTTTCTATTATATAATCATTAGGCAGAATATACAAGACAGGATTTTTTCTGTGAAACATTCCGCTTTGGAATGAAATCTTGTGCGAACTGTACAAAGGGAAAGGAGTCGATTCCCATGAGTATCCAGAAATACATCGCCTATCTCAAAACCATTGAAACGGGCAGTATCACCAAAGCCGCCACCCAACTGGGCTACACCCAGTCCGCCGTCAGCCGCATGATCGCCGATCTGGAAAAGAGCTGGGGAGTCACCCTTCTCACCCGGAACCGCTCGGGCATCGAAATCAGTTCCGAGGGGCTGATGCTGCTGCCCAAGCTCCAGGTCATCTGCTCGGGCTACGAGTCCCTCAACCGCACGGTGGCCGAACTGCACAGCCACACCTCCGGCTCCATCCGGGTGGGCACTTTCTCCAGTTTCTCCTGTGGTTTGCTTCCCGCCATCATCAAGGCCTTTCATGAGACCTATCCCCACATCACCTTCAATCTGCTCAACGGAGAGTACAACGAGATTGCCGGCTGGCTGCGCAAGGGGCTGGTGGACTGTGGCTTTGTAGCTCTGCCC
>CANPFP010000080.1 GCA_947573385.1 uncultured Bacillota bacterium | reverse complement strand
ACAGGTTGTCCGCCAGCGTCCGGTACTCGCCGCCGTTCACCCGGTAGGTGATCTTGTACACGCCGGGGAAGTTGTAGGTGCCGGTGACGATGGTGTTCAGCCGCACCTGGGCGGGGAGCGTATCCCTCCAGTAGAAGGACTGGAGCATGACGTTGGAATTGTTGGCGATGCCGGACAGCACATAGTTCACCGGCTGGCCCGCCATGGCCTCCTTGGGTCCGGTCTTGGTGATGGACACCCCGGTGGTCAGGCTCTTGTTGGTCACCTCGAAGCGCAGGATCTGGCCCTCATGCTCCAGGTAGGCGGTCAGCTCCTGGCCGCTCACGCCGTAGTTGGCCGGGGCCTTGGTCTCCCGGATGGTGTAGCGGCCCAGGGGCAGGGGCTTGGAGGAGGCCAGACCGCGCTGGTCGCTCTTGATGGTGTCCACCAGATTCCCGGCCTTGTCGTAGATCTCGAACACAGCCCCCTCCAGCAGCGTACCGGCAGGCAGGCCGTTGGTGGAGTTGTAGTCGGCGGACTTCTTGACAATCTGGATCTGGGCGGTAATGGGGGTGTTCTTCCAGTCCACCAAGGTCACCTCGCCCGCCTTGACGTAGACGGTTTTCATCTGGGTGTCCGGCACATACCCCGGATTTTCCAGCTCCCGCAGGTAATAGCGTCCGCCGTCTGTCAGGCCCTCGATATACACATAGCCCTGGTTGTCCGAGGTGTACTGCCCGATGGGCCGGTTAGAGCTGTCATAGAGCAGGAAGGTCACTCCGTAGAGCCCCTCGCCAGTGGCGCTGCTGGTTTTGTGAATCAAAATACCTGAAAACGCCTTGTTTTCCACCATTAAAGTGGTATTTTTCCCGTCCTGCACGGTAAACGTGTGGCGGCTGGAATCCAGCTTGTACTCCTTGGGGCACTCGGTTTCAACGGCGTAATAATTGCCCGCCTCCAGCTGGAGGGTGGCGCGGCCATTGCTGTCCGTGGTGATGGTGTCGATGAGGGCGTCGTCATCAGCGCTGCGGATCTCGAAGGTCACGTTGGGGATGCGCTTCTCCTTGTTCCCCGCCACCACCTTGATCAGCTCAAAATTGCCCGCGGGGGCGTTGAGGAAGACCAGGGTCTGCTGGTCGTCAGGCCGCACCGTCACCGTCTGGGTCTGGGTGGCCGGGTCGATGGAGTACCCGGCGGGGCTTTTTACCTCCTTCGCCACCACGGTTCCCACCACATTGACCCGAATCTCGCCGTTTTTGTCGGTGGTGTACAGGCCGTTGCTGGACAGGTGGCCATTGGCCGCGTCCACAAACCTGCCGTCTGCGTAGGTCAACAGGAACTCGGCCCCGCTCAGAAGCTCCCCGGTGGTGCTCTTTTTCTGGATGACCAAAGTCCCCACACGCTCGTTCCAGAAAATCAATTCCGGGGCCTGGGCGCCCGCCTTGATCTTGACGGTTTTGGGTTCACCGTCCAGCACGAAGCCCTCCACCGTGGCAATCTCACGGGCGGTGACGGTGGTTCCCGGCTCCAAGCCCTCGATCACGATCTCACCCGCCGAATTGGTGTAGAAGGTCCCATCGCCGGAGCCCACCGCCGCGCCATCGCCGGTAGTGACCTTGAAGCAGACCCCGGCCAAAGGCTCCCGGTCAGTGCCCTTGATGTATTTGCGGATCGTCAAAGTCATCCTGGGATCGTTCTCAAAATCCAGGTTGTTGCCGCCGCCTGTGCCCGTGCCCGGATTTGTACCGGGGGTGACAACGGCCCCGCTGGTGACGGTATTGGCCCCGCTTTTCAGCACGATGGTCTGGGGGGTGGAGTTTAGGACGTGGGTGTCCGGCACCTTGGTCTCGGTGGCGATCACAGTGGAACCGGGCAGGAGGCCGCTGACGGTGACCGTCCCATCCTTCCCGGTGGTGTATTTGCCGATCATCTCGCCGCTGGCATACTTCAAAGTGAACTGGGTGTTGGGTATGGGCTTCCCCGTGACCGAATCCACCTTCGAGAGCGTCAGCAAACACAGGGGGTCGTTGTAAAAATAGAGCTGCTGGGTATCGTCGCCGGGGTTTACCACCACGGTCTGGCTGCGGGTGTTGGGGTCGATGGCGTAGCCGGGGGCGCTGGACACCTCCGTGCAGATGAGGGTGCCGGTGATGCCGGAAAGGACGATCTGCCCCTCCTTATTGGTCGTATACAGACCATTGCTGGACAACTGACCGCCCTCGGCGTCCACCACCTTGCCGTCCGCGTAGGTGATGCGGAACTGTGCCCCCTCAATGGGACTCTTGTCGGCGCTGGACAGCTTGTGGAGGACGAGATTTCCCAGCTTTTTGTTCCTGAATTCCAATGTTACACACTGTCCAGCCTTGATTTTCGCCACCTGGGGCACATCGTCCTTCAGGTATCCGGGCTTTGCCCTGACCTCCTTCACCACCAGGGACGTTCCCGGCTCAATGTTCTCCACCAGGAAAGTGCCCGCCTGGTCCGTCACGAACTTGCCGTTGGCGTCGCCCACCACGGTCCCATCGCTGGTGGTGACCATAAACTCCACGTCACTCAGCGGCGCGCCGTCGCTGTCCGACACCTTCTTCACCAGCAAACTGCCCTTGGCGCTGTTGCCGAAACGGACGTGAATGACCTCCTGCTCCTCGCCGGAGAGGTACACGGTCTGGGGCGGGGTGTCGATGACGTGGTCCCCGTCACTGGACAACTCCTCAATGATATAAGTTCCCTTTTTTAAGCCGGTTGCCGTAAAAGAACCATTTTTCGAGGTCTGATAGGTACCGATGACGGTGCCGCCCGTGCCGGAAGTATTGCCGGACAGGTAGCGGATCTGGAACGCCGCCCCCTCGATGGCCACATTGGGGTGCTGGCTGTCATACTTCCACACGCAAATTGCGGACAGGGGCTGGTTGCGGAAGCGGAAGGTGTGGCCCTGGCCAGCGGGGATAAACGTCTCCTGGGTGTCCGGGTCGGCCTTGGCGAAGCCCTTCAGCGGCTCCAACTCTTGGACCCGGAACCAGCCGTCCCGGAGGCCCAGGGTGCCCATCTTGGTGCCGTCCAGCTCAATGCGCCCGTTCTCGTCCGTGTAGAATACGCCCAGGTCGTTCATTTCGCCGGTGGCGGTGCTGTTGCTGGCGTACCAGACCCGGAAGGGCACGTTGGCCAGCCGGTCGAAGGTGACGGCGTTCTCTTTGATGATCTCAATGATAGGCCGCTTATGGTTCTTGAAGTAGGCGGTGTGGTCCCGGTCCGGGTAGAGGGTGACGAGCTGGCTGGGGGCATCCTTCAGCCAGGGGGAGGGCACCGATTTTTCGGAAATTTCATATACCCCAGGCAGGAGGTTCTTCAGCTCGGCGCGGCCCGTGCTGTCCGTCTCGATCTCGTCCACGCTGTGCCCATCCGCCGCGCGGACGGTGAAAATGGTGTGCTCGATTGGCTCCCCGCTGTCCGCGTCATTTTTATAGACGTAGAGGTTGGGTCGCTTATGGTTTTCCAGCACGATAGTGCTGACCTTCCCCGGAAACAGCTCCACATGATGCTCTTTCAGGTCGATGATGTGATCATTTTTTGTGGCGGTTTCCACCAGGGAATAGACGCCCGGTTCCAACCCTTCCCACAAAATTTCGCCCTTGCTGTCGGTGACGCGGTCCAGGTAGTGACTCCCGTCCTCGATCCTGGCCAGCCGGAAGGAGACGCCCTCCAGGGGTGTGCCGTCCGAACTGGTTTTCGTCAGGAGGAGGTCGGGCTTCTTGGAGTTGGTGAACACGAATTGGACGTTCTCGTTGGGCTTCAGCTCAATGATGCGCTGGAAGTCGTCGATCACATAGCCGGGGCACTCCAGTTCCTCCACCACCATGGCCCCGGTGGGCAGCTTGGACAAGTCGATGGTGCCGTCCACCCCGGTGGTCAGCTCCTCCGGCCCCCAGCTCCCATCCACCGCCGTGAATTTGAACTTTGCGTTGGCGATGGGCTTACTGAGGTCGGCGCTGTCCACCTTGATGAGGTGCATTCCGGGCTTCAAATCGTTGAAAAACACCAGTTCCTGGGTGGCCGTCTGGCCCGCTTTCAGCTCGATCTGCTGGGGGGTGGTGGTGACGATGTGGGCGTCGTCGCTGGACACCTCTTTCACCAGATAAGTGCCGGGATCGAGGTCGAACAACTCAATGATCCCGCTTTCCGGCGTGGTCTTGGTGTCAAACAGCTCGGCATCCTTGTAAATCTCAAAGGTCACCCCAGCCAGATTTTTGCCGCTGGTCCGGTCATATTTGATGATCCGGAGGGAGGGCTTGGACTGGTTGACCACGGTGAGCACCGGGTCGTCCTCGATGGCGGGGTCGTAGGGGTCGATGTGGATGCCGTGGGCGGTGCGGTCCAGGACGTGCCCTGCCGGGGCGGTCTTTTCCACCACCTCGATGTACGCCTCTTTTTTGATGCCGGTCACCCTGGCCTCGCCGGAGCTGTTGGTCTCCACGGAGGTGATGTATTTGCCGTCCGCGTACACATCGAAAATAGCGCCCTCCAGGGATGTCCCCAGCTCGTTCACCTTCAGGATGGTGAGGCTGATGTCCCTGACGTTCTCAAAAACGATCAGGACGTCCCGTTCGCCGGTCCATTCCACCGTCTCTACACGGGTGTCCTTCAGGTAGCCGGGGGCGCTGGACTCCTCCGTCACCCGGTAGCTGCCGTAGGGCAGCTCGTCCCCCTGGAAGGAGATCGTGCCGTCAAAGCCGGTGATGCCGGTGGTGGTGTAGTCCCCATCGATCTGCTCGAAGCGGAACACCGCGCCCTGCAAACTGGCCTTATTCTGGGCGTCCACCTTTTTGACCGTGAAGCCCTTTTCCGTTTCGTTGGGCACGGTCACATACTCGGTGCGGCCAGGGGTGAGGGTGATGTTCATGGGGGCGATGATCTGGTAGCCCTCCGGGGCGGCTGTCTCGGTCAGGGTGTAGGTCTCGTCCGCGGGAAGGTCCGTCCAGATGATCTGACCGTTGCGGTCGCTGGTGCCGGAGACGGTGGTGCCGCCGCTGCCGGTGAGGGTGAAGGAGGCCCCCTCCAGGGGCGCGCCGCCAGCGCCGGCCTTGACGACCTGGAGACTGGCGGTGTCAGGTTCCTCCGTACCGCTCCACTTAAAGGGGGCCTGGGCCTCCAGGGTGACATAGCCGGGGTCGGAAATGATATAGGACTGTTCGGTGGCGGAGGGGTTATAGGCCAGGAACAGGTTATACTGCGCCACGCCGCCCGTGGCCTTGATGGTGAAGCTGCCCTCGGCGGCGGCGTTGTCCACGGGGACGCAGACCTTGAAGGCCCCGTAATACTCCTCGCCGTTGGAGTTGAGGTTGGTGTTGCGGGACTTGCTGGTGTCCACCTTGTAGCAGGTGGCGCCGTTCTCCTGCACCGTCTCCAGGGGGGAGCCGTTCTCGGCGGTGAAGATAGTCCCCTGGGGCGCGTCGGTGGAATAGACCTTGGTGGTCCGGCCATCGATCCAGGTGGAGGTGGCGGAGGCCACATACATGGTGCGGGTGTAGTATTCCTTCCCGCCGATGGTCTCCTTTTTGATGCCGTCCTCGTTGTCGGCGGCGGCGCCCTCCAGGCCGTACTCGTTGAGGACTTCCACGCCGCGGACATCCCGATCCTCCTCGGCCCGGATGGACAGGCCGGTGTGGAGGTTCTTCGTCCAGTGGGCAGAATATTTCAGCATGATCTTGACGCTGTCATACACCCGGATCTTCTGGGCGTCCGCGGTCGGCTCCACCAGGGAGGCGCGGCCAGCGGTGAAGGAGGTGCCGGAGACGGCAAGCTGGCCGCAGGAGGCCCAGACCGCCAGTTGGGTGGCGTACTTGTACTCATCCTCCGTCAGACTGGCGATGCCGCGCACCTCGTCCGCGTGAAGCTCTTTGAACTGCGCCAGGGTGCGGTTCGGATACCCGTTCGCAAACACGCCCATGGTCTGGGGGTTGCGGTTGTACTCCTGGATGGTGAGGGACTTGGAGGGGGACACCCCCTTCAGGCCCCAGTTGACGCAGTAGGCGGTGCCGGTGAGGCCATCGTTGCTGGTGTACTTCCAGTAGCCGCCACCGATGCTGCCGCCCGTACTCTTGGACAAATAATTGCCGAAGCCGGCCTGCTGGATGGTGACGGTGCCGCTGCCGCCCAGCGAGGCGGCGCTGGCGGGGACGGCCAGCAGGCTGACCAGCGTGGCCACGGCCAGCAGCATGGAGAGGATGCGGGTAAAGGGTTTATGTTTCATGGAAACTCCTTTCTGGTTACGATCTGTTTAAGGACAAAAAAAGTTGGCAGGCCGCTTCTGCGGCCTGCCAGCGTGAAGATGCAGTGTTTCTTACTTTGTAGATCCGGGTACGAATAACTCTTTGAGAAAGGCGGTGGCCTCCGGGGCCTGATCCTTCCCGGTTTGGTAGCTCTCGGTGAGCAGGATGCCGTTCCTGCCGGAGAGGTCGTTGGCGGACACGTCCACATGGAGCCACTGGCCGTCCACATACACGAGATTCCAGGTGTGGGTCTTGCTGCTGACGGTGAAGCAGGGGATGTCCGCCGCCCCGCACAGGAACTTCAGCGCTCTGGCGTAGGACCCGCAGGCCGCTTTCAGCTCCCCGGCGTGGGGGGCGAAGGTCTGGGTGACGCCAGATGTTTTCCCCTTTTGATAGGCCAGCAGAGTGCGGATGTAGCCGTTGAAGGCTTCCACCCGTTCCCGGTCGCCCATCTCCGCCGTGGCCTCGATGACCGGCTGGACGAAGTCCAGGGGCGCTTGGTAATTTTCCGGCATCTCGGCGGACACGGCATAATAGTCCAGGTGCCGCCAGTAGTCGGCAAACCCCTGCGGCACATGGTGTTCATACCGCAGCACCCCTTCCATGCGCCCGACCAGCTTTTTCACCGCGCTGTAGTCCTCCTTGCCCACCATGGTGTAGGCGGGGGCGGTATCGCTGGTCCCGTCCAGCATCGTCTGGCGGATGGCGTTGTACAGCTCCCGGCTGTACACGCCGGTGAACACCTCCGGGCTGGCCTCCTGGGAGAAGTCCTCCCGGCTCCAGTGGTCCGCGCTGATGGCGTAGGGGGCGGGCGTCTGGGGCTGCTGCTCCGCCGCCTGGGCGGGGACGGCCAGCAGGGCCGCAGCCATGGCGCTGGCGAGAAGCAGGGACAGGACGGTTCTGTTTTTCATGCTGGATTCCTCCGTTTCGTAATATGGTGGGGTTTTCGCAAACCGAACCATACCACAGAAGGCAGGGAAAGTCGAACACAATCGGCAGACAGTTTTAGCCCTGCTGGATAGCTGTCACGCACCAGCGGTACTCCGGCTGGTTCATCACGCAGGTGTAGAGCGTCACCCGGTTGTCGGTGGTGGGGGCGGTGCCGCTGGAATCGTTGACGCTGACCTTCTCCACGCTGGCCACAGCATAGGTGCGGGTCCCCAGCTTGGTGGTCAGGGTGATGGTGTCGCCCGCGTTCAGGGTGTGGATCTTGCCGAAATCATTGCGAACCCCCCGGTTGTGGCCAGCCAGGGCCACGTTGCCGTCCCAGATGCTGGTATTGGTGAAGTGGCCCGCGCCTTTGAGCAGGGGGGCGCTGCCAGTGCCCTCATACACCCCGACCGTCAGGCCGATGGAGGGGATCTTGAGGGTGCCCAGGCTGCCGTTGCTGTAGTAGAGGTCGCTTGTCACCTCGGTGTAACCGCCCGTGGTGCTGCCCTGGGCGATGTTGGTGGGGCTGCCGCCGGGGATCTGGGTCATGGTGACATTGCCGTTCACCGAGGGGTACTGGCCGGGGATGACGGAGCTGCCCGTTGTACCTCCGTTGATGTTGGCGCTGCCCACCTGGTTCACCAGCCCGCCGTTGAGAGCGCCGGGGACAAGGTTTGGGGTGAGATACTCGCCGCTGCCGGGGAGATAGCTGGTGGGGCTGCCGAAGCCGGGGGCGATCAGGGCGGCATTCTTGCTCCGGTCCACGTTGGGGTTCTCCCACTCGTAGATGGTATCATCCGAGGTAGGCTGGCCGAACAGGTAGTCCTCCGGGGCGTCAAAGGTATACTCCAGGGCGCTGGCCTGGGTGACGCACAGGGCGCACAGCATCATGGCCAGCAGGAAACTGCGAATCTTCAAGGGCTTCATCTCCTCTCTTTGAACTTCTTAAAGGCGAACACACCGCCAGCGCCCAGGGCCAGCACCACCACCCCGATGATCACGGGGCGTTTCAGGCCGGACAGGTCCACAGGCTCCTTGGTGGCGTCCGGGGCCTCGGTGCTGCCGGGGGCCTCCGTTTGGCCGGGGTCAGGGTCATGCGTGTCATCGCCGCCAGGGGCCTTGGACTCCTCCGGGACCTTTTCGCTGCCGAAGATGGCGGTGTAGGTCACCACGGCGCAGTTGGGCTTGGACACCTCGCCGGTGTAGCTGGCGCTGACGGTGTACCCGGTGGCGTACCGGCTGGAAGCAGTGCCGGTATAGCTGGCGGTGGCGGTGTAGCGGGTGACGGGGTTCCCCTCGCCGTCCACGTCCATGGACTCGCTCCACTTCACATCCCCCAGGGTCAGGGTCTTGCCCCGGTCCTCGATGCTCTTGGGGATCAGGGAGACGTCTGCCTCAGACAGATTGGGATAGCTGCGGCTGGCGGTCAGGGTGCTGGTCTTGGTGGCGTAGCCGTCCGTAGTCACCTGGACGCTGGTGTGATCCAGCCGCAGGACGCCAACGTAGCCGTCCTCGGTGGTCACCTCCATCTCCGCGT
>CANPFP010000079.1 GCA_947573385.1 uncultured Bacillota bacterium | reverse complement strand
ATGCGTCCAAACTCCGACTGCTCATAGGTTTCGGGCGGCGCATCCTGACGGATGCGAATCAGCCGGGATGCCAGAGAGAGGGAGTCCGCCAGGTTAATGGCCAGAATGACCAGCGCGATGCCTTTCTCCTGGATCTGCTCCAGGAGCTTCCAGATATGAATGCGCATTTCCATATCCGCCCCCTGAAACGGCTGTATACAGAAAACTACCTTTGGATTTTGCAGCAGGATACGCTGGTATACCAAGTCGTATTTCTGCTGGGTCAAAAGCTTGCCCGGCGGTAAATCGAACACCTCTGTCCCCAGTTTTCTCTCACACTCCTGCCGAAGTCCCCACTGCACCCGGCGGCTGAACCACAGCTCCGGCAGGCGGTGATCCAGCGTTATCCCCAGATTGTCCAGATAACTCAGCTGGGGAAAGATCATGGAGCGATCCGGCCGCTCTCCAATGACCGCAATTTGACGGTTCTGTTCTGGGCGGTAGGGCACACCGCCCAACCGGATCGCTCCCGCCCGGATGGGGACATCTCCCATAAACAGCCCGACCAAATCGCGGAATATCCTGTTCTGCAGATCCTGGAGTACCACACATTCTCCCGGGGCCACGGAAAAGGTCAGCTTATCTATTGCTCCGCCGGAGAGTTCCTCGACCTCCAGCACCGGGGGCAGGCCCGCCCGGTCATGGTGCCGCTCCAGCTGCCTGCGGACGATGTTGTCAAAGGAGGCGGGCGCCCCGATCCGCTCGTGTTCCAGGATCTTGACAATCCGCCCGTTGGAGAACAGGGCCGTTCGGTCACAGATCTGGGTCAGTTCCTCGTAGTGATAGCCCAAATATAAAAAAGAGAGGCCCTCCCCGGCATAGTACCGCAGGATATCATGGAGGCGGGACAGCTCCAGGTCACTGATAAAGGTGCTCACTTCCCGCAGGATGATGAGGCGGCACCCCGCCACCACCGCCTTCACCAGTTCCACTACAAATCGCTGGAAATGGGTCAGATCCTCCACATACGCCCCGGCAGAAAGGTTCGGGTCGAATTTGTCCAAAACAGGCTGGAGCTGCTGGCGCAGAAGCCTGGGGCGGATCAGCCAGCTTTTGAAGGCGGGGCGCAGCACGAAAATATTGTCCGCCACCGTCAGCCCCTCCACCAGACAGCTGTTGCTCTGGATCACCCCGATCCGGTTGTAGCGAGGGGCCGCCGCCCGCCAGGTATTGATCAATTCCTCCCTGTAGTAGATGTTCCCGCGCTGCAGCGGCAGGTTCTGCCGCAGCAGGTCAATGAGCACCGTCATGCCGTGGCCACCGTTGAGGGGGATCAGCCCCATGATCTCCCCGGTGAAAATATTCAAATTAAAATCCCGCAGGGGCGTACTCCCCTGCTCCCGGCAGGTTACATGGGTCATGCGCAGCGCTTCTTCCCTCATTGCAGCGCCT
Organism: uncultured Bacillota bacterium; assembly: GCA_947573385.1. Lineage (GTDB taxonomy): Bacteria > Bacillota > Clostridia > Oscillospirales > Oscillospiraceae > Lawsonibacter. The sequence goes on along the minus strand of CANPFP010000079.1, from coordinate 7,352 downwards.
CCGGATTTTTCACATCCCAGTCGTTCAGGATACAGGGCAGCGTGATTTCCACCGTGGTTCCCAGGCCCACCATGGAATAGACGTGGAGCCCGTATTCCTCTCCGAACAATAGACGGATGCGGTTATCCACGTTCACCAGCGCTACACCGCCCTGGTTCTCCTCCTTTGGCTGGGAGTTGACGATGCCGCCCTTGCCCAGGCGGTTGTTCAACTGCTCCAGCACTGTTTCTTCCATCCCGACGCCGTCGTCGGACACGCTGATGAGCAGGCGCTTTTGGGTCCGCTGGAGCCGGATGGTCAGATGGCCCGTACCGACCTTCAGCTCAGTACCATGGATGATGCTGTTTTCCAAAATGGGCTGCAGGGTCAGCTTTGGAAGCCGGGAGCGGTACAGCTCGTCCCGGTCCTCCTCATCGCACTGGATGTCCAAGCTGAGCCTGTCCCCAAACCGATACTGCTGGATTCGGAAATAGGTCTCGCAGTTTTGCAGTTCCTCCTCCACCGTCACCAGGTTCTCCACCTTGCTGATGGTATATCGAAAAAAGGTGGCCAACGCCTCCGTCATATCGGCCACGCTGTCCAGCTTGGCCAGCATGGCCTCGCTGCGGATACTCTCCAAAGTGTTGTAAAGAAAATGGGGATTAATCTGGTTCTGCAGCGCCAGATATTGGGCCTGCCGTTTGTTCAGATTGAACAGGTGGGCCGGATCAATGACCTGACGCATTTGCTGGAACATCTGCTCCTCCGCAGGGGAAAGCGCGCAGGTTAACGCCACGTCCTCCTCTTGTTCATCCGCTCCGCCCTCCACAATCAGCCGGAGGGCGCGTTCTCGTGTCAAAAAAGGGGCGTAAATCCAGCGCCGCACGGCCAGTTCGCCCACTCCAAGCGCGGCCAGCGCCGCCCACAGCAGCCCGACGGACTCACCACGAAGGATCCCACGGACCAACGCCGCCGTCAGGAGGATCAGCAGCAGACTGATCAGCACTGCCCTGATAACCCTGATGCGGTATGACAGGTAAAATGATCCGCGGTGTTCCATGGCGGTCCCTCCTCAGATACCGCCGGGATTGCCGACACAGCACTCCCGGCGTATGAAACGCCCTGCCCGACAGACCCATATAGGGCGGCGAAGGCTCATCCGTACAGCTTCCGATACTGGCCCGGATTCAGATTGGTCTCTTTTTTGAAGTTCTGTGTAAAGTGCTTTAGATCGCTATAGCCTACCTGGACACAGATCTCCGATACCGGCAGATTGGTTTGCTGGAGCAGCTCCTTGGCCCGTTCCATCCGAACGTGGGTCAGGTATTTCGCGAAACCCTCCCCGGTTTCCTTCTTAAACAGGGCGCTGAAATAGCTGGGGCTGAAACCCGCGACCTCGCAAACGCTTTCCAAGGTAATGGGCTGGCTGTAGTGTTCCTGTACGTACTGCTTGGCCATGCGGATGGGGCGGATGGCATCGTTGTGACGCCGCTGGCCGGCGGCCTCCAGCTGCTCACGCTGTAGGCGGACCAGGCACTGAACCAGCTCCGTTCCCCGCCCGCAGCAATCGCAGGCGGCTTCAAACTCCTGCTTGAGCCGCTCCCGGTTCTCAATCTCCGGCCGCAGCAGAAACAGCCGTCCCGCGCTGATAATCAGCTCCGACAGCTCCCAGCCCTGCATATGGGGAACCGCCTGGCCCGCTTGAACCAGTTCCTCAACGGCCTCGTCCAGCAGCTGGCCGTCCAGGCCCTCCATCCCGCGCTCTATTTTGCGGCGGTATTGCTCCAGCGCCCGGCTCCGATCCCACCCCGTGGGCTTTGGAATCCCCTCCAGCAGCCGCCCCGTCCCCTCTGTCAGCCGGTTGGCTGCCACCTGGCGGGCGGTCCGGGCAGAGGCTGGCAAATCCCCGATCCGGGACACCGCCGGGCCAAGCGCCAGCGAAAACTCCACTGCGCCAAACATAGAGCGCTGGGCCAGCAGCTGGTTCAGGCAGCTGCGGAGGTGCTTGCGTACCGCGTTTTGCTCCCCCGCCGCAAAGCCCAACAGGCAGCAGCCCCAGCCCGCCTGGAATGCCATCAGCGTTTCGCCGCACACACCGCGCAGCTCACGCTGGAAAATCGTGGTTGTCTTTTCCTGGATAACCGCCATGGTAGCGGTGGAAAAGCAGCCGGACGGAACGTCAATTTTTAACAGCGCAGGCTGATACAGCCCCGATTCCGGCCGGAAGCGGTAGGTTTCCCACAGGGCGCCCTCCGCCGTGGATTCCAGCCGCTGGTTCAGGATATCCAGCGGGAGGCGCAGCCGAAGAAGATTCTCCGTTTCCTGGTTGCTCCGGCGCAGCTGCTCCATTTCGGTAGCGGACTGGTTACGCTGGCGGCACCGCTGGCCCAGCTTCTCCAGGGTGGCCATCAGCTCCTCCCGCTTGATGGGCTTGATCAGATAGTCCCCCACGCCATGCTTGATGGCGGTCTGGGCAAATTCAAAATGGGCGTAGCCGCTGATGATGATAATCTCCAGCTGGGGAAACTTGTCCTTGGCCCGCTCGATCAGCTCCAGCCCGTGGCAGCCCGGCATTCGGATGTCTGTGATCAAAATATCCGGGCGAAGCCGCTCCACTAGCTCCAGTGCCTCCAATCCGTTGGAGGCCACCCCAGCCACCTCCATCCCCAGGCCGTCCCAGTCCGCCAGCATCAGGATCAGCTGGCACACCCGCGCCTCATCGTCCGCAATGACTACTTTCAGCATGGCTGACCCCTCCTAACTGTCGTAGCCTTTTTGACAGCCTCATTATACCGTACTTTTCTGGAAAATTCCACAGGAACGCCGGAGTTTATCCGGCGTTCCTGCGAATATTCCTGTGTGCTTTTACTTAGTCAGCACGGAAACGCCGGTATCGGTGACCGCGCCACCCAGGCTGTTTCCGTTCAGCGCGTCCACAGCGGCCTTCACACCCTCATAGCCCATCACGTCGGGGTTCTGGGCCATGGTGGCCAGCAGGTAGCCGTCATTGATCAGGCCCATGATGGCATCGGACTTGTCAAAACCCACGCCGATGATGGACTTGCCGGAGGCCTTAATGGCGTTGCCCGCGCCGGTGGTGGAGCCCTCGTTGCAGCCGTACACGCCCACCACGCCCTCGGTGATGTAGTTCTCGGCGATGGTCTGGGCCTTGGCGGCGTCGCCCTCGCAGAACTGGGTTTCCAGCAGGGTGTAGCCGGTGCCCTCAAAGGCGGCACGGAAGCCCTCGTCCCGGGAAACGGTGGAGGCGGTGGCGTTGTTCACGCTGATGATGCCGATGGAGCCGGACTCCACCCCCGCGGCCTTGAGACCGTCGATCATGGTCTTGCCGGCGGTGGTGCCCGCCGCCTTGTTGTCGGTGGAGAAGGTGGCCTCGGCGTCCACATTGGCGGGGGAGTCCACGTAGACGATCTTCACGCCCTTGGACTGGGCCTCCTTCAGGGCGGAGGAGATGGCGTCGGGGCCGTTGGCCGCCACAATGATGGCGTTGTAACCGCCAGACACCGCGTTGTTCACGCATTCGATCTGCTGGGCGTCATCCTTGGTGTTGGGAGCCATGAAGTCCACGGTGACACCCAACTCCTTGGCGGCCTTCTGGGCACCCTCGTTCAAGGTAACCCAGTGCTGGTCGATGGAGTCCATGGTGATGAGCGCGATCTTGTAGTCCACATCGGAGGGCGCGGAGGTGCCGGATCCGCCCTCGCTCTTGAGCACGGACACGCCGGTGTCGGTGACCTTGCCGCCCAGGCTCTCGCCCTTCAGGGCGGCCACAGCGGCCTTTACGCCCTCGTAGCCCATCACGTCGGGGTTCTGGGCCATGGTGGCCAGCAGGTAGCCGTCGTTAATGAGGCCCATGATGGCGTCAGACTTATCGAAGCCCACGCCCACGATGGACTTGCCGGAGGCCTTAATGGCGTTGCCCGCGCCAGTGGTGGAGCCCTCGTTGCAGCCATAGATGCCCACAACGCCCTCGGTGATGAAGTTCTCGGCGATGGACTGGGCCTTGGCGGCGTCGCCCTCGCAGAACTGGGTCTCCAGCAGGGTGTAGCCGGTGCCCTCAAAGGCGGCACGGAAGCCCTCGTCCCGGGAAACGGTGGAGGCGGTGGCGTTGTTCACGCTGATGATGCCGATGGAGCCGGACTCCACCCCCGCGGCCTTGAGACCGTCGATCATGGTCTTGCCGGCGGTGGTGCCCGCCGCCTTGTTGTCGGTGGAGAAGGTGGCCTCGGCGTCCACATTGGCGGGGGAGTCCACGTAGACGATCTTCACGCCCTTGGACTGGGCGTCCTTCAAGGCGGAGGAGATGGCGTCGGGGCCGTTGGCCGCCACGATGATGGCGTTATAGCCGCCGGACACCGCGTTGTTCACACTCTCAATCTGCTGGGCGTCGTCCTTGGTGTTGGGGGCCATGAAGTCCACGGTGACACCCAACTCCTTGGCGGCCTTCTGGGCGCCCTCGTTCAGGGTAACCCAGTGCTGGTCGATGGAGTCCATGGTAATCAGGGCGATCTTGTAGCTCTCATCGCTGCCCTTTTTGCCGTCGTTGCCGCCGGTGCATCCGGCCAGCAGGCCCATGAGCATACACAGGCAGCACAGCAGGGCAAGGATCTTGTTCTTCTTCACTTGATATTCCTCCTCGTCATTGTTTTGGTCTGGTTTGTGCCTATAGAAACGCCGCAGGGCGCACTATATAAAGGAATTACTTCTTGACGGCCTTTTTGCCCGCGCCGCTGCGGAACACCACGTCAATCATCACAGCGAACACCACGATGATACCGATGGCCAGCCGCTGGATCCCCACGGGGGCATGAACCATGTTCAGGCCGTTCTCCAGCGTCTGCCACACCGCGGCGCCGCCCAAGGTACCCAGCAGCAGCCCGGTGCCGCCCAAGGGGGACACACCGCCGATGACGCTGGCAGCCACGGCGTACATCTCATAAGTATTGCCTGCCTCCATGTTGCCCATGCCAGCCTGGGCGCACAGGATCAGGCCCGTCACAAACGCACAGAAGGCACTGACCAGATAGGTCTTGGTGGTGGTGCCGAACACGCTGACACCGGAGAGCTTGGCTGCGTCCACATTGGATCCGACAGCGTAAATGTGCCGCCCGGTGCGGGTTCTGGACAGAAGGAAAAAGAAGGCCGCAAAGATGACCATGGCGATCAGGAAAGTGTTATAGATGCCAAAAGTCTTCCCGTAGTAGAAGATGTTCTGGAAGGTATCCGCCGCCTCTTTGCCGATGCCGGAGGAAATGGCGTCCGTGTTGCGGTTGCCGTTCACCATATAAGCCACGCCGCGGGCGGCGAACATGGTGCCCAGGGTAGCGATGAACGGGGGCAGTTTGAGCTGGCCCACCAGGAAACCGTTGATGACGCCTACAAGCAGGCAGGCCACCAGGGTAATCAGACAGGCCACAACGGGGTTGACCCCATGGGTCATCAAAGTCCCTGCCATCATGGCGCTCATGCCTACCACCGCGCCCAGGGACAGGTCGATGTTGCCGGTAATAAGGATATAGCTCTGACCAATGCCAATGAGCAGATACTTGGACATGGCCCGTAACAGGTTCATGATGTTGTCGCCGCTGAACATAACGGGATTCATGATGCCAAAGCCGATATAGATGACAATCAGCGCGGCGAAGGAAATCATGGCGGCGCTCATGCCGCGGATGGCGAAAAACCTCCGCAGGGATGATGCTTTCTTTGCTTCCATTTTGTTGGTTCCTCCCTTTTTCCGATGGGCTGTCAGGCGCTGGCCACTTTTTTCTCAAAGCGGGTGGCCAGGGTCAATATCTCATTCTGGGTAGTTTCGCGGGCCATTACCTCGCCGGTGATCCGTCCGTCGCACATGACGATGATTCGGTCGGCGATGCCCATGACCTCAGGCAGCTCAGAGGAGACAAACATGACGGCGATGCCCTGCTGCTTGAGCTGGTTCATCAGGTTGTAAATCTCCACCTTGGCGGCCACGTCGATGCCGCGGGTAGGTTCGTCAAAGATCACCACCCGGGAGTTGCGGGCGATCCACTTGCCCACCACAACCTTCTGCTGGTTGCCGCCGGACAGGTTGGCCGCATCCACCTCTACGCTGGGGGTCTTGATTTTGAGGTCGTCCACCGCCTTGCCGCACATGGCGTCCTCCTTGGCCTTGCTGACCACTCCCAGCTTATTGCACAGCAGATCCAGGTTGGGCAGGGCGATGTTATGCCGGATGGACAGCTTGGTGCACAAGCCGTCTTTTTTTCGATCCTCCGGGGCCAGCACAATTCCGGCCCGGATTGCATCCTCCGGCTTCTGGATTTTGACCTCCTGCCCGTCCAGCAGGATAGTGCCGCTCTCCTTTGGATCCACGCCGAAGATCGCGCGGGTGGTCTCGGTGCGTCCAGCGCCCATCAATCCGGCGAAGCCCACGATTTCGCCCTCGTACACCTCAAAGCTGATGTCCCGAACCATACGGCCCGCGTTCAGGTTTCGGACCTCAAAAATTTTCTTTCCTTTTTCGCAGGCCACCCGGGGGAATTTCTCCTTGATCTCCCGGCCCACCATATGGGCGATGATGGTGTCCAAATCGGTATCCGCAAAATTCATGGAGGTAATGTACTGTCCGTCCCGCATGATGGTCACCCGATCCACAATGTGCTGGAGCTCCTCCAGCCGGTGGGAGATGTAGACGATGCCGTGGCCCTCGGCCTTGAGTTGGTGGATGATACGGAACAGCTCGTCGATCTCTTTGGCGGTCAGGGCGGAGGTGGGTTCATCCATGATAAGGATCCGAGCATTCGTGGACAGAGCCTTGGCTATCTCCACCATCTGCTGCTTGGACACAGGCAGGCTGCCCACCGTCTGGCGGGGGTCGAGGTCAATCTTCAAATCTCCAAGAATCCGGGCGGCCTCTTGCTCCATCTCTTTGTCCGACAGGAGTATGCCCTTGCGTTTCTCCCGTCCCAGAAACATATTCTCCGCTACAGTGAGATGCCGGCACATATTCAGCTCCTGGTGGATGATGGCTACGCCCACACTCTGGGCGAGCTTGGGGCTCAGGTCGCCATAGCGCTTGCCGAAGATCTCCAGCTCCCCGCTGTCACGGGTGTAGACGCCGCTAAGTATTTTCATCAGGGTGGATTTCCCCGCGCCATTTTCCCCTAAAAGCGCCATAACCTCGCCGGAGCGCAGTTCAAATTGGACATTGTCCAGGGCTTTAACGCCTGGGAAGGTTTTGCATATGTTTTGCATTGAAACAATCACATCGTTCATTGACTCACCTGTCTTTCCCTGGTATTCCGTACAGAGCTATCATGTTAAAAATTATAGACTGCACCGGCATTGGGCACAAGGGGTGCATTTTCTCAATT
>CANPFP010000078.1 GCA_947573385.1 uncultured Bacillota bacterium | reverse complement strand
TCCTCCACCGTCCGGGCCCCCGCCATCACGCAGGCCACCCCGGGCCGGGTGAGGGCGTAGTGCAGGCACTGGAAGGGGGTGAGGGCCACCCCGGCGGGGGAGTACTGGCTGAGCAGGTCGCCGCCGCCGAAGGCCTTCATCACCGTGATCCCCACCCCCTGGCGCTGGCAGCTCTCGTAGAGGGCCTGGCGCTGGGGGTCCATGTTTACCAGCTGGTGCTCGTAGGCAGATTCCGCCCACAGCTGCTCCACGTCCTCATTGGCGGGCTGGAGGTCGTAGCAGGGGTTGATACTGAACATGAGCACGTCGATGAGCCTGCTGTCCACCGCCGCCTGCCCCACCTCCGGGTTGTGGCTGGACAGGCCGATGCAGCCAATTTTCCCGGCTGCCTTCAGCTCTTGAGCGTAGGCCATGATGGGGCCGTTGACAATCTCCTGCCAGTCGGACAGAGCGTCCGAGTAATGAATCATGCCGATTTCAATGTAGCCGGTGTTCAGCAGGCGGAGCATCCCATCAAAGCCGGCCTTCACCTTATTGATGTCCCGGGTGCGCAGATATTGGCCGTTTTCCCAGATGGAGCACAGGTGGGATTGCAGGACGAATTTGTCCCGCCGGCCCGCCAGAGCCTTGCCCAGATTGGAGCGCATCTCCGGGTTGGGGGAGTACAGGTCGATGCAGTTGACCCCCAGCGCTTCCATCTTGTCCACAAATTCCTTTACATGGTCATAACTTTTGTCCACCAGCCCCTCGCAGCCCATGCCGATCTCGCTGACCTTCAGCCCGGTGCGGCCTAATGTACGGTAGTTCATACCCTTCCTCCTTGTAGGTTCGGTTGTAGGGCGCGACGACCCCGGCGCGCCGTTGGCATATTGCAGGGCCATCTTACCACTTGAAGCCGGGTTTAAGTCAAGAGGGAGATTTCCCGGCGCGTTGACGCTTAGGACTGACAGTGATATAATTAAAGCGATAAATTTCGTTTTTGGAGGTGCTTATTATATATGGAGAAGAAAGTTAAACGGTCTGGGGTGGACCCTCTAGTTGTTTTAACACTGATTTTTGTTGTGCTAAAAGCGACGGGATTGATTTCGTGGTCCTGGCTTTGGGTACTAAGTCCGATCTGGCTTACGTTTTTGTTTTTCGCTGTTATCTTTTCCGGCATTTTGGTCGGAGGACGAATTGTGAAAGGAAAATGGTAACTTCCAGTTTATAAGGAGGGCTTCCCATGGACGAAAAAATTAAAACCTTACAGCAGTGGATTGACGAGAGCCGGGCCATTGTGTTTTTCGGCGGGGCGGGGGTAAGCACCGAGAGCGGCATCCCGGATTTCCGCAGTGTGGACGGGCTATACAACCAGAAGTACGCCTGGCCCCCGGAGGAGATCCTCAGCCGCACCTTCTTCGACGCCCGGCCGGAGGAATTTTACCGCTTCTACCGGGACAAGATGCTCTGCCTGGACGCCCAACCCAACGCCGCCCACAAGAAGCTGGCCGAGCTGGAGGCGGCGGGCAGGCTGCGCTCTGTGGTCACCCAGAACATCGACGGTCTCCACCAGCGGGCGGGCTCCAAGCGGGTTTGGGAGCTCCACGGCAGTGTCCACCGCAACTACTGTATGAGGTGCCATAAGCCCTACGCCGTGGAGGAAATTAAAGAGGGGACGGGGGTGCCCAAGTGTTCCTGCGGCGGCACCGTCAAGCCCGATGTGGTCCTCTACGAGGAGGGGCTGGACAGCGCCACCATCGAGGGGGCGGTGGCCGACATTCAGGCGGCCGACCTGCTCATCATCGGAGGGACCTCTCTGGCGGTGTACCCCGCCGCCGGGCTGATTAACTACTACCGGGGCTCCCGGCTGGTGCTTATTAACAAGAGCCCCACCCCCTACGACGACCGGGCCAGCCTGGCCATCAACCTGCCCATCGGCCAGGTGCTGGGGCAGATTAGGGTCCAATGAAAAACGGCCGTCTCTTTGAAATTCTCTACCTCCTGGTGGAGAGACGGGCCGTCACCGCCGGGGAGCTGGCAAAGCGGTTAGAGGTGTCGGAGCGCACCATCTACCGGGATGTGGATGCCCTGTCCGCCGCCGGCATACCTGTCTATGCCCAGAAGGGCAAGGGGGGCGGCATCCGGCTGATGGACCAGTTTGTGCTGGACCGGGCGCTGCTGTCCCGGAGCCAGCAGGACGAAATTCTCTTTGCCCTCCAGGCCATCCGGGCCACCGGCGGGGGAGAGGAGGCCCTGTCCCGGCTGTCCGCCCTGTTCCGCCGGGAGGGGGACGACTGGCTGGAGGTGGATTTTTCCGACTGGGGCAGCGGGGCGGTGGAGCGGGAGAATTTTTCCCGGGTAAAGCGGTCCATTCTGGAACGCCGGCCCTTGTCGTTCACCTACTACAACTCCGCCGGGGAGACGAGCCGCCGGACGGTGGAGCCCGCCCGGCTGGTGTTCAAGGCCGGGTGCTGGTATCTGTCCGCCTTCTGCCGGGCGCGGCAGGACTGGCGCATCTTCCGGCTGGTGCGGATGGAGGACCTCTGCCTGGAGGAGGGGAGCTGTCCGCCCCGCACGCCCCCGGAGCAGCTGGAGGCCCCTATGTCCGGGGACTACCGGGGGGTGGACCTGCGGCTGCTGTTCGCCCCCTCCGCCGCATGGCGGGTGCGGGACTACTTCCACCCCGGGGAGGTGTCCCTCCAGCCAGACGGGCGCCTGCTGGTGACGTGTACCTTCCCGGAGGACCAGTGGCTGCGGTCCTTTCTGCTGTCCTTCGGCGGACAGCTGGAGGTGCTGGAGCCGGTCTACTGGCGGGATATTTTAAAGGGCGAGATAAAGAAATCGTTGGAAGTCTATGAAACCTGACAGACCCTGTCAGGTTATGGGGCGTATCCTTGTGGCAGCGACGGGGCAGACCCCGTCCGACATAAGGAGGTTTTTCCAATGGAAGAAAGAAAGTTTTGTCAGTGCTGCGCCATGCCCCTGGACAAGCCCGAGGATAAGGGCACCGAGGCCGGCGGCGCCCTCAGTGAGGACTACTGCCGCTACTGCTATCAGAACGGAGCCTTTACCGCTCCCGATGCCACCATGGACGACATCATCGCCTTTAACCTGAAGTTCAATGCCGAGAACGGCCACCCCTTCGGCCCCCAGGGGGAGGCGGAGAAGATGATGCGGGGGTGGTTTCCCACTCTGAAGCGGTGGAAAACAGTGATCTGACACCCTATTAGAAGGATATAGCAAGATAAACGGACGGCCCAGCCAGGCCGTCCGTGTTCTCATTTATCCCCATAGTGGGTTCCGCATTGAGCAATTTCCAAAATACCATTTCGCACGCGGTAAATCAGCCGGTTATCGTCATCGATTCGACGACTCCACCAGCCACTCCAGTTGCCCCTCAACGGCTCAGGCTTTCCAATGCCTCGGAACGGATCACGCTCCGCGTCACGAATCAGCTGGTTGATTCGCTTCAATAGTTTAATATCCTTGGTTTGCCACGCAATATATTCTTCCCATGCGGAATCAGACCAATTCTTATGCATCATCCTCTACCTCGATCAATTCGTGGGTGGTGCCTTTTCCGGCGTCAAGCTGCGCAACGGAGCGGCGCAGGACGGATTGGTTTTCCTCGCTCCAAAAGGGGTCGGCAGAGATTTCAAAGGGAATACGGTGCTCCCGAATCACCGTTTTAGCAAACAGGTTAACGGCAACAGATGCGTTCATACCAACCTCAGCACAGAAAGCGTCAAATTTGCGTTTGACCTCGTCATCCATGCGGACACTCAAAGTTGTCTGTGCCATATAAAAACCTCCTTTTTAATATTTGTATGAACATCGTAACACAAATATAATACGTTGTCAACGCCTTAAATATTCCGGCGGCCTATATTGCAGCGCCTCGGCCAGGTGGGCGGGTTGGATATCGCCGCCGCCGTCCAGGTCGGCGATGGTGCGGGCCACCCGGAGGATGCGGTCGTAGCTCCGGGCGGTGAGACCCATCCGGTCAAAGGCCCCCTTCATCAGCCGCTGGCAGCCCTCGTCCAGGGCGCAGAAGCGGTCCAGGCCCTCCCGGGTGAGCTGGGAGTTGCTGGGCACGCCGGTGTCCTTCTGCCGGGCGGTCTGGAGGGCCCGGGCGGCGTCCACCCGCTCCTTCACCTGGGCGGAGGTCTCCGCCCGCTCCCGCTGGGCCAGCTCGTCAAACTCCAGAGGGGCCACCTCCACAAACAGATCCAGCCGGTCCAGCAGAGGCCCGGAGAGACGGGAAAGGTATTTTTTTACCTCCCCTTCGGTACACCGGCACCGCCCGGAGGGGTGGCCGTACCAGCCGCATTTGCAGGGGTTCATGGCGCACACCAGCATGAACCGGGCGGGATAGGTGACGGTGCCGGCCGCCCGGGAAATCTGCACCTGGCCGTCCTCCAAAGGCTGGCGCAGGACCTCCAGCACCTCCTTGGGAAACTCGGGCAGCTCGTCCAGAAAGAGGACCCCGTTGTGGGCCAGGGAAATTTCACCGGGCCTGGGGTTGGAGCCGCCGCCGGACATACCGGTGGAGGACACGGTGTGGTGAGGGGAGCGGAAGGGCCGCAGGGCGATGAGGGGCTGTCTGGCGCTGGTCTGGCCCATGATGGAGTGAATCTCGGTGCACTCCAGGGCCTCCTGGCGGGTCATATCGGGGAGGATGCCGGGCAGGCGGCGGGCCAGCATGGATTTGCCCGTCCCCGGGGGGCCGGACATGAGGACGCTATGCCCACCGGCGGCGGCGATCTCCAGAGCCCGCTTCACCTGCTCCTGACCCTTCACCTCCGCCATGTCGGGGCAGTGGAAGGCGGCGGGGGAGGGCACCCAGGGCGGGGCGGGGGAGATGGGCTCCTCACCCATGAGGTGGCGCTCCAGCTGGGCCACGTCCCGGACGGGGTAGACCACCGGCCCCTCGGCCAGGGTGGCCTCGGCGGCGTTTTCGGCGGGGACATACAGCGCCTCGATACCCTCCCGCTTGGCGGCCAGGGCCATGGACAGCATCCCGGCGCAGGGGCGCAGCTGGCCCGACAGGGACAGCTCCCCCAGAAAGGCGCAGTTCTCCTTGGGCAGACGGAGCTGCTTTCCGGCAGCCAGAATGCCCACCAGTATGGGCAGGTCATACAGTGTGCCCACCTTTTTCAGATGGGCGGGGGCCAGGTTGACGGTGATGCGGCTGACAGGGAAGGTGAAGCCGCAGTTTTTGATGGCCGCCCGCACCCGCTCCCGGGCCTCGTTGACGGCGGCGTCGGGCAGGCCCACTACCGTGAAGGCGGGCAGGCCGCCGGACAGGTCGCACTCGGCGGTTACGGGGTAGCCTGTGACCCCCTGGAGCCCCAGAGATTGAATGGATTTTACCATAGTCCTGCCCTCCATGTCAGAAAAATGTCGCTTTCGTCTATTGTAACGGCTTTTGCGGGAAAATGCAACAGGGACAGAGGAAGTGGGAGAAAAAGAAGAAAAATTTGAGAAGGCGGGTACGATAGTTGTCACCTGCACCGTGGCCATTTTTGACCCGAATGATCTGAGCGAGGGCCTGTACCAAGGTGGACTATGAGTACGACGAGGAGACCTGGGACGAGCTGGAGGTCAACGGCAACGCTGCAAACCCCACCGTGTACAAGATCAACGGCAGCAATTACTTCAAGCTCCGCGACCTGGGCAAGGCCCTGAACTTCTATGTGGGCCGGTCCGCAGATCGAGACATGTACATTGAAACTGACAAGCCCTACAGCGCGTAAATGGTTAAAATCGCCCGTTTTCCCTGGTGAAGACGGGCGATTTTTTTGCAGGGAAAATTTCAGCCGAAAAGTTTACAAACGCCGGAAAAAGTGATACACTACATCCGTATGAAAACCCAAGGCGCGCCCGGTCTGCCGGGGCCGCCGCGAGTCTGTCCCGATATAACCATATACCTATGGAAACTATAACTGTTTTGGCCATTGGTCAGATGGGGACAGGCCTGTAAAATAGAGCAGAAAAGTACTCCAGCAAATTTAGGAAGAAAGTAGGGAACCTCTATGGCAAGAAAATTCAAAACCATGGACGGCAACAACGCCGCTGCGTATGTCAGCTACGCCTTTACCGAGGTGGCCGGCATTTACCCCATCACGCCGTCCAGCCCCATGGCCGACTACGTGGACCAGTGGGCCGCCCAGGGCCAGAAGAACATCTTTGGCAACACCGTGAAGGTCATTGAGATGCAGTCTGAGGCCGGCGCCGCCGGCACCGTTCATGGCTCGCTCAACGCCGGCGCGCTCACTACCACCTACACCGCCTCCCAGGGCCTGCTGCTGATGATCCCCAATATGTACAAGATCGCCGGCGAGCTGCTGCCCGGCGTGTTCCACGTCTCCGCCCGTACCGTGGCCGCCCAGTCCCTGAACATCTTCGGCGACCACTCCGACGTGATGGCCTGCCGCCAGACCGGCTTTGCCATGCTGGCCGAGGGCAACGTGCAGGAGGTCATGGACCTGGCCCCCGTGGCCCATCTGGCCGCCATCAAGGGCCGCGTTCCCTTCATCAACTTCTTCGACGGCTTCCGCACCTCCCACGAGATCCAGAAGGTGGCCATCTGGGACTACAAGGACCTGGCCGAGATGGTGGATATGGACGCCGTGGCCGCCTTCCGCGCCCGCGCCCTGAACCCCGAGCACCCCACCATGCGCGGCTCCCATGAGAACGGCGATATCTTCTTCCAGCACCGCGAGTCCTGCAACAGCTACTACGACGCTCTGCCTGAGATCGTTGAGGAGTATATGGGCAAGATCAACGCCAAGCTGGGCACCGACTATCAGCTGTTCAACTACTACGGCGCTCCCGACGCCGACCGGGTCATCATCTGCATGGGCTCCTTCTGCGACGTGGCCGAGGAGGTCATCGACTATATGAACGCCCACGGCGAGAAGGTGGGCATGGTCAAGGTCCGCCTGTACCGCCCCTTCCGGGCCGACAAGCTGATTGCCGCCATCCCCGCCACCGCCAAGAAGATTGCCGTGCTGGACCGCACCAAGGAGCCCGGCGCGCTGGGCGATCCCCTGTATATGGACGTGGTGGCCGCTCTGGCCGGCGCCGGTATCACCGACAGGACCGTAGTGGCCGGCCGTTACGGCCTGGGCTCCAAGGACACCCCGCCCCGCTCCGTCTTTGCCGTGTATGAGAACCTGGCCCAGGCCCAGCCCAAGGACCACTTCACCATCGGCATTGTGGACGACGTGACCAACACCTCCCTGACCGAGAAGACTGCCCCCAACACCGCCGCCGAGGGCACCATCGAGGTCAAGTTCTGGGGTCTGGGCGGCGACGGCACCGTGGGCGCCAACAAGAACTCCATCAAGATCATCGGCGACCACACCGACAAATATGTCCAGGCGTACTTCCAGTACGACTCCAAGAAGACCGGCGGCGTGACCGTCAGCCATCTGCGCTTTGGCGACAAGCCCATCCGCGCCCCCTATTATATCAACAAGGCCGACTTCGTGGCCTGCCATGTGCCCGCCTATATCGTCAAGGGCTTCCCCATGGTCCGGGACGTGAAGCCCGGCGGCACCTTCCTCATCAACTGCCAGTGGACCGCTGAGGAGCTGGACAAGCACATGCCCGCCGTGGCCAAGCGGTATATCGCCGAGAACAACATCCAGGTCTACACCATCAACGCCATCGACCTGGCCCAGGATATCGGCATGGGCAAGCGCACCAACACCATCCTCCAGTCCGCCTTCTTCGCTCTGGCCAAGGTGATGCCCGAGGCCGAGGCCATCCAGTATATGAAGGACGCCGCCACCCACTCCTACCTGAAGAAGGGCCAGGACATTGTGGACATGAACCACAAGGCCATCGACGCCGGCGCGTCCGCCTTCACCAAGTTCGAGGTGCCCGCCTCCTGGAAGGACGCCGTGGACGCCCCCGTGGAGAACAAGCACACCGGTCCCGCCAAGCTGGTGGACCTGGTGAACAACGTGCTGGATCCTGTGGACCGGATGGACGGCGACTCCCTGCCCGTCTCCGCCTTTACGCCCTATGCCGACGGCACCTTCGAGCTGGGCGCTGCCGCCTACGAGAAGCGGGGCGTGGCCGTGGCCGTGCCCCAGTGGGACTCCAGCAAGTGTATCCAGTGTAACCAGTGCTCCTATGTCTGCCCCCACGCCACCATCCGTCCCTTCGCCCTCACCGAGGACGAGGCCGCCAAGGCTCCCGAGGCCGCCAAGATCGTGGACGTCAAGGCCGGCAAGGGCAAGGGCCAGTACAAGTTCACCATCGCCGTCAGCCCCCTGGACTGCATGGGCTGCTCCGTGTGCGTGAAGACCTGCCCGGTGGACGCTCTGGCCATGGTGCCCCAGGAGCAGGAGGCCGCCCAGCAGGATGTGTTCAACTATATGGTGGGCAATGTCTCTGTCAAGGAGGAGATGGCCGACCTGTCCGTCAAGGGCTCCCAGTTCAAGAAGCCTCTGCTGGAGTTCTCCGGCTCCTGCGCCGGCTGCGCCGAGACCGCTTACGCCCGTCTCATCACCCAGCTGTTCGGCGACCGGATGTATATCTCCAACGCCACCGGCTGTTCCTCCATCTGGGGCGGTCCCGCCGCCACCTCTCCCTACGCCACCACGGCTGAGGGCAAGGGTCCCGCCTGGGCCAACTCCCTGTTTGAGGACAACGCCGAGCACGGCCTGGGCATGTATCTGGGCCAGAAGGCCATCCGTACCCGCCTGGCCGAGAAGACCCGCGCCCTCATTGAGGTGCCCCACGCCTATCAGCCTCTGAAGGACGCCGCTCAGAAGTGGCTGGACACCATGGAGGACGGCCAGGCCAACG
>CANPFP010000077.1 GCA_947573385.1 uncultured Bacillota bacterium | reverse complement strand
GGCTTGAAAGTGATGCGGTTTGGTGATAATATGAGAGAGGTAGCCGTCACCGAGGGCGACAAGGTGGAGGTCCAGACCAAGCTGGGCTGGCAGGTAAATACCTGGGCCGTGGGTGATCTGGTGAAGGTGATGAACGCCGTCACCGAGGAAGAGATTGATGCCCTGATGGAGACCTATAAGGCTGAGTACGACATCGCCACCGACAAGCTCGACCATATCCGCTATCAGGCGAGAGAGGAAATCGCCATGAAGAAGATGCTGGACGAGCAGGGCTGCAAGGCTTTCTCCAACACCTTCCAGGACCTGTACGGCATGGAGCAGCTGCCCGGCCTGGCCAGCCAGCACCTGATGGCTCAGGGCTACGGCTACGGCGGCGAGGGCGACTGGAAGGTGGCCGCTATGACTGCCATCCTCAAGGCTATGGGCGAGGGCGGCAACGGCTGCTCCCTGTTCATGGAGGACTACACCTATAACCTGGAGCCGGGTAAAGAGTACTCCCTGGGGGCCCACATGCTGGAGGTCTGCCCCTGCTGCGCCGCAGGCAAGCCCCGCATCGAGACCCACCACCTGGGCATCGGCATGAATGAAAAGGACCCCGCCCGTCTGGTCTTTGAGGGCAAGGAGGGGGACGCCATCGTGGTCTCCCTCATCGACATGGGGGGCCGTCTGCGGCTGATCTGCCAGGATATCCACTGCGTCAAGCCCATCCTGCCCATGCCCAACCTGCCCGTGGCCCGGGTGATGTGGCAGGCGGAGCCCTCCCTCACCACCGGGGTGGAGTGCTGGATCACCGCCGGCGGAGCCCACCACACCGTCCTCAGCTATGATGTGACGGCGGAGCAAATGAAGGACTGGGCCAATATGCTGGACATCGAGTTTGTCCACATCGGCAAAGACACTACTGTGGAGAGCCTGGAGCACGACCTGTTCCTGTCTGATCTCGCCTGGAAACTGAAATAAATCAAACGATTCCTCCTCCGAACGGAGGAGGAATCGTTAAAAAGGGGGAAATGATATGCTGGAAGCACTCAAGCAAAAGGTTTTAGAGGCCAACCTTCTCCTGCCCAAATATGGCCTGGTTACATTTACCTGGGGCAACGTATCCGCCATTGACCGGGACAAGGGACTTATGATTATCAAACCCTCCGGGGTAGAGTATGAGGGCATGACCGCCGAGGATATGGTGGTGGTGGAACTGGAGAGCGGCAAGGTGGCGGAGGGTAAGTGGAAACCCTCCAGCGACACAAAGACTCACCTGGAGCTATACAGGGCCTTTCCCGGGGTTGGCGGCATTGTCCACACCCACAGCCCCCATGCAGTGGCCTGGGCTCAGGCGGGGGAGGACATCCCCTGCTTCGGCACTACCCACGCCGACTACTTCTACGGCTCCGTCCCCTGTGCCCGCCACCTGACCCAGGGGGAGCTGGAGGAGGACTATGAGCGGAACACCGGGAAAATCATTGTGGACACCTTCCGGGAGCGGTGCATCGAGCCCACCGCTGTTCCTGGGGTAATCTGCGCCAGCCACGGTCCCTTTACATGGGGCAAGGACGCAGCTCAGGCGGTATATCACGCGGTGGTGCTGGAGGAGGTAGCAAAGATGGCCATCCTTACCCGCCAGGTCCGGCCCTCCGCGGGACCCGCTCCCCAACGTTATCAGGATAAGCACTATTTCCGCAAACACGGTCCTGGGGCCTATTACGGCCAGGGCTGAACCACAGTCCGCCCGCCAGACCTTCTGCATTCCTTGCAGTTGTCCCTGGAAGTTCCGGGCGGTCTCTATATCAAAGCATAAGTTCCGATACACTGGCAGTTCAAAAAACAAAACCAGACAGCGTTGAGCCGTTCCTCCACAGAACGGACGGCGCTGTCTGTCTTTTCCTGGCGCAGCGTCCGCGCTGGGACGGTACGGCTCCTCCACGTCGCTGCCCCCGCTGTCGATGCCGCCCAGATGAAGCCCCCCCGATAAGTGTGGGGCAAACCTAACAGCAGACACTCACCCCGCTCAGAAATTGATATGCCGTAAACCATAAAACCCGTTTCAACAGGTCAAATACCGCCAGGCATTAAACAGACTGATGCAGATAATCACCGCCATCAGTGCCACGAACAGCCGCTCGACATCCTCATCCCTCAGCCGCCGGTTCAGCCTTCGGCCAAGGACGCCGCCGCCCAGTCCTCCCGCCGCCATCAGGGCCAGCACCGGCCAGCGGAAGTTCGGGACGGAGCCGGTGCAGAGGGTGGTCAGCAGGCTGCACAGCTGGCTGAAAAAGATAATGTACAGGCTGTTGGCGGCCGCTGTTTTGGTGTCCATACTGAAAAAGAAATACAGCACCACCAGATTGATAGGTCCGCCTCCAATCCCCAGAAAGCTGGACATACAGCCCAACGCCAGGCCGATCGCAGCGCATGCCGACCTGTTCCGGACCCGGCAGGTGGGAATACGGGCCTTATTCATGGTATACAGAAGGGTGCCCACTGTAATCACAGCCAGGCAGGCGGCCTGGACCGCCCCTACCCGGTTGGGGTTGTCTGACATCCGGCGCACCAGAGCGAACAGCTGGCTGCCCAGCAGTCCCCCCGCCGCCGCTCCAACCGCCAGCGGCGTTCCCACATCCAGCGAGACCCGCTTCTCCCCGGCCAGCAGGGACTTTCCCACCGAATAACAGCTCATCGTCAATACGGTGCAGCCAGATAAAAAGCTGATGGTGGACACCGTCTCCAGATGGAGCAGGTCCAGCACCGGCTTAATGACCACACCGCCGCCGATGCCGCAGATGGCGCCCACAGCGCTGGCCCCCAGGGCCACCAGAAAGAATATCAGCATATGCGCTCACCTCATTTTCAGCAGGTCCCCCGCCCGGCGCAGGCGGGGGAGGGCGTAGGCAAAAAATCCGGCGTAGGCCTGACAGTAGTAGTTTCGGCCCAGTCCCTCTGCCGACTCCAGCCGGTCCCGGCGGCAGCCGTTGCGGCACAGAGGATACCACTGGCAGGTCTTACATGTCTCCGGCACACGCTGTGACGCCGCTACAAAGCCAAGCGTCTCCCGCGCGCGGTCCAGCTCCTCCCAGGAATCCTCTCGGATGTTCCCCAGCCGGTACGCATCCAGGCCGTAGAAGTCACAGGGGTAGACGCTCCCGTCCGCCTCCACCAGATATTGCAGGCCGCAGCTCCCCCGCATGGAGCACTGCTCCGGGGCGTTTCCCTTCAGCATCCACACCAGGTTGTCAAAGTAACGGATGGACCAATAGCGCCCCAGCTCCAGCTCCCGGAACCACAGGTCGAACAGGGTCTTCAAAAAGGTCTCATACTGCCCGGGGGATAGGGAATACCCCTGTCCCCCCCGCTCCTCCTCCAGAGGGTCCAGACAGGGGATGTATTGCTGAAAGCGGAAGCCGCCGGCGCACAGGGCGGAAAAGACGCTTTGGATATGCCTGGCCAGATAGCCGGTTACAACGGTGAGGATATTATATTCCACCCCGGCCCGCTCCAGCAGGCGGGCCGCCTTTATTACTCGGTCGTAGGTGCCTTTCCCCGCTCCATCCCGGCGGAAACGGTCGTGGCACGCTCGGGTCCCGTCCAGAGACAGGCCTACCAGAAAGCGGTTTTCCTGAAAAAAACGGCACCACTCTTCGTCCAGCAGAATTCCGTTGGTCTGAATTGCGTATTGGACTGCCAAACCATCGGGAACTGCCTGCTTCACATAAGCCGCAAAATCCCGGTAGAAATCCAGTCCCGCCAGGGTGGGCTCACCGCCCTGGAACAGGAACGTAATGGAGCCCTCCGCCGCCCCCGCCGCTTTTTCAATCAAGGCATGGCTCACTGCCCGGGCCATTAAGCCGTAATTGGGCACGGCGCGGGCACTGGCCTCGTCGGCGTAAAAACAGTAGGTGCAGCGCAGGTTACAGGTACTGGAGGCAGGTTTGATCAGAATGCTCAGGGGCGGCATGGAATCTCCTCCTTTTTAACGCGGGCCGCCCATAAGGGCGGCCCGCACGGTCTATCTTATGGCAGGACCAACGGAGCGGCCCACAAAGATTTCCGGGGTCAGGACACAGGTATAGCCCAGGTCGTCGCAGTCCCGGTTGCGTATCATCCGCATCAGCCGTGATGCTACCTCCCGGCCGATCCGGCGACCCTGGTGGATGGAACAGGTGACCCCCTCGGTCTCCCAGTCCTCGTTGGAGTAGTCGAAGCACACCAGGGAGCAGTCCTCCGGCACCCGCCGTCCCTGCTTCTCCAGCACCTGCCGTACCATCCGATAGATCATATAGTTGCAGCAGACCACGGCGGTGCACTGGGGCAGGCGCTTGAGGAAGCGGTCTATGGAGCGGACAAAGCTGGGGTCGTGGGCCTCGTTGGAGACGCACCACTTGGTATAATCGTCCTGGTACTCCACCCCATTCTTCTGGAGGGTGGCCGCCATCCCCTGAAACTTCTCGATGCTCTGGTAGTTGTCCGAGACGAAGATGCCCGCAATATTCCGGTGGCCCTGGCGAATCAGCAGGCCGATGAGCTCCTCGGCGCACCGCAGATCGTTGACCACCACCCGGGGACATTTCAGGTTGCGGTAGTAATTGTTGTAAAAAATCACGGGGATGCGTTTCTGATAGATTTTTTGGTAGCAGTCCAGATTGGGATTGAGCAGGCTGGCCTTCACGCCGTCCACAATAAAGCCCCGAAAGCCCTGGTTGATAACGGTCTGGAGACAGTGGCGCTCGTTGGAAAACTTGTTGTCGGTGAGAAAGGTCCGCAGGTCCACCTGGTCGGGGGGCAGGATGCTGCGGATACCCTCCATCAGGCTGGAGTTGGCGTTGCCGTCCTGTCCCTGGAGGATCAGGCCGATTTTCAGCTTTCCGCCGCTGCCCCCCAGCTCCCAGGACAGGGCGTTCTCCTTGTTGATGTAGGTGCCGCTGCCCTTCACCCGGCAGAGCAGGCCCTCCCGGGTCAGACGCCCCAGAGCCCGGCGAACCGTCTCCCGGCTGACAGCCAGTTTTCGGCTCAGGGTGTTTTCCGAGGGGATTTTTGTGCTGCTGGAAAACTTGTTTTCCTCAATATAGGCCCGCACCCAGAGGTAGACCAGCTCCGCTTTTCCGTCCAGCTCCTTCATAGCGCCCTCCCTGGCATCGCTGCGGCGCCCTCAGTCGGTGATGAGGGGCCGGGTTCCCTCCGCCCGCTGAATCCAGTCCAGCAGCCGCTCCCGCAGTTCCTCCTTCACCTGGACATAGGCGGGGTCGGCCACCACGTTGTTCAGCTGGTGGGGGTCCTTCTCCATGTCATAGAGGAAGTCGTCGGCGTACACGTCCGCTGCCGCCGCCGCGCCTCCGTTGACGCCGGGGGCGTAGACGGAGTAGGTATACCGGGCCGTGCGGATGCACCGGCCCACCCGGCTCTCGGAAATCTGCGCGAAAATCTCGTTGGGTCTATTATCGTCCTTTTTCTCCACCACGTCAAGAAGGTTTTCCCCGATCATGGCATCTCCCACGTCCACGCCGGCCAGGGCCAGAATGGTCTTGGGCAGGCTGGCGGTGCTCACCAGCTCCTCCACCGCCACCCCTCCCTGGAAGGGCCCGCCGGCGATGACCAGGGGCACATGGAGGGCCGCGTCGTGGCAGGAGCGCTTGTAATCGTCGTAGCCGTTGAGGTGGGAGTCCCGGTTACGGGTGAGGAAGTGGGAGCCGTGGTCGGAGGCAAAGATAATCACCGTATTCTCATACAGCCCCTTCTCTTTCAGTTTTGCCACCAGACGGCCCAGGTTCTCGTCCAGGCTGGCGCACTGGCCCAGGTAGTCTGGGTACTCCTCTGCCGCGTTGCCCCTCAGGACCTTCAAATCCTCGGGGAGGACAAAGTCCTTAAACCGCTCTCTGGAGCCCTCCGGGCCCTCATAGCGCTTCCGGTCATTCTGGTGGTGGGGTTCGATCTGGGATATGGTCATGAAGAAGGGCTTCTCCCCGTCGTACCGGTCGAAGAACTCCAGGGCCAGGTCGTTGATGCAGTCGGCCCGGTAGCCCTTGAAGTCGATACGCCGGTCGTTTTCGTCAAAGACGAAGCCGTCGTAGCCGTGGGAGGTGAACTCCAGCACATCGGCGGCGCGCCAGAAGCCGGTGTAGCCCCCCCGCAGCTCGCGGGGGATGGCGGTGACGGTGTGGTCGATGGTGGGGGGCTTCTCCAGCTCCCCGTCGCTGGCCAGGTGCCACTTGCCGATGTAGGCGGTCTCATAGCCCGCCTCCTCGATATAGCTGCCCAGGGTCTTCACCCCGGCGGGCAGCATGATGTTGTTCCGGAAGCAGCCCGTCTCGGTGGGCCACTTGCCCGTCTGGAACAGGGCCCGGCAGGGGCCGCACACCGGCTGGGGGGAGAAGGCGTTGTCAAACTTCACGCCCTCCCGGGCCAGGGCGTCCAGATTGGGCGTGATGTCCAGGGGCTGGCCGAAGCAGCCGCAGGTGTCCCAGCGCTGCTGGTCGGTAAAGTAGAAAATAATGTTGTTGGGCATTTGTCAGTCCTCCTTCTGTGCGGCGGCCTTTCGTTCCTTCACTTTGCCACGGACAATGGTGCCCACCGCCGCCACGATGAGGACCAGGAAGATGATGCAGTAGATGCTGCTGAAGAAGATACGGGGGCTGCCGTTGGAAATGAGCAGGGCCCGGCGGAAGTTGGTCTCGGTCATGCTGCCCAGCACCAGACCCAGCAGAATGGGCACCGGGGGCAGCTCCAGCTTGCGCAGCACCCAGGCCAGAGCGCCGAAGATCAGGGCCACGCCCACGTCAAAGTAGTTGCCGTTGACCGAGTAAGCCCCCGCAAAGCAGAAAATGACGATGATGGGGGTGAGAATTTCCTGGGGAATGGAAACCACCTTTGCAAACAGAGAGGTGAGGAACTTGCCCTGGAGACACATAAACACATTGACTAAAATCAGCCCCAGCATAATGGCGTACATGATGTCCCCCTGGGTGGTGAACAGGCTCAGGCCTGGGTTCAGGCCGTTGATCATCAGAGCGGAGAGCATGATGGCCACCGTGCCGTCCCCAGGGATGCCCAGGGTGAGCAGGGGAATCAGGGTGGCGCCGGTAACGGCGTTGTTGGCCGACTCGGCGGCGGCGATGCCCTCCACCGAGCCGTGGCCGAATTCCTCCGGGTGCCTGGACATGTTCTTGGCGGTGTTATAGCTGAACCAGGATGCCTCTGAGGCCCCGGTGCCCGGGATGATGCCCACCAGCACGCCGATGATGGAGGACAGCAGCACCGGCCGGGCCATGCGCTTATATTCATCCCTGCTGATGGCCCCGTCGTCCTTGATCTGGGTGGTGTCCAGGTTCAGCCGGTCCAGAGGCTTCTCCGCCTTGGCCATGATCTCCACCAGGGCGAACAGGCCGATCAGACAGATGGCCAGGTCCAGGCCCAGGTAGAGCCGGGAGATGCCGAAGGTGAAACGGTCATAGCTGGTCATGGGGTCGGAGCCCACACAGGAGATGAGCAGGCCCAGACAGGCGGAGATCAGGCCCTTAATCATGCTCTTGCCCGACACGCCGGCGATGATGGTCAGGCCGAAGACACAGACCATAAAATACTCCGCCGTGCCCAGCTGGGCGGCAATCCTGGCCACCTGGGGCCCCAGGAACAGCAGCATCAGGGCGGAGAACACCCCGCCGAAGGTGGAGGCGTACAGGGCGATCTTCAGCGCCGCCTTAGTCCTCCCCTGCTCCGAGAGCGGGTGGCCGTCCAGCATGGTGGCCGCCGCGTGGGGGGTGCCGGGGGTGTTGATGAGGATGGCGGACACGCTGCCGCCGTAGCCGCCGGCGCAGTAGATGCCTAGCAGGAACATCATGCCGGGGATGGCGGTCATGGAGTAGGTGACGGGCAGGAAGAGGATGACGCACAGGATGACGCTCAGGCCGGGGATGGCCGCGAACACCGAGCCGATGAACACGCCGATGTTGATCCACAGGATGTTCTGCAGGGTGAACAGCAGGCCGGTGGCCGGAATGATATGCTGTAACATAACTCCTCCCCCTCCTTAAAAGTCCACGCCCAGGGCGAAGCGGAAGGCGGCCCAAATGGCCACCGCCAGCGCCAGGGTAATCACGTAGTAGGACTTCTTCCGGCACCGGAAATAGAGCAGGAAGCCAAGACAGCAGAAAATTGCTCCCACTACAAACAGTCCGGTGAGCTTGCTGAGCAGATAGGTAACCACCAGGATACCCAGGATAATCAGGGCCTTGATCTCCACCTGAATGTTGATGACCTTCCAGTTCAGGGGCTGTTTGGTTGCCAGCTTATACAGCTCCTTGCCGATGAGCATGGCGCAGCACAGCAGCAGCACCACCGTCAGCATGGTGGGGAAGGCCCGGCCGTTCACCACATCTTTTTCGGAAATTGCCACCTGGTCGGGCATGACCAGCAAAATGACAAGGGCAAAAAGGAAAAATAACACGCCGGTAACCAGATCTATGGGAATCCGAATCTCTTTCTCATGCAGCTTCCGGCCCCAGGAATCCATGCGGCCGTTGAACTGCTCCACCCATTTACTCATGGGGGACCTCCTTTCCTGATTCAAAAAGGGGAATGGGCGGGATTCCTCCCGATCCCATTCCCCGCACTGTGGTACTCAGATCAGCCGGCAACGATGTCCTTGTACTCGTTGACGATGTTCTTTACATTTTCAACGTGGGTCTCCACGTCCTCCACGGACATGGTGTCCACCTCCAGCAGCATGGTGTCATGCAGCCAGTCGGCGACCTCCTGGTCGGCCAGAATCTTACCATAGAGCTCCTTCAGCTCCTTCACCTTGGCCTCGTCGGTGCCGGCGCGGGCCATGACGAAGCAGCGGTTGCGGAAGTAGGGGTAGCCGTGCTGGCCCACGCCCTCCACGCCCTCGAAGGGGCCGTTGGCGATGTCGTTCTCGTCGAAGGCGCA
>CANPFP010000076.1 GCA_947573385.1 uncultured Bacillota bacterium | reverse complement strand
CTGTAAACAGATTCAATCTTCATGGGGTTCCTCCTTTAAAGAAGCTGGGGGAACAGCGCCTTGCAGGCGGGGTAGATTTTTTGGAACTGCCGGTACCGCTCCTCATAGAGGGCGGTCAGCCCCGCCTCCGGCTCCACGGTGCCGGCAACGCGCACCAGGGCGTCCGCCGCCGCCTGGACGGAGGGGAACCGCCCCGCCGCCACCATGGCCAGCATGGCCCCGCCGTAGCCGGGTCCCTGCTCTGTGGCCACGATGTCCAGGGGGATGCCCAGGACATTGGCCATGATGGTCCGCCAGAGCCCGGACTTGCTGCCCCCGCCGCAGATGTTGGAGCGGGGAATCTCCACGCCCAGGCTCCGGGCCACCTCAAAGCTGTCCCGGATGGCGAAGGCCACGCCCTCCAGCACCGCCTGGAGCAGGTCCGCCCGGGTGGTGTCCATGGTCATGCCAATCAAGCAGCCCCGGGCGCCGGTGTCGTTGATGGGGCTTCGCTCCCCCATGAGGTAGGGGAGGAAAAACACGCGGTTCCGCCCCAGCTTCTCCGGGGTAATCGCCGCCTGTTCCCCGGCGTAGTCCGAGGTCTTTAAAATATCCTCCATCCACCACTTGTTGCAGCTGGCGGCGGAGAGCATGCAGCCCATGAGGTGGTATCCGCCGTCGGCGTGGGCGAAGGAGTGGAGGGCGTTGTTGGGGTCCACGCCGAAGGTTTTGCTGGAGATGAAGATGGTCCCGGAGGTGCCCAGGCTGATGTTGCAGCCCCCGTCCCCCACGGTGCCCGTGCCCACGGCGGCGGCGGCGTTGTCCCCCGCCCCGGCGCAGACCACCGTCGTTTCCGCCAGGCCCAGGGCCC
Source organism: uncultured Bacillota bacterium (assembly GCA_947573385.1). Classification (GTDB taxonomy): domain Bacteria; phylum Bacillota; class Clostridia; order Oscillospirales; family Oscillospiraceae; genus Lawsonibacter. Next base: position 8,374 of record CANPFP010000076.1, on the reverse strand, counting down.
TCGCCATGTCCGGCTTGAGGGTGCCCACGGCCTCATAGCTCTCGAAGGCCTTCGCCATCTGGGACTCCCGCAGGCCGCACAGCTCCAGCATCTCCGGGCTCCAGCGCTTGTGCTCCACGTCGAAGAGGAGCATCCCCGAGGCGTCGGAGACGTCGGTGCAGTGGACGCCGGTGAGGCAGTAGTTGATGTAGTCCTTGGGCAGCATCACCTTGTCGATTCTGGCGAACAGCTCCGGCTCGTTCTTCCGCATCCAGAGGAGCTTAGGGGCCGTGAAGCCCGCGAAGGCGATGTTGGCGGTATACCGGCTGATTTTTTCCCGGCCTACGATCTTGTTGAGGTAGTCCACCTCCTGAGCGGTGCGGCCGTCGTTCCAGAGAATGGCGGGGCGGAGGACCCGGTCCTCCCCGTCCAGGGCCACCAGCCCGTGCATCTGCCCGCCGCAGCCGATGGCCGCAATCCGGGTCTTATCGCAGTCCGCCGTCAACTCCCGGATGCCAGTCACCACCGCTTCCAGCCAGTCCGCCGGGTTCTGCTCGGACCAGCCAGGCTTGGGAAAAGACAGCGGGTATTCCCGGGAGACGATGTTTTGGATTTGTCCCTCCTCGTCCATCAGCAGCAGCTTCACGGCGGAGGTGCCCAGGTCGATTCCAATATACAGCATGTCGTTTCTCCTTATGTCCGGCGGATAGAAGTGCTGACTGCGGTCTTTCCCGTCAGCCGGGCGGTGCGGGCGTCCGGCTGGCCCAGGCCCGCGTACAGGGTCCAGGCCCCGCTGCCGGGAATCCGCTCTCCGGCGTCGTTGACCACGGTGAAGGCCGAGGGCTCTATGGGAATGTCCACTGTCTTCGTCTCCCCCGCCCCCAGCTCGATCCGCCGGAAGCCGCAGAGGATGGGATTGGGCGGCGCGTCGGGGGACGCCTCGTCCTTCAAATAGAGCTGCACCACCTCCTGGGCGGCCCGCCCGCCCCGGTTCTCCACTGTGACCCGGGCGGAGGCCTCCCCGGCGGTGACGGCGGTGACCGCCGCGTCGCCGTAGGTCAGGCCGTAGCCGAAGGGATACAGGGGCTCGCCCCGGTAGTAGCGGTAGGTCCGGTTGGTCATGGCGTAGTCGGTAAAGGCGGGCAGCTCCTCCAGGGCCCCGTCCCGGTAGAAGGTCACGGGCAGCTTGCCGGAGGGAGACGCTTTGCCGAAAATCAGGTCCGCAATGGCCCGGCCTCCCCCGGCGCCGGGATACCAGCCCAGGAGAATGGCGTCCGCTTGGGTCTCGGCCTCGCTGAGGTCGATGGCGCTTCCCGCCAAAAGGACCACCAGCGTGGGCTTCCCCGCCGCCAGCACATGCCGCAGCAGCATCCGCTGGGGCGAGGGCAGGAGAAGATCCTCCTTGTCACCGGAACCGGCGGCGTTGCCCTCGTCGGGCTGTTCGCCCTCCAGAGTCTCGTCCAGGCCCAGGACCAGGACCACCACGTCGCTGTGCTTCACCACCGCCATGGCCTCCGCCATGCGGTCGCTGGCCTGGGCCAGGGGCTCCACCCGGTCCCGCCAGAGGTGGCAGCCTTCCGCGTACAGCACCCGGCCATGGCCCTCCATGGCGTCCTGGATGCCCTCCAAGACGGTGACATAGCGGGAGGCGGTGCCGTGGTAGTTCCCCACCAGAGCCGCCCGGCTGTTGGCGTTGGGGCCGATGACCCCGACGGTGCCCACCGTCTCCGGGTTCAGGGGCAAAAGCCCGCTGTTTTTCAGCAGCACGCAGGACTCCAGGGCAGCCTTGTGGGCCAGGGCCAAGTGCTCCGGGCACTCCACCGCCTCATAGGGGATGGAGTCGTACTCGCTCCCCTCCCCCAGGACGCCCAGGAGATACCGGGTGGTAAAGAGCCGCTCGGCGGCAATTGTAATATCCTCCTCGGAGATCAGCCCCTCCCGCAGGGCCAGGAGCAAACAGCGGTAGCAGTCGCCGCAGTTCAGGTCACAGCCGTTTTTCAGCGCCAGGGCCACGGACTGGGCGGTGTTCTCCGTGACCATGTGCCCGGTGTGGAAATCCCGGATGGCCCAGCAGTCGGAGACCACATGGCCCTGGAAGCCCCAGCGGCCCCGGAGGATGTCTTTCAGCAGCGTCTCGCTGCCGCAGCAGGGCTCGCCGTTGGTGCGGTTGTAAGCGCCCATGACGGCCTCCACCCCGGCGTCCTTGACACAGGCCTCGAAGGCGGGGAGATAGGTCTCCTCCATGTCCTTGGGGGAGGCCACGGCGTTGAACTTGTGCCGCAGGCTCTCCGGCCCGCTGTGGACGGCGAAGTGCTTGGCGCAGGCGGCGGCTTTCATGGTTTCGCCGCTGCCCTGGAGGCCCCGGACGTAGGCTTTGCCCAGTTGGGCGGTGAGGAAGGGGTCCTCGCCGTAAGTCTCATGCCCCCGGCCCCAGCGGGGGTCCCGGAAGATGTTGACGTTGGGGGACCAGAAGGTCAGGCCCTTGTAAATGTCCCGGTCGTCCTGGGCGGAGAGGGCGTTGTACTTGGCCCGGCCCTCGGTGGCGGCTGCGTCCCCCAGCTTTTCCAAAAGCTCCTCGTCAAACATGGCCGCCAGGCCGATGGCCTGGGGAAAGCTGGTGGCGGTGCCCGCCCGGGCCACGCCGTGAAGGGCCTCGTTCCACCAGTTGTAGGCGGGGACCCCCAGGCGGGGAATAGGCGGCGCGCTATAGCTCAGCTGGCCGGCCTTTTCCTCCAGGCTCATCTGCGCCACCAGAGCCCTGGCCCGCCGCCGCGCGGTTTCTCGATCCATAAGCAATTCTCCTTTGGGTTCAGTTTGGTTCTCCGTCCTCAGCCGGGAGCACCCGGCGGAAGATTCTCCACAGCACCCGGGAGGCCAGCCACGCCGGGCCGGAGGCCCCCGCGATGAAATACACAAAGCCCAGCATCCGCATGATCACCGGGGGCAGAAACAGCGGGACGGCGACGGGCAAAAGGGCGATCAGCCACAGCAGCAGCGTCCGCCCCGGGGAGCAGAAGGCCAGGGCAAAGGCGTTTTTCACCTGGCCCTTCCAGGTGTTCTGAAACCTGGCCTGGAGGGGGAACACATAGCACAGCAGGGTCAGGGCAATCACCGCCACGATGGTGGCGACGGTCAGGAACAGCACCCGGAGGGCCCCCTCCTGCCGGAGGGCAAAAAAGGCGTCCCCCGCCGCCACAGCCCCCAGGGCCAGCACCAGCAGGCCCAGGGCCGCGCCCCGCTTGAAGTTGGCCCGGAAGGCGTCCAGGAAGCCCCGCAGGGTGCGGACCTCCTCCCCCCGGACCAGCTTCAAGGTGACATAGTACAACGCGCACAGGGCGGGCCCGGCGGTGATCACCGGCAGGGCGCAGAGGACGCAGAGCCAGTTGAGGATCATCAGGTCCCCCAGGGTGCGGAGAACCTGTCCCAGGGAGGCCCGGAGGGGGCTTCCCTCCTCCGGCCCGGCCTTACGCGTGTCCGCCATAGGCTCAGCCCTTCACGCCGCCCAGGGCCACGCCGGCGATGATGTACTTGGACAGGGCGAAGTACACGATGAACAGGGGCAGGATCGTCAGGGTCAGGCCCAAATAGATCGCGCCGTGCTCCGTCTTATAAATATCGCCCCGAAGGAGGCCCACCATGATCGGCATGGTGTATTTACTGTTGTCCGTCAGCAGGATGGTGGGCAGGAAGAGGCTGTTCCAGCTGGAGACGAAGCAGAAGATGGCCTGGGTGGCCATGGCCGGCTTCATGATGGGCAGCGCGATGCGGTTGAAGGTGTTGAATTCCCCGGAGCCGTCGATCCGGGCCGAGTCCAGCAGCTCCAGAGGCAAAGAGGACAGCATGAACTGCCGCATGAAGAACACCGTGGCCGGAGCGGCAATGGAGGGGAGGATCAGCGCCAGGAAGTTGTTGGTCATGTGGATCTGATACATGAACTGGTAGAAGCCGATGCTGGTGACCTGGGCGGGGATCATCATCACGCACATGATGACGGTGAAAAAGGTCTTGCGCCCCTTCCACTGGTAGGCTACCAGGGCATAGGCGGTGAGGGCGGAGAAATACACCGTGCAGGCCGTGGAGCCCACGGAAATGATCATGGAGTTCATGAAGCCCCGGATGGGATTGAAGGTCTTGCCCAGCAGCACGCTCAGGTTGCTCATCAGGTAGGTGGAGGGCACCAGGGAGATGGCGTGCTGCTGAATCTCATAGGTGCTGCGGGTGGAGTTGACGAGCATGATGACAAAGGGCATCAGGCTGAGGATGGTCAGCAGGATGCACACGGTATAGGCCACAATTTTAAAGGCCGTGCCGTTGGAGTGTTTCGCGTGTTTCATGTCCGGTTACCTCCCCTCGTCCTTGTCCCGCATCAGCAGGAAGATCACGCCGGAAAACACCGCGATGATGAGGAACATAATCATGCTGGCCGCGGCGGCCCGGTTGTAGAGATAGCTCCCGCTGAACGCCTGGTTGTAAATAAACACGCTGGTGGTCAGGGTCGCGTTGTCCGGCCCGCCCAGCAGGAACAGCTTGGGAATGTCGTACATGTTCAGTCCGCCGATCATGCTGGTGATCAGGGTGTAGAGCAGGATGGTTTTCAGGTTGGGAATGGTGATCTGGAAGAACAGCTGCACGTCGTTGGCCCCGTCGATCTCCGCCGCCTCGTAAATCTCGGGGCTGATGCCCAGGACGCCGGAGATCAGGATAATCATGGTGTAGCCGTACCACATCCAGAACTGGATAAAGGCCACGATGAGCTGGGCCGCCGTCGCGTTGATGGAGAAATTGAAGGGAGTGCTCAGCACGCCCGTGGTCACAAGAAGATCGTTTACCGGGCCGGTGGGATAGCCGAAGAGGGCGTTGAACAAAATGGCCACGGAGGCCGCCGTGATGATGTTGGGCATATAGAAAACGACCTTGAAGAAGCCCTGTCCGGCCAGCTTGTGGCGGTGGCTGGTGAACCAGGCCGTCAGCAGCAGGGCCAAGGTAATCTGGGGGATAAAGTTCATAATCCAGAGCTTCACGGTGTTGCCCAGGGATTTAATAAAAGAGGGGTTCTGAAGGACGCTGACAAAGTTCTTGAACGGCTCGTCCGTCAGGAAGTGCCAGGTCGTGTTTCCCAGGCCCTTGCAGTCCGTGAAGCCCAGGAGGGCGGTGTAAATGGTGGGATACAGGGAGAAGACGCAGAAGGCCACGATGAAGGGCAGGCTGAACAAATAGCCGTACCTCGCGTAGCTGAAGCCTTTTCGCTGCTTCATGAAATCTCAGCTCCTTGAAATCAGATTGGCCGGGCATGGCCGGAGAGGAAGAACGGAGCGAAAGGGGCCCGTTCCGGGCCCCTTTCGCCTGGAAGCAGTCTCTCATCATCTCGGAGCCCGCCCCGAGATGGTCTGGGCCACTGGCCCAGAAATCGGCTCAGCCCAGATCCACCGTCACGTCCAGGTTGTCGGCCACGTCCTGCTTGAAGTCCTTGATGGCCTGATCCCGGGTCTTGGTGCCGGAGGTATACTGCCGGACCTGATCCCGCCACTTGGTGTTGATGGTTTCATCGTACTGGGTCAGGCATTTTCCGTTGGCGTACTGGTTGGCGGGGACAAAGGCGTCGAACATGTTCTGTCCGCCCAGGAAATCCAGGGAGCCGTCGCTCATCTCCATGACCGTGCCGGAGGCCACGCAGTCCTTGGTGCCGCCCTCGCCGTTCAGCGTTCCGTTGGCCCACATGTACTGGAGGCCGGTCTCGGAGCAGTCCAGGGTGATCCAGCGGATGATCTCGCCCACGGCCTCTTTGTTGGCGGAGCTGTTGCTGGCCATCAGCCAGGTGCCGCCCCAGAAGAAGCCCACGGGAGGCGCGCAGACCGCCCAGTCGCCATAGGTTCCCTCGCCCACGGCGGAGCCGCCGCAGTTGGGGGCGATGGTGTAGTTGATGAGCCAGGCGGGGCCGAAGAAGCCGAAGATGCCCTTGTCCCCTTCGCCCTTCATGTCGGCGAACCAGGCGTCCTGCCAGTCCTGGGTGTCATTGTGGTAGTTGTTGTCCTTGAGCTCCTTGGACAGGTCCAGGAACGCCTCCCGTTTGGGGTCGATGTTCAGCTTGCCGTCCACAATCCAGCCCTGCTCGGAGCTGTTTTCCACGGCGTGCCACAGGTCGCCGTCGCCGGAGATGATGCCGTAGCCCTTGCCCTTGAGGGTCTCGGCGGCCTCGTAGAATTTATCCCAGCCATTAGAGCCCGCGCCGATAGCCGCTCCGATGGTGTCGGGATCGTCGGTGCCGAAGACCTCCTTGGCGATGGAGCGGCGGTAGATGAACGCGCCGCCGGTGGCCTGATAGCCCAGGCCCACCACCTTGCCGTCGTCGGGCCGGGTGCCGATGTCCACGGAGTACTGGGCGATGTCGGCGGCCTGGATATCCCCGGCTACGTCAATGCCCAGGTCCTCATAGGGGGCGGCATAGTGGGCGGCGTCGCCCTGGGTGTACTTCATGACGAACGCGGCCTCGGCGCAGTACATATCCGGGGCGTCGGAGCCGCCGCCGGCCAGGGCCTGGTCCAGGGCGGGCTGGTAGGCGCCGTCGGTGGTGGCGATGATGGTGGTTTTGACCTCATACTTTTCGGCAAAGTCCGGGTTATTGGCCAGGAACTTGTCGACCATCTTGGGCACCTCGTCGGTGAAGGCCCAGAGGTTCAGCACGGTCTTGCCGCTGTCGGAGCTCCCGCCGGAGCCGTCGTCACCAGAGCCGGAACCGGAGCCGCCGCCGCAGGCGGCCAGGGAGAGCAGCATCACGGCTGCCAGAAGGAGCGCAAAGACTTTCTTTTTCATGTACCTTTTCCTCCAATCAAAAAATTTGGTATGTTAGGCGATTAAATTTACTAACTTTGGTTAAAAAAATTTACCGCCCGACCTTGCTCCTAGTGTAATAGACGCTCAGAAAAATGTCAACAGAAACCATAGCAATCCGCCAAATTTTGTACAGAACGCCCTGGAGATGACCGCTATTTTGTAGGAGATGATAGTTTTTCCTAGCTCCGCCACTGGAGGGCTCTTTGGTTTGGCAATAATATAACCTATCTATCCCCGTGTTGAAATTGAAATTAGGCTGTGTTATAATCGAACCAAGTCAACAAGGAGGGGCAACTATGGAGAAGGCGGCTGCCCAGAGAACGAAGGAGCGCGGAGGCGAACCTGTCCCCGCGCTGCCCTCGAATTTAAAGATACAAAACCGGAAAATGGTGCTCTCCTGCTTCCGGGACAACCGGCCCCACTCGGTGGCGGACGTGGTGGCCCGCACTGGCATCAGCAAACTGACGGTGATGAAGGCCATCCAGTTTTTTTGCGGAAAGGGGATTCTGGCCAGCTCCGGCAAAGGGGATTCCACGGAGCTGGGGGGGAAGAAGCCGGAGTACTTCCGCTTTTCCTGCGGGAAGTACCTGCTGACTATCCGCATGTGGCCGGAGGACCTGGGCCTGACGCTGTTCGACATGCGCATGAACAAGGTAGACAGCTCCCATCTGGCCTGGATCATCCCGGACGCGCCCGAGGAGGCGTTCCGCATCATCGAGAACAGCGCCCTGGCGCTGCTGGCCCGGGCCGGGGTCGACCGGGAGGAGCTGTATGGCGTCAGCCTGTCCTCCTCCGGCATCGTGGACTATGACCATCTGACGCTGAAATACAGCGTCCACACGCCCAACTGGGGGGCGAACGTTCCAATTGGCGATTATCTCCGGGGCATCTTCGGTCCCGGCCCGGCGCTGTCCGAGGAGAACGCCGGAAAATCCATCAGCCGGGCCATACTCAACGAGCAGGAGGACCCAAACCGGTCCATTCTGGTTCTGTTCACCTCCTGGGGACTCTCCGGGGCGCTGATTCAGGACGGGCGCATTCTGAACGGGCGGAACTCCCTGGTGGGCGAGATCGGCCATATGATCCTGGACCAGAACGACCCGGAGCTTTGCAGCTGCGGCAGCCGGGGCTGCGCAGAACGGCTGGTGTCCGTTGCCCGGGTGCGGAAGATGATCGCCGGGGACCCTCCGCCGGAGAGCTCTCCCCTGTCCCGCCTTCCGGCGGAGGCGGTGGAGCTGCGGCACCTCTTCGCCTCCTCCCGGCAGGAGGACGCCTACGCCCGGAAATACGTGGCCTATATGGCGGATCGGTTCGCCGCCCTTTTGCGGAACGTGTCCCTGGTATTCAGCCCGGAGAAGGTGGTCTTCGTGGGGGACTACGCCGTGGCGGACGAGTTTTTTGACCAGAGGATACGCCAGCAGCTCTCCTCGTTCCGCTATCTGTCCCTGAGCCAGCCCATGGAAATTGCCTACAACACCCGGTCCCTGACGGACTTGGACGCCTTGGGCGGCGCGGCGGCGCTCATCGACCACTATCTCTCCCGGCCGGAGCTGTATGAGGAAGC
>CANPFP010000075.1 GCA_947573385.1 uncultured Bacillota bacterium | reverse complement strand
TCTCCATGGCCTTCTGGATGCGCTTGAGCTCGTTCTGCATGTCCTTGCGCAGCTTCAGGTCCAGCGCTCCCAGGGGCTCGTCCAGCAGCAGCACCTTGGGCCGGTTCACCAGGGCCCGGGCGATGGCCACCCGCTGCTGCTGGCCGCCGGACAGCTGGGTGGTCCGCCGCCTCTCAAAGCCCCGCAGGTTGACCACCTCCAGCATCTCCGTCACCCGCCGGTCGATCTCCTCCTCGGGCAGCTTCACCTTGCTCCCCTTGGCGTCCGTCTTGGGGATGCGCAGGCCGAAGGCGATGTTCTCATACACGTTCAGGTGCGGGAACAGGGCGTACTTCTGGAACACCGTGTTGATGGTCCGTTTGTGGGGCGGGACAGCATTAATCCTCACCCCGTCGAACAAAACATCTCCAGAGGTAGGCGTCTGAAAACCACCGATGATTCTGAGCGTGGTGGTCTTGCCGCACCCACTGGGTCCGAGCAGCGTGAGGAATTCCTTATCCTTGATGCTTAAATTGATTTTGTCGAGTACGATATCCTCGTCGAACGCCATAACGCAGTCGGTCAGGCGGATCAACTCCTTGGACATGTATCCTCCCCCATTTCTTTTTAAATTACTTTGTCAGCTCCCTCGATTTATTCACCGGGCGGGCCCGCCGTCCAGGGGGGACGTCGGGCGCGTTGACCGGCTTTCACGGATAGCGAGATACACTATAGCGGGTTATGCCTAAAATGTCAATCTTTTTTGACAAAAATCTTAACGGTTTTCCTGCAAACGAATCTTAACAGTCTCTATCTAATTCTTTTTCAATCGCTATAACAAGTGTGCTCATTTTTATCTCTAATGCGAGACTTATCCTATACAGTGTTTCTAAAGTCGGTTTTCGCTCTCCGCGTTCTATTGCGCTCAAATGGGTTCGTCCTATGTCCGCCAGCCCACTTAATACCTCCTGCGTTAATTTTTTCTTTGTCCTGTATCTTGCTATCACTTCTCCTACAATTACCGGGTCCAATTGCATTTCGCTCATCTCATCACCTCTACCAAATATGGTAAGTGATAATGAGCAGATTTCCGAACACATATGTTGACATTTGAATACTTATGTGTTATTCTTTCCCTTGCGGCAACGCCCTACAAAATCAGACGGAGGTTGACACAATGAAGAAACTACTTGCGCTCATGCTGGCGGCGGCTCTGGCTCTCTCTCTGGTGGCCTGTAGCGGCGGCGGCGGAGCAGGGGACAACAACACGCCCAGCGGCGGCAACGGGGACACAACAAGCACAGACACACCCGGCGGCGGGGAGGATGATAGCGCACCAACGGAGGAAGAATCAAAAGAGAAAGTAGAATATTATAAAATAGGTGATACTGTATCAACAGATATTATCGAGTTTACCTTAGATGAAGCAGAATTGGCTGTTGCTTTAAGCAACACGGTAGATGAAAACTATTTTCAGCCAAAAGAATATGACCCACAAAGAGACGCTCAAAATCCACTTGTTGCGGCAAAAGGTCATACATATGCAACTTTTTCTTATACAATCTGCAATTTAGATCGAACAAATTATAATGGGCAATTACCTTTTGTAACAGCCGAATATAAAGATACTACTTCAAATAAGCAAGTAGACGGTGCTGAATACAAAGGTGACACATGGATAACAACGGGAAACAACCCTACAAGCCCAGTATATAGTTGGCGCTTTGTATTGGATGTTGGAATAGAAAGAAGTTTTAGGTCTTTCATAGATATTCCAGTTGAAGCAGATAATTTAACTGATGAATTTTTATTAAATATTGAATTACCTGTTTCAGATGGCACAACTTCTATATATACATACAAAATTGGTTAAAAAAAGGCGGCTAGTATTAACACTACTAGCCGCCTCAGCTTGTCGAAAAAGTCTGTCTTTAGGCAGACTTTTTGCAATAAATGTAGTAAAATAGGAAGGGGTGACGAAAAGGTTAAGCCCAACATAGTTTGGCTTTGGGCGGCTTTAATTGCTGCGATACCGTTTGCATTGTATAAGATTCTTACTTCTTCTATTTCTAACAAAAGGATAGCGGTGCTAAAAACAGCGATACAGTTATCTATACTGCATTTTGCGGCCCGCCTACTTTTCTTTGGACAGGCCGCTTTTCAATAAGCTGAGGACCGGGGAATGATTCCCCGGTCCTTTCGGGCTCGTCAAAAAAACCTCGCCACAGGCGAGGTTTTTTAGTATTGAACTAAAGTTAGTCGGTGACGTAGGGCAGCAGGGCCACCTGACGGGCGCGCTTGATGGCCTCGGTCAGCTGGCGCTGATGCATGGCGCAGGTGCCGGTGGTGCGGCGGGGCAGAATCTTGGCCCGCTCGGATGTGAACCGGCGCAGCTTGGCGGCGTCCTTATAGTCGATGCACTCCACCTTGTCGGCGCAGAAGGCGCAGACCTTGCGGCGCTTACGGCCCCGCATGGGCTTGTTATCGCGTTCCATAGCCATGAGATTAACCTCCTTTTACGACCTTAAAACGGTCAAAGTCAAAACGGCAGATTGCCGTCGTCTGTTGAAAGCTCAGCGAACTGGTCGCCGTCCGCAGGGGGGGCGCCGTAGCCGCCGAAGGGATCGGAGCGGGGGGCGGGGGCGGAATAGCTGCTCTGCCCCCCGCCGTAGCTGGGGGAGTAGCCGCTGCCGTCGCCGTCCCGCCGGGAGTCGCCGAAATAGACATTGTCGGCCACCACCTCGGCGCTGGTGCGCTTGTTGCCCTCCTTGTCGGTCCAGTCGCGCATCTGAAGCCGGCCCTCCACCACGGCCATTCGACCCTTGGTAAAGTAGCGGCTGACAAACTCGCCGGTGGCCCGCCAGGCCACCACGTCGATCCAGTCAGTGCCCCGCTCGCCGGTATTTTTGTCCTTAAAGTCCCGGTCCACCGCCAGCCGGAAGGAGACCACAGGAACCCCCGACTGGGTGCGCCGGAGCTCAGGGTCGCGGGCCAGACGGCCCATAATTACAATGTGGTTGAGCAATGCTGCGCCCTCCTTACTCGTCCTTGCAGACGATCATGGAGCGCATCACGCCGTCTGTGATCCGGAAGATACGGTCCAGCTCAGCGGGAACGGCGGCTGCGGCGGTGAAGGTCATCAGCACATAGTAGCCCTCCATCAGGTCCTGAATGGGATAGGCCAGCCGGCGCTTGCCCCACTCGTCAATCTCAGACACAGTGCCGTTTGTCTCCACCACGCCCTTGAACCGCTCCACCAGCGCCTTGATCTGATCTTCGTTCAGGTCGGGCTTCAGGATGTAGAGCGCTTCATAATTTGCATTGATTTTTGCCATGTTTGCACCTCCTTATGGACATATGGCCCCCGAAATACATTTGGGAGCAAGGATTGTCTGTCTCCTCCGGGAGACAGGCCTAATTATTATATCGGAATTTCTGGAAAAGTCAAGGGGTTTTACTAAAAAACCGCCTGTTTTTCAGGCGGTTTAAAAAACAGGATCAATCCAGCCCCTCCAGCCCGAAGACGCTGGCGGGGAGTATGTCGGACAGTTCCGTCAGCACCGGGTCCAAGCCGCCGTCCCGCTGAATGGCGGGGGTGTGGACTGAGCTCCGGCCGTTCAGAGGACCGGTGGGCAGGGATACCAGCACGCAGGGGGGGCGGTCTCCTCCCTGAACCAGCAGCTTTCCCTGGTGGAGGGCGGTGATGTGCCGGGCGATGGGCAGGCCCAGCCCCGCCCCCTGGCCGGGCAGGGGCAGCCGGCCCACCTGGTCCTCCTGAAGCAGGGCGTCCAGCTGCTGCCGGGTGAGAGACGCGCCCAAGTTGGACACCACCAGAACGGCCCAGTCTCTGCTCCGGCGCAGGGTGATGCTTATCCGCCCCTCTCCCACGGCACGGGCGGCGTTGGAGATCAGGCCCAGCAGCAGCCTGCGCAGCAGCTCCGGGTCGCCGGGGATGAGCAGGCCGGACTCCCGGCTCCGATACTCCAGAGAGATTCCCGACTCGTGGAGCAGATCGCCGGCTGACCGGACCACATCCCGGCACAGACCGGCCAGGTCCATGGTCACCGGGCGGAAGGGGACTTCCTCCTCCCCGGCCGCCTGCTGCATGAATTCCAGGTTGTTGATGAGACGGAACAGGCGGTGAAAGGCCTTGTTGAAGGCTGCAGGGACCTCTCCGGTAAGGGTGACGCCGGTTCCCACCTCCGCCAGAATCTCGCCCAGCAGGGACCGCAGCTGCTGGAGGGCTCTGTCCAGCTGCCAGTCCTTCAGGGCGGCCCTGGGGGGACTGGGACGGAAGGAGAGCACGCAGCCCTCCGGCCCCGACTTGCAGCTGTAGCTGTAGGCAACGTTGTCGTGGGTGAAGGAGCCGGTTCCCGACTCCCCCTGTTCCGGCAGGACGATACAGGACGGCAGCGGGGCCCCGGGAATCAGCTGGGGCAGATATTGGCGGGCCCTCTCGTTAGAAACAGTTACAACGCCGCCCCGAACTTGGACCACGCTCTCTGGAAAGCTGTCAAACAGGGACTGAATGGAATCTAGCATAAATACCCCTTTACAAACTGGAGCCTTCCGTGCGCGGCCGCAATTTTATCTGGTCGTAGCATTCGCCGAAGGAATTCCGGCTATAACCGCATTAGTATATCAAATTTTTCCACCCACTACAATAGAAAAAGTCGAAAAATGTCGAAAAAACTGATAAAGCCGCTTCATTTGAAAGGCGGCCTTTTGCTGGTTGGCAAATTTTCGGTTATTTTTTGGCTTAAAACTATGAAAAAAAACACTAGGAAAATCAATATCTCCGGGGTATAATAAATGACGCTACCAATGCCGCGGGGCGCCGCGGATAAATTGATAATAAAGGAGTTATTCACATGAGCATCAAAGTTGGCATCAATGGTTTTGGCCGCATCGGCCGCATGGTGTTCCGCGCCAGCCTGAATCACCCCGAAATTGAGATCGTGGGCATCAACGACCTGTGCCCCGCCGAGTATCTCGCCTATATGCTGAAGTACGACACTATGCATGGCACCTGCCAGGCCGAGATCGGCCACACCGAGAACGCCATCGTGGTCAACGGCAAGGAGATTCCCGTCTCCGCCGAGCGCAACCCCGCCGACCTGCCCTGGGCCAAGCTGGGTGCTGAGTATGTGGTGGAGTCCACCGGCCTGTTCCTGACCAAGGAGAAGGCCCAGGGCCACCTGGACGCCGGCGCCAAGAAGGTCATCATGTCCGCCCCCTCCAAGGACGACACCCCCATGTTCGTGTGCGGCGTCAACCTGGACAAGTACACCACCGACATGAACTTCGTCTCCAACGCCTCCTGCACCACCAACTGCCTGGCCCCCATCGCCAAGGTGCTTAACGACAACTGGGGCATCACCGAGGGCCTGATGACCACCGTTCACTCCGTCACCGCCACCCAGAAGACTGTGGACGGCCCCTCCCTGAAGGACTGGCGCGGCGGCCGCGCTGCCACCGGCAACATCATCCCCTCCTCCACCGGCGCCGCCAAGGCCGTGGGTAAGGTTATCCCCGCCCTGAACGGCAAGCTGACCGGTATGTCCATGCGCGTGCCCACCCTGGACGTGTCCGTGGTGGACCTGACCGTCAACCTGGCCAAGCCCGCCAAGTATGAGGAGATCTGCGCCGCCATGAAGAAGGCCTCCGAGGGCGAGCTGAAGGGTATCCTGGGCTACACCGACGAGGCCGTCGTGTCCTCCGACTTCCTGGGCGACACCCGCACCTCCATCTTCGACGCCGACGCCGGCATCGCCCTGACCGACACCTTCGTGAAGGTCGTGTCCTGGTACGACAACGAGATCGGCTACTCCAACAAGGTGCTGGAGCTCATCGAGCATATGTACTCTGTCGATCACAAGTAATTTGTCTCTTTTCAGAGCGCCGCACCGGCGGCGCTCTTTTTTTGCCTATATTATATCAACAAAATGTTGATATAATGTGTCGAAATATGGAAATTACAAATATATTTTCAACGGATAGAATATAATCAACTCAAAAATACTCGAATCTAAGAGAATTGGTTCGAGGTGAGAGAGATGGATATTCAGAGCGTTGGAGATCGAATTCACAATATAATTGACGACCAGAATATAACTCAGACCAAGCTGGCAAAGCAAATTGGAATCAAATTGGCAACATTAAACGGCTATATGACCGGCCGCACAAAATTTCCGCCGGAAGTAATCAGGCTGATTGCAGAGGAACTGGATACCAGCAGTGATTATCTGCTGGGATTGACTGATACACCTGAACGGCCCATACGGCTGTCCAAAACAGAAAAGCTGATGATTAAAACGCTCCGCACACTCTACCGCGACCAGCAGGAAGCGGTCCATAATCAGGTGCAGTTCTTCCAGAAGCAGAACCAGAGGGAGTAGGGGGATTTTATCCCCTGCGTCTTTCAGCTTTTCCTGCAAAATGCCGGGAATGCTGGCCGGAGTATGCCGGAACAGAAAAATTATTTTGACACCCTCTATGCAGTTTTTTATCCACTTTTTCCACCGGACTTTCCACATTGTTTTTTCCTGAGACAGAGGGCTTTTCCACATTGTCCACAGGGTTATCCACATCGGTTATGTCAACTGCGTCAACTGAAAAATTTGACTGCCGGTTTCCATAACATCTGTCAAGGCTGAATATTACACAAACTTTTTCAGGGGCGGTTTTCGCAGGAAAAAGTGAAAATTCCGCCGCGTTGTGAAAGGAGTGCTGTCCATGTCCCTCCAGAACGACACCATCGCCGCCATCTCCACCCCATCCGGTTCGGGGGCCATCGGCATCCTGCGCCTGTCCGGGCGGTCGGCGATTTCCGCCGCAGAAAAATGCTTCAAGCCACTGGGGTCCAAGGGCTTGCGGGACCATCCGCCCCGGGCGCTGGTTTACGGCGACCTGCTGGACAGCGGCGGACAGCCTATCGACCGGGTGCTGTGTACCTACAGCCTGGGCCCCTCCAGCTACACCGGGGAGGACACGGCGGAGTTTCAGTGCCACGGCTCCCCCATGGTGCTGGCCCTGGGACTGGAAGCCCTCTTTGCCGCCGGAGCCCGGCAGGCCCGGGCGGGGGAATTCACCCGGCGGGCCTTTCTCAACGGACGCCTGGACCTGGCCCAGGCCGAAGCGGTGGGCGACCTCCTCTCCGCCCAGAGCCGGGAGGGGGCCCGCCACGCGGCGGGCCAGCTGTCCGGGGCGCTGTCAAAAAAAATCGGGGACATCTACTCCGCCCTGGTGGACGTGATGGCCCACTTCCATGCCGTGCTGGACTACCCCGACGAGGACATCAACCCCTTCCGTATGGAGGAGCTGGAGGTCGCCCTGGCCAATCAGGAGGGGGCGCTGAACGCCCTGCTGGCCACCTGCGGCCGGGGGAAGCTGCTGCGGGAGGGGCTGCCCTGCGCCATTGTGGGCCGGCCCAACGCGGGCAAGTCCTCCCTGCTCAACGCCATGCTGGGCTGGGACCGGGCCATCGTCACCGACATCCCCGGCACCACCCGGGACACGGTGGAGGAGCGGTGCGAGCTGGGGGGCGTCCCCCTGCGGCTCATCGACACCGCCGGATTGCGGGATACCAGCGACCCGGTGGAGAAGCTGGGGGTGGAGCGCTCCCGGAGGGCCATGGAGGAGGCGGGGCTGATCTTCGCGGTGGTGGATATGTCGGCGGACCTCACAGAGGAGGACCGGGAGATGCTCCAGGCCGTGGAGGAGACAGGCAGGCCCTGGATATTTGTGGCCGCTAAGAAGGACCTGGTGAAAAACAGCCGCAGTATAGGTCTGGCTGGCGGAGAAACCCCGTCAGTGGAGGTGTCCGCCCTCACCGGGGAGGGGCTTGACAAGCTGGGAAAGATGGTGGCGGAGCTGTTTCCGAAAGAGGACGCCGTCCCCTATGGCCAGCTGCTCACCAACGCCAGGCAGGAGGAAGCGGCTGGCCGGGCCCGGGAAGCCGTCCGCCGGGCCCGGGAGGCCCTCACAGCCGGCTTTACCCCCGACGCCCTCCTCACCGACGTGGAGGAGGCCCTGTCCGCCCTGGGAGAGCTCACCGGCCAGAGCGTGCGGGAGGATGTGACCGACCGCATCTTTGCAAAGTTCTGCGTGGGAAAATGAGAAAACCCTCCGGCATAGCCGGAGGGTTTATTACGCAGCGTTTAGGCCAGAGCGGCGGTGATGATGGCCATGGAGTAGACCTCCTGGGCGTTGCAGCCCCGGGACAGGTCGTTGATGGGGGCGTTCAGGCCCAGCAGGATGGGGCCGTAGGCCTCGAAGGAGCCCAGGCGCTGGGCGATTTTGTAGCCGATGTTGCCCGCGCTGATGTCGGGGAAGATGAAGGTGTTGGCGTAGCCGGCCACCTTGGAGTCGGGGCACTTGGTCTGGGCCACCCGGGGGGAGACGGCGGCGTCGAACTGCAGCTCGCCCTCGATGGGCACCTCGGGCATGGCGGCCTTGGCCTTCTCGGCGGCGTTGCGCATCTTGTCCACCACGGGGCCCTTGCCGGAGCCGAAAGTGGAGTAGCTGAGGAAGGCCACCTTGGGGTCCACGCCGAATATCTGGGCACACTTGACGGTCTCGGAGGCGATCTCCACCAGCTCATCCTCGGTGGGGTCGATGTTGATGGCACAGTCGGCCATGGCCAGCACCATGTTGCCGCCGGTGGCGTAGGGGCGTACCAGAATAAAGCAGGAGGAGACGATGGAGTTGCCCGGCTTGGTCTTTACCAGCTGAAGGGCGGGGCGGACGGTGTCGGCGGTGGAGTAGGTAGCGCCGCCGAGAAGGGCGTCAGCGATGCCCATGGCCACCAGCATAGTGCCGAAGTAGTTGCCCTTGCGAAGCATGGCCCGGCACTCGTCGGTGGTCATCTTGCCCTTGCGCAGCTCCACCATCTTCTCTACCATGGCGTCCATTTTCTCATAATTCTCAGGGTCGTAGATCTCAGCACCCCGGATGTTGAAGCCGGCGTCCTCGGCAGCGGCGCGGATTTCAGACTCCTTGCCCACCAGGATGGGGGTCAGGAAGGTACCGGACAGCAGACGGGCGGATGCTTCCAGAATACGGGGATCGGTGCCCTCAGTGAAGACGATCTTCTTGGGACTCTTTTTCAGAATGTCAATGAGCTTTCCAAACATATTGCATCATGCCTCCAAATCAAAATTGGTGTTTCCCACCGGAATCTCAATTATCATGGTAGCATTTCCCGGGGAAAATTGCAAGGGCCGCAGGATAGTTTTCTGCCGGGAGACCGGGAAAAATTCCAGGGGAATTTTAAATTTTCCTCTTTACGGAAGGTAATGGGTCAGTTATACTATACCAAGTGTATTTCAAACGGTCCGGGACGGGCCGGCCCCGGGCCGACGGACCCGGCAGCATCCTTGTTTGAGGTGGAGAGATATGAAATTAGAGAATCCGGAGTTTCCCCGCACCCTGTCCCTGCTGCGGCAGGAGAAGGGGGTGAGCCAGCGCACCGCCGCCGAAGCCCTGGGCATCTCCCAGGCGCTGCTCAGCCACTACGAGAACGGCGCACGGGAGCCCGGTCTGGTTTTTGTGGTAAAGGCCTGCGACTACTACGGCGTGTCCGCCGACTTCCTTCTGGGCCGTACCCTGACCAGGGACGGAACCACCATTACCTCTGAGGAGCTCTACGACATCAGCGATGAAAAAAACAACTCCCTCAAGGGGGGCGTGCTGGCCCTGCTGAGCAAAAAGCTGCTGGTCAACTCCATCGGCGT
>CANPFP010000074.1 GCA_947573385.1 uncultured Bacillota bacterium | reverse complement strand
TGGCGATGTGGCCGGGGGTGGTGCCGGGGCCCAGAGAGCCCTGGTGGCGGTGGACAGGGCCGCCGCCGTGGGTGTTGCGCTTGACGGCCGCGCCGTGGCGCTTGACAACGCCCTGGAAACCGTGGCCCTTGCTGGTGCCGGTCACGTCAACGAAGTCGCCGGCGGCGAAGACGTTGGCGGTGAGCACGTCGCCCACCTCGTACTTGGAGCAGTCCTTCAAGGGGAACTCCTTGAGGACCCTCTTGAACTCGCTGAGGCCGGCCTTCTTCTGGTGGCCCAGCTCGGGCTTGGTGAGCTTGCGCTCGGGGGTCTCCTGATAACCCAGCTGAATGGCCTCGTAGCCATCCTTCTCGGCGGTCTTCTTCTGCACCACGGTGCAGGGGCCGGCCTGGATCAGGGTGACGGGCACCACCCGGCCGGCTTCATCGAAGATCTGGGTCATGCCGATCTTTTTGCCGATGATCGCTTTCTCCATTGGGATGTTTCCTCCTAATAAAGGTTATTGGTCGGCGGAGTTGGCTCCCATTGGGCTGGGACCATTGCTCCGGCGACTTGACCCGCCTGTCTCGATTGGCGACAGGCTGCGGGTACACAAAGGTTGATTTCCGGCCTGCAGGGACGCTTCACGAAGCGTCCGCCCCGCCGGACATATTGCGGACGCATCACGATGCGTCCCTACCCGGGAAAATTACAGCTTGATCTCGATCTCCACACCGGCGGGGAGCTCCAGGCTCATCAGGGCCTCCACAGTCTTGGGGGAGGGCTTCACCACGTCGATGAGACGCTTGTGGATGCGGCGCTCGAACTGCTCGCGGCTGTCCTTATACTTGTGGACGGCCCGCAGGATGGTGACGACCTCCTTCTTGGTGGGCAGGGGGATGGGGCCGGAGACGTTGGCGCCGGTGCGCTTGGCGGTCTCCACGATCTTCTCGGCGCTCTGGTCGATGAGCTGGTGGTCATAGGCCTTGAGCCGGATGCGGATCATTTCTTTCTGAGCTGCCATGTGTTTGTTCCTCCTTGATTCATACGAAGTTGAGTTTTCCTTGTCCCTCGCTCCGTACGGTGAGCAAGCGCCGAGTACACGCTTTCGTGCGTATCACTCCCGGCCGCGAAAAAACCGGCGCATAGACAGGCCGGTTCCTTCCGTACCGGGCGATATACGCCGTGTACGGACTCGCTCAGCCGCCCGATAGTCGGACATACTCCGCGGAAGTTACCTCCTTTCGGAGCAATCTCCCGCATCATCGCAACTGCGTCCTTAACAGACGCCCCGTTATCATACAACACACAGCCGTGTGTGTCAAGGGGTTTTGAAAAAAATTTTGGCGGATTTCCCGGGATTTGCAGGGGATGCTTTGTGAATTTTCCAAAAAAACAGGACGAAGTTCCCCCGAAAGGCCCTCATTCCTCCGGCAGCGTCCCGCTCTGCTCCGCCCACAGGGAGCTGTCCGTCTCCTGCCGGAAAGCACCCCGCTCCGCCCGTCTGCCGTCCAGTTGACTTTTTTCCTCCTCCCGTGCTATTCTAAGTAAAAGGGGGGAACTTTTATGGGCGCAAAGATTTTCTTTCTCCTGTTATTTGCCCTTTGGTTTTTGGGCATTACCGGCTTTCTCTTCGCCTGCTTTTTGAAAAAATACCTCTTCTGGCGGCGGAAAACCCCTGTCTCCCCCCGGCAGCAGTTTGTGCTCATCCTCCTGCCATCCCTGTTCATCGCTTTCTTCCTATGTCCCACCTTTGTTCAAACCTTCAAGGAGCTACCTGTCCCCCGAGACGAGCTGAAGGAGATCGCCGCCCCGGTGGAATCCGTCAAACGGCTCACCTACCGCCGGACCCAGGGCCGGTACGGCGGCGGCTGCTTTTGGGACTACGAATTTGCCGCCGGACAGCTGTGGTACGGCGCTATGTACCATCTGATCACAGCCCTGGCCGGCCTCCTTTTTCTGGGGACAGGGGCGGTCTACTCCCCGCCTGGCTCTACCCGCTGAAGGCTAGGGGAAGAGCGGACAAATCAAAAAAGCGGGAGCTGGCCTTTCTCATCCTCTTCATCGCGGTTCTGCTGGCAATCACCTTCGTCCAAAGCCGTCCCCAGGTCACCGAAACCCCCGCTGCCGGCCCGCCCCCTGCAAAAACTTCCCGCTCTCCGGATTAGATGGGCATCCGTAAAACAGTAATCCAAAAAATAAGGGGGGCTTCTATGTCTCAGCTGATCGACATTTTAATCCTTTTGGACCAGCAATCCGTAATCCACCAGATCCTGTTTTCCGAAGGCTTTTCGGACGATACGCTCCGGGTCAAAATTCTGCGATGGCAGGGCGTTGAGATAACAAAGATTCCGGATACGGTCTGGGACTTCAGCCAGGGCACGGTCCGTTGGAATGGGCTTCGCTTTGAGCTCCTCCGGTTTTCGCTGAACAGCTTTACCCAATGTCTGCTGCTGCGCCGCGAGCCTCTGCGGGAGCGTCTGATGGAAGCGGCGCTGGACTTTATGGATGACGGAATCCAGCTATACGGACCGGATGCCTCCATTCAGTTTTTGAACCGCGCCACCAAGCAGCTTTTGGACATCCCCCCCGAGGACTCCGCCGAGGGGCAGCACCTTTTGGATCTTTTCCTGGTGGACAAAGAATTCAGCACCACCTTGACCGCCCTGCGTACCCAGATGCCGATCCATAATCGTTTTGACTGCTATAAATCCACATCCGGCAAAGACCTGGCCACGGTCAACTCCTCTTATCCCGTCTGTCGGGCCGACGGTTCTCTGATGGGAACCATCACGCTGGAGCGCGATATCTCCATGGTACGCCGGCAGCTGCCCGGCCTCCAGGACATCCAGCGGACCTTGACCAGCCATTTATCCAGCACCCTGCTGGGGGAAAAGACCACCCGCTACTCCCTGGACGACCTGATCGGGTCCAGCCCGCAGATGCGGGCGGCGGTCAATCTGGCCCGGCAAATGGCCCCTAAGAACTTTAACGTCCTGATCCAGGGGGAGACCGGGACCGGCAAGGAGCTGTTCGCCCAGGGGATTCATTCCCTCAGCTCCCGGAGGAACGAAAAATTTGTGGCGGTCAACTGCGCCGCTTTCCCTGAATCTTTGATTGAAGGCATGCTTTTCGGCACGGTAAAGGGCGCTTTCACCGGCAGTACGGATAAGGCAGGACTGCTGGAAGCTGCCAACCACGGAACCCTGTTCCTGGATGAGCTCAACTCCATGAGCCTGTCCATGCAGGCCAAGCTGCTTCGGGTCCTGGAGGAAGGGACCCTTCAGCGGGTGGGCAGTACCAAGGAAATTCAGGTGGATATCCGGGTTTTGTCCTCCTGCAATCAGGATGCCTTCGCCCTGGCCGAGTCCGGAGCCCTGCGGCGGGACCTGTTTTACCGGCTCGCTTCGGCCGTGGTGGAAATCCCGCCGCTGCGGGAACGGATGGAGGACCTGGAGGAGCTGGTCTGGCACTTTGTGCGGGAGCGGGGTCCTCGCTCTGCTCAGCCAGTTGAAACGATTGAGCCCGACTTCTGGACCCACCTGCGGCAGTACAGCTGGCCCGGCAACGTACGGGAGCTGTTCCACATTCTGGAGTGCTCCGTCAGCGTGGCCAAGCAGGGGGTTCTGCGCCAGTGCGATCTGCCGGTCTATTTTCTCCGGCATTCCACGCCTCTTACACAAACGCCCCCGCCGGCTGTGGTGTCCTCCCCAAAGGCGGCCTTTCAAAAGGGGCTGGACGGCTTGGTTCAGGAGTATGAGCGGCAAATCCTGTCCCAGGCCTACCTCGCCTGCGGGAAAAACGCCACCCAGACTGCGGAGCTGCTGAAAATCAGTCGGCAGAGCTTTCAATACTACAAGAAGAAATATGATCTGTAGCGGACCAGTGCTGTAAAAATTTTTTGCGCCTAAATATCAGACAGACAAAAATTTTTTCACCCCCTCGCGGTGAGAAATTTTTGTCTGTCTATTCATTTGTCCCATTTTCGCCTTTTACGGGCAAAGTCTCCATTATTTGATTTGAATTCTTCCATGATAGAAATTGGCACGATAATTGCTCTGTAATATAGCAAGCAAACATCAGAGACCAAGACCTAATGTGAGAAAGGAGAATCAATCATGAACCTGTCTGTAAAAGCCGCCCGAAGCATCACCAGCGTCACGCTCACCGACTGCAAGCCCACCCTGGAGGAATTTATCGCTGTAGCCAAGTTTGGTGCCAAGCTGGAATTCTCGGATCAGATGAAGGAGACCGTCCAGGCCAACCGCAGGCTGCTGGACAAATTTCTGGAGGAGGGCCGCATTATTTACGGCGTTACCACCGGCTTTGGTGAAAACGTCCGCTACACCATCTCCCCCGAGGACGCCACTACCCTCCAGGAAAACATCGTCCGTACCCACTCTGTAGCGGTGGGCGAGCCGCTGGACCGGGTTCAGGCCCGGGCGGTCATGCTCATGACCATCCTCAACGCGGGCAAGGGCCACTCCGGTATCCGGCTGTCCACCCTGGAGCTGGTCCGGCAGATGCTGAACAAGGACCTGATCCCCTTTGCCCCTGGCGAGGGCTCCGTGGGCTATCTGGGGGTGGAGGCCCACCTGGTTATGGCCTACATTGGAGAAGGAAAGATTTTCCAGGACGGCCGGCCTGTCCCCGCCCTCCCGGTACTGGAGGCCAATGGCCTGAAGCCCCTGGTTCTCTCCTACAAGGAGGGGCTGACCATGCTCAACGGCACCATCACCGTTACCGCGCTGGGGCTGCTGGCCCTGTATGAGTCCATCACCGCGATGCAGAATATGGAACTGGCCGGCGCCATGTGCTATGAGGCCCTGCGGGGCACCACCAAGGCTCTGGACCCCCGCATTCACGGCGCCAAGCGCCACGAGGAGCAGGCCAGCTCCGCCCGCAATCTCTCCCGGATGCTGGCGGGCAGCCAGATCGGCGCCAAGTATATCGACGCCAAGGTGCAGGATGCCTACGTTCTGCGCTCCATGGCCCATATCCACGGCGCGGCGAAAAAGCTGGTCAAGGAAGCCTGTGAGGTCATCGTCAACGAAATGCACTCCATCAGCGACAATCCGGAAATCTTCGCCGAGGGTGAGGACGACGGCGCAGCCCTGATGTGCGGCAACTTTGACGGCAGCTTTGTGGGCTCCCACGCCGATATGATCGCCATGGCCTGCGCTATTGCCGGCAACCTGGTGGAACGGGGCACCGACCGCATGGTCAACCGCAACCTGAACGACGGTCTGCCCGCCTTTTTGGTGTCCAACCCCGGACTGAACAGCGGCTTTATGATCCCTCAGTACACCGCCGCCGCCCTGGTGAACGAGATCAAGCACCTGGCCATCCCTGTCACCATTGACAGCATCTCCACCTGCGCCAACCAGGAGGACCCGGTGTCTATGGCCTACTACGCCTCCAAAAAGGCGGGGACTGCAGTACGCAAGCTGCAATATGTCATCGCCATTGAGATTTACGTGGCCCTCCAGGCCATGGAGTTCCTCAAGCCTCTGGAGCCCTCCCCCGCCATCGCCAAGGTCCGGGACTTCCTGCGGGAGACCATCCCCTTTGTGGACAACGACCGTTTCCTTTATCCCGACATGGAGTACATCTTCGATCGGGTCCAGGACTGCTCCCTCATCGACATTTTGGAAAAGGAGCTGGGCGAGCTGGAATTCTAAACCCTGACAGACCAATAAAAATAAGTATATTTGGGAGGACAAAACCGTGGAATTAGCAATTATCGCCCTGTACCTCATCGCCATTTTCGGCGTCGGAATTTATTGCAACAAGTTTAACAACAATATTGACGACTATCTGCTGGCCGGACGGCGGCTGGGCATCGGTCTGACCACCTTCACCCTGGTAGCCACCTACTTCGGCGGCGGCTATGTCATCGGCGTGGGCGGCGAGGCCTTCAATAACGGCTTGAGCGCCTACTGGAGTCCCATTGCCGGCGCTGTCGGTATCCTGGCCGTCTGCCTGATTCTGAAGCGGATGGAGGGCATGAAGGTCTGCACTGTGACCGAGATTATGGAAAACCGCTACAACAGCCCCATGCTCCGGCTGCTCACCACCATCCTCTCCCTGCTGGCCCTGGTGGGCATTCTGGCCGGACAGGTCACCTCCGCCGGCAGTGTGCTGGCCTCCCTGGGCGTGGGCTCCACCACCACCTGCGCCATCATTGTGGCGGTGTTCTTCATCGGCTTTACCGCCTTCGGCGGGCTGTGGGCGGTGACCGTTACCGACTTCATCCAGATCATCATCGCCGGCCTTGGCCTGATCGCGGCCACCATCTTTGTTGTGGTCAAAGGCGGCGGCTGGGATGTGATCTCCGCTCAGATTCAGGCCACTGATGTCCCAGACAACTATTTCAGCCTGCTTCAGGGCACCGAGCCCTCCTATGTGCTGTGGCTGATCCTGCCCATGTTCATCTATACTCTGATCGGCCAGGATGTCTATCAGCGTCTTTTCGCCGCCAAGGACACCAAAACAGCCTACAAATCCGCTATTCTTGCCTTTATCATTCTGCTGGTCATCTGCTTCTTCCCCGTGATTCTGGGCATGGCAGGACGGGCTCTGTTCCCTGATTTGGAGGTCTCCTCTCTGGTGGTGCCCACCATTATCCGCGCCATGCTCCCGCCTGTGTTCTCTGGCTTCACCCTGGCGGCCATCATCGCCGCAGTGGTCTCCACCGCGGACTCCATCCTCACCGCCGCCACCTCTCATGTGGTCAATGACCTGTATGTGCGCTACTTCTGCAAAGACAACATGGAGGATCCCGCAGCTCAGAAAAAACTGCTGAATATCTCCCGCGTTATGACACTGGTCATCGGCGTGATCTCCGTGGTGGTCGCCCTGGCCATTCCCTCGGTGCTGATGGTGCTGAACTCCTCCTATACACTGTTTACCGCCGGCGTATTCTCCCCCGTTGTCGCAGGCCTGCTGTGGAAAAAGGCCACCAAGGCAGGCGCCTTTGCCGGTCTGTTCAGCGGCCTTGCCTTTGTGGCCTTGGGATGGAGCGGCTTTTCCTTCTTCGGTATCCCCAGTGACATCGCCAGTTCCCTGCTGTCTCTTGTGGTACTGATTGTCGTCTCCCTCATTACTTATAAGCCGGAATCCGCCTCCTAAATAGAGTACGCTATCTAAAAACAACAACGGCAGAGGAGACGGGTATTGTCTCCTCTGCCCAGGCTGTCAAAAAGTCATTTTGGCATAAGGGTACAACGTGCTGTTTTTGGTTCAGCATCCCCTCTTTTTGTATAAAATCATCAAATATTCAGTCTTCGGCGCAATTCCTTCACCCGGTCCCGGCCGATGGGCAGGGGGCTGGCGGACCCCCGGACCCGCAGGGCGAAGCTGTTGTTGTTCCAGGGGAAAATATCCTGAATATAGCTCAGCCGGACCAGACATGTCTTATGGATGCGGTAGAAGCCCCGGCCGGCCAAACGGCTCTCGTACTCGGACAGCGGGGAGTTGTCGGCGTATTCCTCCCCGGACAGGGTGTGCAGCCGGCAGCCCCGGCCCGAGCCATCGGTTTCGATATAGGATATCTCGTCCACGTCCAGAAGGATGGTGTGCCGGTTGCTGCTGATGGCCAGCCGGTCCTCGCTCCGGGCGGGGGCGGGCCGGGCGGCGCACTGCTCCAGCACCTGACGGATGCGGACGGGATCGAAGGGCTTAAGGATATAGTTGTCCACCCCCAGCTCAAAGGCGGTCACGGCGTACTCCGAATATGCCGTGGCAAAGATGATCTTCGCCTCCGGCATGAGCCGCCTGGCCAGGGATGCCACGGTGGTGCCCTCCAGGTCCCCCAGATGGATGTCGATGAACAGGATATCGAAGGTGTTTTTCTCCAGCAGTGCCATGGCCTGCACCCCGTTGCCCGCTTCCATAATCTCCGCCTGGGGCAGGTACTGCCGAATCTGGTGGATCAGTTCCACCCGGGAATATTTTTCGTCGTCAATAACTGCGATGTGCACGGGTGGTCCCTCCTTTTGTCAGACGCCGCCCCCTGGGCCGGGGGCGTCAGCGGGATGGAAAAGGCGACGGTGGAGCCGGCGGGGGTGCTGTCGATGGTAAAGGGGCATTGGTCGCCGTAGATGGTCCGCAGCCGCTTGCGCACGTTGAACAGCCCGGAGTAGGCAGGGTCGTCCGGGTCCTGGAGCCTGGCCAGCACCTCGGGCGGGAAACCCCTGCCCTGGTCGGACACCTGGATATAGGCCCGCTCGCCGTCCTGGCGTATCTGGATGTGTACCCGCCGGTCGTCCACTGCCACAAAGCCGTGGCGCACTGCGTTTTCCACAATGGGCTGGAGAATCAGCGGGGGCAGCCGCAGCCGCCGCAGGTCGTCGGGCAGCTCCCGGGTGACGTGGATGGCGTCCTCAAACCGGGCCTCGGTAAGAAAGAGGTAGTTGTCCACATTGGCCAGCTCCTGCTCCAGGGTAACAAAGGGCTCGTTGATGGAAAGGGTCTGCCGGAAGTAATTGGCCAGCACCAGAATGGTCTCCCGGGCTCGGTTGGGGTCGGTGAGACACAGGGCGGAGATGGTATTCAGGGCGTTAAAGAGGAAATGGGGGTTGATCTGGGACTGGAGGGCCCGCAGCTCGGCCTGCTGGCGCAGCTCCACCTGGTGCTGCTGCTCCAGCAGCTCGATGCGCAGGCTGCGGTTCATTCGGTCCATCACCGCGCTGAAAATCACCAGCCCCAGGGAGTTCACCACGATTTTGGGGATAAGGATGGCCTTTTCCAGGGCCACCGCCTCCGCGAAGGGCCGGGCCACCGCCAGGATGATGACGCACTGGATCAGCTCCGCCGCCACCGTCAGCCCCACCAGGGCCAGGTGCCGCGGAGCCTTCAGTCCTGAAAACCAGCGATAGTACACCGCCCCCAGCACCCCGAAGGAGAAGGTGCCCAGCCCGCAGGCCAGGGAGGTAAAGCCGCCGGGATCGTAGAAAAACCGGTGCAGGCCGCTGAGGGCTCCGGCGGACATCCCGGTGAGGGGCCCGCCCACCAGCCCGGCGGCCAGGGTGCTGATGGTCCGGGTGTTGACGATGGCCCCCTGGAAGCTCAGCCCCGTATAGGTGCTGGCGACGGACAGCAGGCCGAACAGCAGCCCCAGAAGCAGCTGGTTGGGGACGGAGCGGTCCTGCCGCTTCATAATGGCCCGCAGGGGCCGCAGCTCGGTGAGGACAGTAGCGGCCACCAGGAGCAGGCCGGCGTTAGCCAGCAGATAGATCAGCAGATTGTCCTGAATCACGGCGAATACCTCCCTGCGTGTTTTTCGCTGCATATTTAAATGTAGTGTAGCACGACTTCTCTCCCTTTGCAAGCCGCCTGCTCTCCGTTCCCCCCGGATTTTTTACCGTTCCCCCCTCTTTTCCTACCGTACCCCCCATTTTTATTGACGGTTTCCCGAAAAAGGGATAAACTGTAAAACCTAGGGGGAAAGTATGCCCCCGGCTTTGCAATGTTCCACAGCTTTCCCCCAAAACAACAAATCCCTATTGTAAAGAAAGGAAGAACGAGAATGAAAAAGTTTCTTGCAATGACCCTTGCTCTGGCCATGTCCCTGTCTCTTGTTGCCTGCGGCGGCGGCGGGGAAAAGTCCACCCCCGGCAGCACTGGCGGCAGCAATCCCTCCTCCGCTTCCCAGTCCGGCGGCTCCGGCAGCCAGGGCGGCGGCGAGGTGAAGGGTCTCACCGAAGCCGAGCGGTCCAAGGAGTTCGTTACCGTGGGTACCGGTCCCACCTCCGGCATCTACTTCCCCATCGGCGGCGCCTTTGCTGAGGCCCTGAAGGCCTACGGCTACCAGACCTCCGCCGAGGCCACCAACGCCACCG
>CANPFP010000073.1 GCA_947573385.1 uncultured Bacillota bacterium | reverse complement strand
GCCCTCGGGGAGGGAGTTATAGTGAATATACATTTCCATGTCAATCGGTCTCCTTATTATTTTATTTTTGCTCCTTGAGCAACTCGGCCTGGTGGTCGGCAGCCAGGGCGTCGATGATCTCGTCCAGAGCACCGTCCATTACCTGATCTATTTTATACAGTGTCAGGCCGATGCGGTGATCGGTAACCCGCCCCTGTGGGAAGTTATAGGTTCGGATGCGCTCGTTGCGCATCCCGGAGCCTACCTGACTTCTCCGCTGGGCGGTGTATTCGCTGGAAATCTTCTCCTGCTCCGTCTCATACAGCCGGGAGGCCAGCAGTCTCATTGCCTTGTCCCGGTTCTGAAACTGGCTGCGCTCCTGCTGGCACTCCACCACCGTGCCGGTGGGCTTATGGATAAGCCGCACGGCGGAGGAGGTCTTATTCACGTGCTGGCCCCCCGCCCCGGAGGAGCGGAACACCTGCATCTCCACATCCGCCGGGTCGAGCCGGACGTCCGCCGTCTCCATCTCGGGCAGGACGGCCACCGTCACCGTGGAGGTGTGGACCCGGCCCCCGGACTCGGTCTCCGGCACCCGCTGGACCCGGTGGACGCCGCTCTCGAATTTGAACCGGGACCAGGCTCCGTCCCCTTCGATTGTAAAGACAATTTCCTTTACGCCGCCCAGCTCGGTCTCGCTGGCGGAGTCAATCTCAGTGTGCCACCGTTTGGACTCGGCATACATGGAATACATGCGGAACAGGGAGTGGGCGAACAGGGCCGCCTCCTCCCCGCCCACCCCGGCGCGGATCTCCACGATGACGTTTTTGCCGTCGTTGGGGTCCCGGGGCAGCAGGAGGATTTGCAGCTCCTTCTCCAGCTGGGGCAGCGTTTCCAGAGCCGCCTGATACTCCTCCTGGGCCAGCTCCTTTAGCTCCGGGTCGGCCATCATCTCCTCCGCCTGGACCTTGGCGTCCAGGGTGCGCCGGTAGGTGCGGAAGACCTCCACCAGGGGCTGGAGCTCCGCCTGTTCCTTGTTCAGTTTGGCCACCAGCTCCGGGTCGTTATAGGTCTCCGACGCCCCCAGCCGGGTCTCGATCTGACTGTATTTCGCCTCAATGGCATTCAGCTTGTCCAGCATGGACAGCCCTCCTTGTTAAGCTCTCTCGTCCCGCCCGCAGCAGGCCAAGGCCCCCTTGCCAAAGGGGGCTGGCACGGCGAGACCGTGACTGGGGGATTCCATCTGAACGAAGCCCCCGGTGGAATCCCCCCGCCACTTCGTGGCCCTCCCCCCTTTGGCAAGGGGGGCTTTTAGTGCTCTCTAGGGCGTGTCTGTCCGCCCTGTCAAGTAGTCCAGGCTTACACCGAAAAAGTCAGCGATACTGACCAGGTTGCTCATTCCCGGCTCCGATTTTCCGTACTCATACGTCTGATAAACGCGGGAAGAAACACCGATTTCTTTAGAAAGTGCCACCTGGGACAGGCCCCTATCTTTCCGAAGCTGAATTAACCGCTCAGAAAAAATTGACATTTTTGTCACATCCTCTTGACAACGATGTATTCATCGTTTATTATAGTATTACGATGAATACATCGCAACATTCACTTGGGAGGTATCACTATGGAACCCTTGCTGGAAGCCCTCTATAACTACGCCCTGAAGTACCGGCTTGACAGCTATTTCCTCCCCGACGAGGACGAGAGAAGGGAAAACGAAACCATGGTACGTCTCGCCCGGGAGGAACTGAACGCCAAGGGGTTGGGCGATGCGGCGGAGCGGCTGGAGGACGGCCTTATGATCCTCCGCCACCTGGACCGCCAGAGCGCCTTCCGGGCCGGGCTGGCCATCGGAATGGACCTGCACCGTCTCTAACGGTCAAACACAAAGGATTTTACCAGGGCCAGGGGCTCCCGGATATACATTTTCAGCCGGGTGGGAGTATGGCTGGAGGGGGCAGCCAGAACAGACACGTTCTCATACCCCGCCCGTTCGGCCAGCATTTTGGCCCGGGTGAGGTGGAAGCCGTTGGACACGATCACCACGCCCGCTTTGATATCCACCCCCGTCTCCTCCAGATGTCTGGCCGAGTAGGTGAGATTTTGATGGGTGTTGTGGGATTGGGTCTCTAAAATGATGTTTTCCCGGGCAAAGCCGTGGTCCGCCAGGTAGTCGGCCATACCCTGGGCT
Source organism: uncultured Bacillota bacterium (assembly GCA_947573385.1). GTDB lineage: Bacteria > Bacillota > Clostridia > Oscillospirales > Oscillospiraceae > Lawsonibacter. The sequence goes on along the minus strand of CANPFP010000073.1, from coordinate 7,772 downwards.
TCGGAGGTGGGCTCGTTCTCCCCCTGCCCACCGGACACCACCACCACTACCTCCGGGTGGTCCTTCAAATAGTCCAGCGCCTTGTCCAGCCGGTCCTGGAGCATCACCGACGGACCCCAGTCGTGGAGCTGGCAGCCCAGAATAATCATCACCTGGGGGTCGCCGTCGATGCTGTCGTGAGCGCCGCCAAGCACCAGGCCCAGCAGGGCTCCGAAGACCAGCGTCCCCAGCAGCACCAGAACCAAAAACACCTTCACAACGGGGTGAAGCCGCTTTCCTTTGTAGCTGGCCACCTCGATTTTTGACTTCTGATCGCTCATCCCCGCGCCTCCTCCAGGTCTGCCGCCAGCCCCTCCCACACGGCGTAGAGATGGGCCAGCTCGTCCTCCAGGGTCTCCCGCTGCTGGTAGAGCTCCTGGAGCTTCAAATAGTCGGCCGACGCCTCCTGAATGGCCTGCTCCAAATCGTACATTTTCTCCTCGGCGGAAGCCACCGCCCGCTCGGCGGCGTTGACTTCCTTCTCCAGATTCTTGGTGCCGCCGGGGCGCTTGGGTTTCCTCTCCAGGGATAGCGCGCCGGGGTCGTCACACCCCACAGGTTTTCCTTTCGAGGACGGGCCGCCGAGGGCGGCGGCCCCTACAGCCAGCTTTCCCCGCTCTTTGGCGGACAGATACTCCTGATAGGTGCCCTTAAAGTCGGTGATTTTGCCGTCCTCCAGCATCCAGATGCGGGTGGCGAAGCGGTCGATAAAGTAGCGGTCGTGGGAGACGAACAGCAGGTTGCCCTCGTAGTCCTCCACCGCCTCCTCGATCCACTCCCGGCTCTGGATGTCCAGGTGGTTGGTGGGCTCGTCCAGGATGAGGAGGTTGATCTTGCTGTCCATGAGCATACACAGCCGCAGCCGGGACTGTTCCCCGCCGGACAGAGCGGACACCGGCTTGAACACGTCCTCCCCCCGGAATTTGAAGGAGGCCAGCCGGTTCCGGGCGGTCTGGGCGGTGCAGTCCAGGTCATAGAGCATGGTGTCTACCAGGGTGCGCTCCGGGTGGTCGAAGTGGATGATCTGCGGCAGGTAGCCTACCTTTACAGTGGGCCCCCTTCTAAGCTTTCCGCCGTCCGGCTCCTCCTCCCCCATGATGATTTTGATGAGGGTGGACTTCCCTGTGCCGTTGTCTCCCAGCAGGGCGATGCGCTCGCCCCCCTCCACCTCCAGGTTCACGTCCCCGAACAGGGTCCGCTCCCCGAAGGCCTTGGACAGGTGCTTGATGGACAGCACCTCGTCCCCCCGGAACTCCCGTTCTCCAAAGCGGACCGCCATCTTCCGGTCCTTTTTGGGCTTGTCCGTCTGGCGGATGCGCTCGATGCGCTTCTCCATGGACTGGGCCCGCTTGAAAATTTTGTCGTTGCCCGAGTAGGCCCAGATACGCAGCTGCTCCGCCGCCTTCTCCAGCTGCTGGATCTTGGCCTGCTCCTTTTCATACTGCCGCAGCTTTTCCTCATACCGCCGCTCCTTCTCCACGGCGTAAAAGCTGTAATTTCCGCTGTAAAACTCTGCCTTGCCCCCCTGAATTTCCACCACCCGGCGGACCACCTTGTCCAGAAAGTAGCGGTCGTGGGAGACGGCCAGGACGGTGCCCTTGAATTTTTCCAGGTACTCCTCCAGCCACTCAGTGGCCCGCAGGTCCAGATGGTTGGTGGGCTCGTCCAACAGGAGGATATCGGTGTCCTCCAGGATGAGCCGGGCCAGGTTCACCCGGGTCTTCTCCCCGCCAGACAGCATGTCGAAGGGCCGCTCCCGCATGTCCCGGGGAATGGACAGGCCATTGCACACCTTATTCTTGCTGGTGTCCGTCTCGTAGCCGCCCCCGGCCTGAAAGGCGGCAGACAGCTTGTCATAGCGGGACAGTAAAGTGGAATCACTTTCCCCCTCCGCCATCCGCTGGGACAGGGTGGTCATCTCCTCCTCCATCCGGTGTAGGGGCGCAAAGGCGGTGTCCAGCACGTCCTCCACGGTGTAGCCCGCCGGGTAGACGGGAATCTGGGAGATCAGCCCCATCCGCTTGTTGGGGGCCACCACAATGTCCCCCTCGTCGGGGTGGACCTCCCCCGTCAGGATGCGCAGGAAGGTGGTTTTGCCGCAGCCGTTGGGGCCCAGCAGGCCCACCCGCTCCCCGGCGTCCACCTGGAAGGTCAGCCCGTCCAATATTTTTTTGCCGACCTCGAACTCCTTCACAAGGCCGGATACTGATATGTCGATCATAGTTTATCCTCTATTTTGAAATCGTTCCCGCAGCTTCAATGTTGCCAGAAGCTTGTCCCCGTCGGGACCCAGCGCCTCTTTTAAAAGCGTCTGCCCGGCCAGGGACCATTTTCTTGTGTCCGCCGGAGCGTCGTCCAGCAGAGCCGGCGGCAGCTCCACCACCTGGGGGACCTCCACCGCTACGCCCTTCTTCCGCGCCAGCTTCAACAGCACAAGACTGAAAAAGGCCACGGTAGGGCGGTAGGCCTGATACTCATAGTGTCCGCGCAGGGCACGGATTTGTTTTACAATGAATTTGTATAAACCGCCCCCGTCCTCTGCCAACAGCAGACGGTAGGGCTCCGCCCAGCGCTCCCCGGAGGCGTTCAAAAGTGTCAGAGCTTCGGTGTCGCGCCCTTGCAGGAGCGCATAAAAAACGCGAATCTCCTCCCGGTCCAGCCAGCCGGTTTGGGGCTCGCAGAGCATCTGGCAGTTTGGCCCCTGGTATTCGGTGGTCCAACTCCGCTGGAGCAGCTTCAATGCCAGGGGGATATCCCCCGCCAGATAGGCGCACTGAGCCGGAAAGAGAAGGTCCCGGCCAAAGCCGTCGGTCCCCCGCTTCTCGGTGGGCCACCCCCTGTCAATGAGGCTCAGAAGGGCCTCACAGCTTTGAGCGGCCAGGCCGTAGAGGGCTTTGGCCCGCACTCCGTCGCCGTTGGACAGCAGGCACTCCTTCGCCCCTGCGCTGTACTCCCACTGCAAGACATCATAGGTGTACACCACATCGGTGGCGGTCATTGCCCGCCCCGGTGTTCCGTCCGCCCAATCAGGCCAGACACGCTTCTCCAGCAGTCGCTCGCGCTCTTGAATGTCCAGCTGACGGCGATCCCACCAGCATCGCCCCTTCTCCTCCAGAAGGGCGTCATACTGCTTGGAGGTGTAGCGCAAGACCGTTTCCTGCTTTTTCTTTCGTTTCAAAGGCTTGTAATCCGGGTAATCGGGGAACCACAGCTCCCCCATAATACTGTCAATCGTTTCCCCCTTACACGCATTGACAAATTCCACTTTTTCACTGTTTGGCACCCCGCACAGCCGGGCGCACAGGGCGGCTTGGAAGTCCAGCTCCGCCTGGAACAGGGGGTGGGTAAAATTGCCCTCCTCCCCGCAGGCGGACAGGGCCTGGGCCAGGAACATCAGGTTTCCCTCAGCCAGCTCCCCCGCCGCCTTTTTGTCCTTCTCCCGAAAAAGCTCCATCAGCCGCAGGCCGCCTTTAACCGTCAGCGCCGCCGCCGGGTCCCAGGGCTGGGAGACGGGCTCCACCGGGTTGTCCTCCAGCAGCAGCCAGAAGTTATCCCCGATGCGCACCCCGGTGGGGACCCCCTTCCAGAGGCGGTCCAGCACCTTGCGGACCTCTCTGGCGGCGCCCCACTCCCGCCCTATGGACAGCCGCTCATACACCGGCCATTGGCGCTCCAACAGGACCACCCCAAAGAGGGCGGTCTTCCAAAAGGCCTGTTTTTTCAGTTCCTTCACCAGAGTGTCCAGGTGGGCGGCGAAGGGTTCACGCTGGTACATCACGGAGATACCTTCTTTCGTGGGCTTGTAAACAGGGGGTGTTTCGTGGTAAAATATCTTATTCACACTTAGAAATGAGGCCTTTTTATGGAAGCAATCCGCTGGAAAGACAGCGCACTTTATCTTCTGGACCAGACCCGCCTGCCCGCTGAGGAGCGGTGGCTGCGGTACACCGATCATCAGGAGGTGGCAAACGCCATTAAAACCATGGTGGTCCGGGGAGCACCGGCCATCGGCATCGCCGCCGCCTACGCCACAGTGCTGGCCGCTCAGGAGAACGCCTGTAAAGCAAATTTCCCTGCCGCCATGTCCCGGGCCAAGGAGACCCTGGCCGCCAGCCGGCCCACGGCGGTAAACCTATTCTGGGCTCTGGACCGCATGGAAAAGCTCTGGCTGGCTGTTGGGCCCGACCTGCCCCGGCTGGAGACGGAGGCCCGGGCCATTCACCGGGAGGACGTCCAAATGAACGAGACCATGGGCAAGGCGGGGGCGGAGCTGGTGCCCCAGGGGGCCCGCATCCTCGCCCACTGCAACGCCGGGGCGCTGGCCACCGGGGGCTACGGGACGGCCCTGGGGGTCATCCGGGCGGCCCACGCCCTGGGGAAGGTGTCCATGGTCTACGCCGACGAGACCCGTCCCCTGCTCCAGGGGGCCCGGCTCACCGCCTATGAGTTAGTAAAGGACCAGATCCCCGTCACTTTGATCTGTGACGATATGGCCGGCTGTCTCATGGCCCAGGGCAAGATCGACATGGTGGTGGTGGGCTGCGACCGTATGGCCGCCAACGGGGATTTTGCCAACAAAATCGGCACCTACTCCCTGGCCGTGCTGGCCAAACACCACGGCATCCCCTTTTACACCGCCCTGCCTTCCTCCACCATCGACCTGTCTATCCCTGACGGCTCCCACATCCCGGTGGAGCAGCGGGGCGGCGAGGAGGTAACCGGCTTCGCCGGGGTTCCGACCGGGCCTGCCGGCGTCCAGACCTGGAATCCCGCCTTCGACGTGACCCCCCATGAGCTGCTCACCGCCGTCATCACCGAGCGGGGCGTGCTCCGCCCGCCCTTTGACCGGGAACTGGCTGGCCGCAAGGCAGACTGAGACTTGAGGTCTACCCCTCCTCCGTCAGCTCCAGCAGCTTGGCGGTAATCTCCTCCAGCTTCATGCCCCGGGAGGCCTTCACCAGCACGGTACAGTCGGGGCCGAGCACCTGGGGCAGGACGCCCTTGGCCCCCTCCCGGTCCCGGCACTGGAACACCTGGGGCACTCCGGCGTCCCGGGCGGCCTGGGCGATGTGCCCGGCCAGCTCTCCCACCGCCACCAGGCAGTCGATGCGGGCCTGGCCCAGGTACTCCCCCACTCCGGCGTGGAGGGCGGGGGCGAAGGGCCCCAGCTCCAGCATGTCGCCCAGAATGGCAACCTTCCGGCTGCCCCGGCTGTCGGCCAGGGCGCTGATGGCCGCCCGCATGGACTGGGGGTTGGCGTTGTAGGTGTCGTCCAGAATGGTGACGCCCGCGCCCCGGCGCAGCACGTTCATGCGCATCCGGGTGGGGACAAACTGGCGGATGCCCTCCTCAATCTGGTCGGGGGTGAGACCAAACCGCTCCCCCACCGCCACCGCGATAAGGGCGGGGTAGACCATGTGCTCTCCCAGGGCGGGTATCTCCACCTCCCGGTCCATGCGGGGGGTGGTCAGGCGGCAGTGGATGTGGCTCACCCCGTCCCCCCCCGTCACCTGGGCCCGGTAGACACACCCCTCCCCCTGGCCGCAGAACAGGGCCGGGACAGGGGTGTTGCCCTTTAGAGTGGACAGCAGGGGGTCATCCCCGTTGAGGACCAGGACACCGTCCCTCTTTACATGGGACAGCAGCTCACACTTGGCCTTAAAGATGTTCTCCCGGCTGCCCAGCCGCTCGATATGGGCGTCACCGATGTTGGTGATAACCCCCACGTCGGGCTCCACAATGCCGGCCAGGTAGTCGATCTCCCCAAATTTGTCCATACCCATCTCCAGCACCCCCATCTGGTGGCTGGAATCCAGCTCCAGCAGGGTGAGCGGCAGACCGATGTTGTTATTGTGGTTGCCCTCGGTTTTGAGCACCTTGTACTTCACGCCCAGCACAGCGGCCAGCATATCCTTGGCTGTGGTTTTACCCACGCTGCCCGTCACGCCGATGAACGGGATGGAAAAGCGGTTTTTATACCAGGCAGCCAGACGGCCCAGGGCCTTCTCGGTATCATCCACCTCCACGTAGAACTTGCCCGGGAGAACGTCATCCCGCTGGCGGGCGGTGAGACAGCCGGCGGCCCCGCTGCTCAGGGCGGAATTGATATAGGCGTGACCGTCGAAGCGGTCCCCCACCAAAGGGATAAACAGGGCGCCGGGGTGGATGGACCGGCTGTCGGTCTCCACCCGGGAGATGGGAGTGTCCAGGGCGTTAAACTCTCCCAGCAGGCGGCCGTCCACCGTCTCCAGCAGTTGGGCCAGGGTAATGGTCTCCATTACAGCCCCTCCTTCCGAACCTGCAGAGACATCTGGATAATGGTCTCGCACAGTTTGCCATAGTTGATACCCGCCGCTGCCGCCTCCTGGGGCACCAGACTGGTGGGGGTCATGCCGGGCAGGGTATTGATCTCCAGAAAATAGGGGGTGCCGTCCGGAGTGACAATAAAGTCCGCCCGGGCGTAGACCGACAGGCCGATGGTGTGGAAGACGGCGAGGGCGGCATTGCCGATGGCCTTCTCCCACTCCTTATGGATGTGGGCGGGACAAACCTCGTGGGCCGCCCCTGGCTGATATTTGTTAGCGTAATCGTAAAAGCCCTCCTTGGGGATGATCTCGATGGAGGGCAGGGCCCTGTCCCCCAGCACCGCAACCTGGATTTCCCGGCCCCGGATATATTCCTCGATTACCGTGCGTCCCCCCAGCTTAATGCTGGCCTCCAGGGCTCTTTGCAGCTCACCCGGCTTCTTGCAGATGTACACCCCGATGGAGGAGCCGCTGGCGATGGGCTTTACCACCACAGGCAGCTTGGTGCGCTCCATAATCTCGGTGATGTTCTCCTCCGTCACCGTGACGGTCTCCCACTGGGGGGTTTTCACTTTGCCCGCCACCAGCCGTTTGGTGAGATCCTTGTCCATAGCAATGGCGGAGCCCAAGCAGCCCGAGCCGGTATAGGGCACCCCCAGCAGGTCCAGAGCAGCCTGGATGCGGCCGTCCTCGCCGCAGGCGCCGTGGAGGGCCAGATAGACCACGTCCGCCCCGGCGCACATTTCCAGAACGCCATCGCCGATGGCGGAAGGGCCGGGCCGGCTGGCCCGCAGCTGCTCCAGGTCGGGGGTCTCCCGGGCTACCCGCTTGTAGGCATCGGGAATGGGGGCCACATAGAGATTTTCCCCGTTCAGCGCCCCGTCCAGACCGTAGAACAGGTCCATCAGCGCCACCTGATGGCCCCGTTCCCGCAGGGCCTGGCACACCATAGCCCCTGAAGACAGGGATACATTGCGCTCCGGGCTCAAGCCGCCCGCCAAAACTAAAATTTTCATCTAAAATACCTCATTTCAAAATATGGGGAAACCCCATCCCCGGCAATGGGCATACCAGCTTCATTTTATCATTAGTAAGATATTCTAACACATTCCCAAAAAATACTCAACCCGGAGAAGAAAATTTTTCCTGGTATTTGACATCCGGTCCATTTTCCTGTATGATACTCTTTGCAGTAAGCTGGACAGCCGCGCGGGCGGGGCGAAAGGCCCGCCTGTGAGGAAAGTCCGGGCTCCGCAGGGCAAGGATAACGGGTAACACCCGCCGGGGGCGACCCTAGGACAAGTGCAACAGAGATATACCGCCGGCCGGTTTTGCCGGCCGGTAAGGGTGGAAAGGCGAGGTAAGAGCTCACCCGATGGCGCGTAAAAGTGCCCATCGCTGTAAACTCTATCCGGAGCAACGCCGTGG
>CANPFP010000072.1 GCA_947573385.1 uncultured Bacillota bacterium | reverse complement strand
TCCTCCTCTTCGTCGGTCATGGGTGCGTTTTCCTCCAAACCCGCCACATGGAAGGACCCGCAGACACAGAAAATCTCCTCTGCCGGCACGCCGCTGTCGATGGCCTGGCAGATTACCCGTTTCATGTAAGCCTCCCGCACCACCGTCTCGGCCCTGTCCCACTGGCTGTCCTCCGAAGCCGCCCGGAGCTGATTGCCAAATGTATTGCAGACTGCCCGGTATTCCTCAAAGTTATCAATCTGCTCGAAATTTCGTTCCCAGAAGGTGTCGTGGTCCTCGCCGGTAACCGTCTCCAGGCGCTTGTAGATGGATTCGGTGGATACCCTCTCAGTCTCGCTCCGCTCGACAGCTCCCCCAGAGGGGGAGCCAGGGAGGCGGACCGGCTCCGTGTCCCTTACCTCCCCCTCTGGGGGAGGTGGCACGGCGAAGCCGTGACGAAGAGGGCCCTCCCGGAACGCCAGAAACACCGACGAGGGCAGGTCCATAAACCGGCATTCCACCCCGTGCTCATGGGCCCAGAGGATGGCCTGGACCTCCGGGGAGTAGACGGCGAAGGGCCACAGCACGGTGCGCACCGGCGGCGTTTTGGTGTAGGCCAGGATGGCGGCGGGAAATTCCGTCTCAGGGTGGCACAGCCACTCCACCTGGTCATTCAGGTCGCTGGGACCCTCCACCAGCACCAGCCGGGGCTGAGCCCGGTCCAGCACCTGCCGCAGGTGGAAGGCCGCCGCCGGGGACAGGTGGCGCACCCCGAAAAATACCGGCCCGCTCATTTTCCGTTCAGCTCCCGGCAGGCCCGGTAGAGGGGCAGCCACTCGCTTCCCCGCTTCTTCATCACGTTTTCCAGATACTCCTTCCAGCCCACCTTGTCCTTCTCCTCGTCCTTCACCACCGCCCCCTGGAGGGCGGCGGCCAGGTCCTCGGGCATGATTCCGCCGTTCCCGAAGGAGCCGGCAAGGGCCATGGAGTTGCACAGCAGGGAGATGGCCTCGGCGGTGGACAGCACCCCGGAGGTGGGCTTCAGCTTCTGCTTGCCGTCCAGGGTGGCCCCGGAGCGCAGCTCCCGGAAGATGGTGACCACCTTCTCCACCGTGTCCGTGTCGGGCTGACGGGCGTTCAGGTCCAGCCCGGCGGACAGCTGCTCCACCCGGGTCTGGACAATGTCCATCTCGTCCTGAATGTCGGCGGGGGTGGGCAGGACCACGATGTTAAACCGCCGTTTCAGGGCGGCGGACATGTCGTTGACCCCCTTGTCCCGGGTGTTGGCGGTGGCAATCACCGAAAATCCCTTCTGTGCCGGGAGCTCCAGCCCCAGCTCGGGGACGGACAGCCGCTTTTCCGACAGGATGGAGATGAGGGCGTCCTGGACCTCGCTGGCGCAGCGGGAAATTTCCTCAATGCGGGCGATGGAGCCCGACTCCATGGCCCGGTAGACGGGGCTCTTTACCATGGCCTCGGGGCAGGGGCCCTTGGCGATGAGCATGGCGTAGTTCCAGGAGTATTTGATCTGTTCCTCAGTGGTGCCGGCGGTGCCCTGGACCACCTTGGTGGAGTCGCCGGTGATGGCGGCGGCCAGGTGCTCGGACAGCCAGCTCTTGGCGGTGCCCGGCTCGCCGATGAGCAGGAGGGCCCGGTCAGTGAGGAGGGTGGCAATGGCGATCTCCACCAGTCTCCTGTTGCCGATGTACTTGGGGGTAATCTCAACGCCCTTGACAGTGGCGTTTCCCTGGATATAGGTCAACACCGACCGGGGGGACATCCTCCATCCGGTGGGAATGGGGTCGGTCTCCGCCGAGATGAGGGTGTCCAGCTCTCTTTGAAACAGCTCCTCCGCCGGGAGCCGCTGTACATTTTTCATGGCTCGTTCCTCCGATTATTTGTCAATTTTCTCCCAGCTGTCCCACTCCGGGAAGGGCTCTCCCGCCCGGAGCTGCTCCACCGTCCAGGGTATGGCCCCCTGGAATTTGGCCCAGGCCTGCTTCCGGCCCGCCTTGGCCTCCAGAAATTCCTCCAGCAGGGCGATGACTTCCTCCGGGGGCAGGGCCTGGCTGGCCTCATGCATCAGCTGCCACACCACATAGAGGTGGTTGGCTGAGGGATTCTTGGCCATCGCCTTGCCGAACAGCCCCCGGGGACTGCCGCCCAGCTGGAGCAGCCAGCGGCTGTAGTGGTAGGGCAGGCCGGTCTCCTCCAGACGTCTCCGCAGATAGTGGATCATCAGATCCCGGCACCGCCCGTCCGACTGGTTGACCAGCCGCATGAGGGTCCGGTCAAACTCAGGTACGTCCTCCCAGTAGTAGGCAAAGTGGGAAGCGCCGCCCCTTCTGGGCACGTCGGTGCAGACCGCCCGGGTGAGCCGCTCAATCCATCGGATATCCAGGGGCTCGGCAGTGGACAGGCCCCCATAGACGTTGTACCGCTCCCCCTGGGGATACCACCACACATCCCCCAGGGCCCTGAGCAAAACGATATTCAAAGTCTTTTTGCGCTCTGTATCCTGAGTGGGCTCCTCCGTCAGGATATAGGGGCCGTACTTCTCAAAGACCTCCGCCGCCGGGCAGGACAGCAGGGCGGCCGGAAAGCTGACGGACAGATACCGGGTCATGGCGGGGTGGCCGTCAAACAGATTCAGGCAGTAATCCCGCAGGGGGCCGGGGCCGGTGTGGCGCAGAATGTCCAGCAGCCGGTCGGTGAGTTTCACCCCAAAGAAAAACGAACGGTCCTTCTCGTCCTTGAGCTGGTCGATGTCCTCCATGCGGCTGTCCGCCCAGCGCCAGAAGTCCAGCATTGCCGGGGAGTCCTTGTGTCCTAAGCTCCAGCACCAGGTTGTAAGGTTGGTGCCCTCCTCATAGGTGGGGCGTTCCCCGCCGTCCAGGAATTGCTCCAGTCTCTGCCGCAGGCCGCTTGTCACCAGCTCGATGGCCCAGTCCGCATTGGACGGCTCCAGAAACTTCACCGAGTCGCTGTTTTTCTCCAGCTCCTTCTCCCAGAAGGCCCGGACGCCCTCGCCGTCCTGTCCGGCCAGGGCCTGGAGGACGGCGTCCCGGTTGGCGCCCCTCTCGGTCTGGACCAGCTCCAGCAGGAGGGAGGTATTTTCCCGGTTCGTCCCCAGGGCGGCCAGAACGGCGGTGCGCACGTCTTTCTTGGCCTGGGGCAGAATCTCCCGCAGCCAGGGGGCAGCTGCCGCCCCCTCCAGGGCGGAGACCACCTCCACCCGCCGGGCCATAGCCTTGTTGCCGGCGGGGTCGAAGCCCTCCTTCAGCAGGGGGAGGGAAACGGGACCGAGCTTCTTGAGAATTTCAGCGTTCAGCTCACTGATTTCGCCGTAGCTGTCCCCCAATCCGGCCACCACCGCGGGCAGCACCCGGAAGTCGCTGAAAAGCTCCGGGTTGTCCTCCCAGGCGGACTTGATTATTTCCATCCGCCCGCCGCCGGTGGTGGTGAGGGCGGTGAGGAGGGGGGACAGCTGGCCGTAGGACAGCTCCTGATACTGTCCGCCCCCGACGGGCAGGGGGACCATCTCCCCGGGTGCGCCGGTTTTCCCCTGGGTGTAGACCACCGCGTCCACCAGGGCCAGCAGGTCCAGCAGCCGGCCGGACCGCTCTCCCGCCGGGGCGGACAGCAGCTGTGTGAGACCGGCGTCAATCTTGCCAAACACCGGACTGGCCCCGGCCAGGGGCTTCAGCTGCTCCGCCGCCCGCTGGAGACGGAAGTCCTCCCCCAGCAGGCCGGCGCCGGCTATGGCGGCCTGCTCCAGCCGCTCCTTCACGTCATAAAGAGGCTGTAAATTCATAGATGCCACCTCCTCAATACAGTAACCGGATAACCTTCTCCGGCGTGACCACGCTGTAGGGGTGCAGGCAGAGGGAGCGGTCCCCCTCGTGGTAAAACATCAGGCCGAAGAGGGCGCTGCCCGCCGGAACCTCCTCCGGCAGCATGGCCAGCCGGGCGGTGCAGGCGTGGCCGGGGCCGTCCTCGGGACGGTCCCGCAGGACGATCCGGTCCCCGGCGGGGTCCTCCAGCACAAAGGTCTCCCCCACCTTGCCCAGGGCTCCCACGGGGACCAGCACCGCCAGGAATTTGGGGGCCAGGGTGTTTTTGATGGCCCCCTTGGTCGCCTTCACCGCAGCCGCCAGGCTGGGCTGGGCCAGGGCGGGCAGGGCGGCCTGCTCCTGGGCCGTGAGGGGCCGGGGGGCGGCGCTCTCCCAGCGCACCCGCCGGTCCCCCTCCCCGGGGTAGATGTACAGAACGGGGACCTCCAGCGCACCGAAGCAGCTGTCCTCCCCCTTCACATATTTCAGCGCCTTCATGGGGCGCAGGTTCAGCGTCTGGAAGATGTTTCCGGCGTCCAGGTCGATCCACCAGCCCCGCTCCACATACTCCTTTTTGGCCTGGTCAAAGCTCACGCCAAAGGCCAGCTGAACCAGCCGCACATTCTCCCGGAAGGAGCCGATGGCCCGCAGGTCCTCCAGCTTCCACACCCCGCCCAGGGCTTCGAACAGGGCGGAGTCCTCCGGGGAGAAGCTGCCCGCCTCCAGCTTGTTCTGGAGGAAGGTCCGGGACTTTTTGATGGTGGACCGCAGGGCCACCAGGATGCGCAGCGCCTGGTTGTAGGCCCTTTCCGCCTGTTCCGGGTCCTGCTGAACGGTGCGCACCGCCAGGGCGATGCGGGTGAACGCGATCTGTGGGCCGGTGAGGTAGCAGCTGCCCAGGTCCTTGGCCAGCTTGTCATAGGTCTGGGCCGAAGCCCCGGCCAGCGCCCCCAGGCCGGAGGAGAGCAGGTCGTCCACTATCCGCTCCGCCATGTCCAGCCCCTCCAGCTGTTTGGCCAATTTCTTTTTCTGTGCGGCGGTGTTGGTCCGTTTGGGCTTGGGGGGCGCGTCCGCCGCAGTCTCTTTTTTGGCGGCCCGGGCCGCCTGTTTGGCCCGCTTGTCCGCAAGCTCCTGGGGAATCTCCCCCTCCTCGAACCCGCCGCCCGCAAGCTGCTGGAACATCAGCCCCAGGGCGTGTTTACAGGGGAACTGCCGGCTGGGACAGGAGCACCGGCACACCGGAGCATCCGGGTTGGCCCAGTCAATGGACACATGGTAGGGATTCTTGCCGCTGCCGGCGCACTCCGCCCAATACAGGGTATCGTCCCGGGTCCGGTGCAGGGCGGAGAAGCTCCCTTTTTTCCACAGCTTCCGCCCATTCTCCGCCGCTGCGGGGTTGGGTGCCTGGAGCAGGATGAATTGCTCCGTCAATACCATAACAAAAACCTCCTCAAACACAATCGCATCTCTGTTTCCCTGATTGTACCACAGCGTCCCCGGTATTTCAATCGCCGAAGCACATCAAAAACGGGCGGCCGAAAAATTCGGCCGCCCCAGCTTGTCGAAAAAGTCTGCCTTCCGGCAGACTTCAGGCTGTAGAAAAAGTCGTTTTGGCATAGTAGAATTGTTCCGAAAAGTTACTTCATTTCCAAGTGCCTGTTGTGCACAGCAACTTTTTTGTGGCAGTTTTTCTGCTGGAAACTACTTATCGCCCCCCAAAAGCACGGTTCTGCACTCGTGCTTTTGGGGGTGTTGATTTTTGTCACAAGTCCTTGTTCTTCGGCAACTGTCCAGCTTTTTTAGGGCGTATAAGGTTCTTGACCAGTATCCCTCCATGGGGCTTTTTTACTGCACATGAGTATGGTTATTGATGTGGTTGGCGCAGTAGCAGTAGTAGCCGTTGCATTTGGAGCAGTAGCGGAACTCCATGTTGGGGTCGTTCTGGTCGGTGACACCGCAGACGGCGCATTTGTGGAGGTAGCCCCGTCTCTGACGCAGCTCCTTCTGTGCCTTTTTGAAGTTGATCGTCTGGGCGGAGTGCTTGTGTGCCATTTGGGCCTTACCCCGGCCCAGCGCGTCCACCATGTCCTCCCAGAAGAAAACGAAGAAGTTCAAAATGGCCACCAGGGGCAGGAGGGCAAACAGCCAGAGCCCCATCCGCAGGTTGTTGAAAATCGCCCAGGCGAAGAAGGCGGCATCAATCCAGGCCAGCCACTTTACCTTTACCGGCAGGATAAACATAAACAGCACCTGCATATCGGGGAAGAGAACGGCGAAGGCAAAGAACATGGACAAATTGACATAGGCAATGGAGGAGACCCCCATAATCATACCAAAAATAATGTTGAGCAGCACGCCGGTAAAGAAAAAACAGTTGAATTTAGCAGTACCCCACTCCCGCTCCAGCAGGCTGCCAATCCAGTAGTAGAAGTAGGCGGAAAGAACGGTCATGAAGAAGGAGGTACCCGGGACGGTAAAGTTCAGAATGCCGAAGTCACCGGTGATGGGCACAAAAATAAAGGAGATCAACCGCCAGATTTCTCCATGGAGGATGGCAGAACGGAAAAAAAACAGGGCGCTGGAGAGGGAGTAGGCGCTGAAATTATCAATGAGACCGATGGCTACATTGCCCACGGCGATGTACAGCATCAGGTTGGGGATGCCGAAATTGGGGTGGTTGTAACAAAACCTGGAAATCCAGCGGGAAAGCGTTTTCAAGGGCAGACCCTCCTCCAGTAAAATTCGTAACGCTCATTATACCCGGTTTTAGGAAAAAAATCTACGTCTAAAGTGTAAACAAATTGCAGTGGACGCCAGGAGCGCGCCTTTTCGCATTTATAAACAAAGTGTAAAAGTCCGCCCTCCCTCTTGCAATCAGAGACGGATTTTAGTATAATGTCCCGGAAATGCCTGTGTGGGCATTCACCTGTATACTATTGAACATGAGAGGACTGAAACAACTGTGAGTGCAGAGAAAAAGGCCCAGACCAAGGCCGAACGGGCGGAAAAGCACCGTCTGGAGGAACAGAGGGACCACCGGTCCGTAGTGGTGTATACGGTGGTGGCCGTTCTTGTAGTGGTCGCTGCAATTGCCGCTATGTTCTGGCGCAGCGGAATTCTCCAGCGCAACCTCACCGCCCTGGACATCAACGGCACAAAGTATACCGCTGTGGATCTTCAATATTACTACAACAGCATTTACAACGAGCAGGAGCGGAATTACGCCTTTGATTCCAGCACCTCCGTAAAGCGGCAGGTCTATGATGAGACCACCGGTCAGACCTGGTATGACCACCTGATGGACCTGGCCGTGGAGCAGCTGACCCGCAATACCGCCCTGGCCCAGCAAGCCCAAAGCGAGGGCTATACCCTCTCTGAGGACGCCCAAAACGCCATGGCCGCCACCTTGGCCCAGCTGGACACCGCCTGGATTTCCAGCAACATGTCCAGCCGGGACGCCTTCCTCCGGGCCAACTTCGGGGCCTATATAAGCTACGACCGGTTTGTATCGCTCATCAACCTGGAGTTTACCGCAACCGACTACGCTCAGTCCAAGCTGGACGCCATTGATCACCCGGAGTCCGATTATCAGACCTATTATCAGGAGCACGCCGACGAGCTGGATACCGTCACCTTCTCCCAAATCACCTTCCGGGCCAGCGTCCCCAGTACAGACAGTGACGGCAATGCCATTCAGCGAACCGATGCAGAGACATCCGCCGCTCTGGAGGAGTTGAAGCCTGACCAGAAGGCCCTTGCCGAGGAGGTCCGGGCCAAGCTGGAGCAGGGCGCGGAGGTCGAGGACCTGATTGAGGAATACAGTGAGCAGCTGTACACCTCCACCGTCAGCAGGGGATACACCTCCGCCGACCTCACCTATTTCCCCTACAATGAGTGGCTGCTGGAGAGCGGACGCCGGGAGGGCGACATCACCGTAGTTGAAAGCGCCGCCGGAGCTTCCGCCTACTACTATTATGTGGTTCGTTTTGAAGGCCGCGATCTGGACGAGGAGCGGACCAACACCGTGCGCCACCTGTTGGTCCGCGCCGGCGACAGCAGCACAACCGATCCCACCCAGGAGCAGTATGACGAAGCTGAGGAGAAGGCAACGTCCCTGCTGAACGAGTGGAAGGCCGGCGAGAAAACCGAGGAGTCCTTCGCCGCCCTCGTCTCTGCCAACACCAATGATACCGCTTCCGCTTCTACCGGCGGTCTGTACGCCGACATCACCAGCACCTCCAGTTATACGGAAGCCTTCCGGGATTGGGCCACCGACCCCGCCCGCAAGGAGGGCGATGTGGACCTGGTGAAAACCGAATTTGGCTGGCACATCATGTATTATGTGTCCAACAACGACCCGATCTGGCGGCAGAGCGTCACCGCCGCGCTGCAAAACCAGGACTATCTGGAGCTGGCGGACAGCGCCGCCCAGGGCTGGACCATCAGCAGGGGTATGGGCATGAGCTTTATCAGCGCATAAGGAAAAAATCCTCCATCCAAATTGGGATGGAGGATTTTTTTCCTTATTTGACCAGCGCAATCAAAGCGCTGGCGCCGATGCGGTCAGCTCCGGCTTCAATCATGGCCTGGGCCTGCTCGAAGGTGCGGATGCCGCCGGCAGCCTTAATCCGCATGTCGGGGCTGATGTGCTCCCGAAAGAGCTGCACATCCTCCACCGCAGCCCCGCCGGCGGCGAAGCCGGTGGAGGTCTTGATAAACTCCGCCCCGGACATGGACACCACCCGGCACAGGGTAATCTTTTCCTCCCGGGTAAAGTTGCAGGCCTCGATGATAACCTTCAGGATGCGGCCCTTGCAGGACTCCTTTACCGCCTTGATCTCGGTGAGCACACCCTCCCAGTCCCCCGCCTTGGCCAGGCCCTGGTTGATGACCATGTCGATCTCGTCCGCACCGTCCCGGATGGCATCCTCTGTCTCGAAGACCTTCACCTCGGGGGTGGCGTAGCCATTGGGGAAGCCGATTACGGTGCATATCTTCAGGCCGCCGGCGTAGTCGTTGGCCCGCTTTACATAGCGGGGCGGGATACACACGCTGGCCACACCGAACTGCTTCCCCTCGTCACAGAGCGCCCGGACCTGTTCCCAGGTGGCCGTGGGGGTGAGGAGGGTGTGGTCTACCCGGCTTAAAATTTCGTTCTGTTCCATCATGCTTGCTCCTTTCCCCGCCATTTCGGTGGAATTATCCCGGTTTTTCCGGCGGGTTATCATTTTTGCCGTATTATTCTACCCCACATGCCCCCAATTGTCTATTTGTGGAAAGTAAAAAAATCCGGCTGTCAAAAAGCACTTTTTTGGCTTTTCGACAGCCGGAGCAGTATTTTATTTCCCTTTTACAGGGCGGCCTTCAGGGCGTCCACCCGGTCGGTCTTCTCCCAGGCCACGCCCAGGTCCTCCCGGCCAAAGTGGCCGTAGGCGGCCAGCTGGCGGTAGATGGGCCTGCGCAGGTCCAGGTCCCGGATGATGGCGGCGGGGCGCAGGTCGAAGACCTTCTCTACCGCCTCCTCCAGTTTGGCATCGGCCACCGTGCCGGTGCCGAAGGTGTCCACCCGGACGGAGACGGGCCGGGCCACGCCGATGGCGTAGGCCAGCTGCACCTGGCAGCGGGAGGCCAGGCCGGCGGCCACCACGTTCTTGGCCACCCAGCGGGCGGCATAGGCGGCGGAGCGGTCCACCTTGGTGGGGTCCTTGCCGGAGAAGGCACCGCCGCCGTGGGGGGCGGAGCCGCCGTAGGTGTCCACGATGATCTTGCGGCCGGTGAGACCGGAGTCCCCCTGGGGACCGCCGATGACGAAGCGGCCGGTGGGGTTGACATAAATCTTGGTGTCCTCGTCCAGCAGAGCAGCGGGGATGATGGGCTTGATGACCAGCTCAATCATATCCTTGCGGATCTGGTCCAGCTCTACATTGGCGCTGTGCTGGGTGGACACCACCACCGCATCCACCCGGATGGGCTTGTTTTCCCCATTGTACTCCACGGTCACCTGGGTCTTGCCGTCGGGCCGCAGGTAGTCCACCTGGCCCTCCTTACGGACTCTGGTGAGCTGCATAGCCAGCTTCTGGGCCAGAGAGATGGGCAGGGGCATGAGCTCAGGGGTCTCGTCGCAGGCGTAGCCGAACATCATGCCCTGGTCGCCCGCGCCGTTGTCCAGCCCGTCGTCCTGTTCGCCCTCCTTGGCTT
>CANPFP010000071.1 GCA_947573385.1 uncultured Bacillota bacterium | reverse complement strand
TCGGCAAAGACGGTGTACCGCCGCAGCTTGAAGCCCTTGTCCCGGAAGCTGGCCGGCTGGCCGTTCAGACGGATGCCGTCGCAGCGGAAACCTTCATGCAGACCGGACAGAGTTTTCAGAAAGGTGGTCTTTCCGGCCCCATTCAGGCCGATCAGCCCCACCACCTCGTGGGGCCGCAGCTGGAGAGAGAGGTCAGACAGTACATTCTTCCCCTTGCTGTACCAGGCGCTGAGGTTTTGCAGCTCCAGGATGTTCCCGCCCATGGTCAGCTCCCCCTCTTATCGTTCTTCTCCTTTTTCCAGGAGACCCAGGCGGAATACCCGAAGGCCGCCCCCATCAGGACGTAGAGCCCGGCCCACTCCAGATTGCCGGACACGCCGCTGACGGCCGCCGCCGCCAGCCAGATCAGAGCCAGGATACCACGAATATAAACATGACGCATAACAGTTTCCTCCTTGAAGCAGTGCTTCCTTTGATGTATCTGCATCATAGCAGAAAACCGGGCGCTGTGCGGGAATGTCCGCAAACGGTTGGTTTTTGACCGCGAAAAGGGGCGCTTACCTTCTGAAGATAAGCGCCCAATCAACTGAAATTTCAGAGGAATATTGTATTTATTGTCAATCAGAACATGGTCTGCCGTATATTTGGGAACGAGTTCCAACATCCGTGCATTGCCGGCAAACACATCCTCCATTGTGCAGTCTCTATCATCCAAACGATTTTCAATCACGCTTGCGTATCCCTTTATGTCAGCAGAGTGATTTCTTATATAGCCCTCACGCATAACCATGCAAACATATTTGATGTGATCAAGATATCCTCCGTAAAAATATTTTCCGGTCAAAAGGAATGCAGCACCCTTCGACGATCAGGTTTTGCCTGTTCTCTATGGCAGTTTTGATTATTTCACGAACGATTGGCCATAAATATGCTGTCAGGTCAGTATCCGCGCTCAGTGGAGTAAACTCCGTATGTCCGCTCCGGATCAACCCCATTTTCAAATGGTCTATTGATAAGTAGGGATATTCATGGAACCGCTGATTAAAAAGCCACCGAAGTGGGTGGCAGAGGAAAAGTGGTTGGAGACAGTGAAATCCGAGCCCCCATAAAAATCCGTGCAAACGACAAACTTGGACAGCAAAAAAACTTCGGCTCATTCAAGAATGGAGACAACAACCAATTACAAGATAGAGGTCGAAGAAAAATGACGAAAGCACCGCGGGAAGTACTGAAAGAGTACATAAAAAGCCGCAGTTGAACAACACCACGGAGATTATGAGCGCGATAAAAGAGATGTTCCGGGATCTGTTTTGTACCGATGGCCTATGCGGCATGATGCAGTCCATCCAGGCGGTGTATCCACAAAGCCGTCTGCGGCGCTGTATCGTCCATCTTCCCAAAGGAAACGCTCTAGTTTGTTATCCCCGCCCCAAAAATGACAATATTTCTTCGGCGTTTTCTTATAATTTCAAATCGGTGTTGACAGTGTACAGCCGGATGATCTCCTCCGCCACCGCCCGCTTGGAACAGCAGCGGTCCATAGCCTGATGGGTGATGTAGTGGTGGGCGTCTGGCTCCGACATCTTCAGCTCGCGGATGAGCAGCCACTTGGCCCGGTTCACCAGACGAATCTCCTCCATCTTCTCTTCAACGGGCTGGACCTTCTTCTCATAGCTCCGCAGCCGCTCCCGGGCAGCGGTCATCCAGTTCAGCCCCCGGAGAATGGCGTCCCGTGGAACAGGTCTGGGCAAAACAAAGACCCCATGTTTCTCCACCCGGCTCTGTATCGAATCGTACAGCGCCGCCGCCGCAAAGAGCAGCACTACTGTCCCCCCCGCCCGGCAGCAATCGATGGCGAAGCGGACGCCGGCGTCGTCGGGGAGTGGGGAGTTGACAAAAACAAAGTCGAAGTTCTGGCTGTTTCGGGTGCGTTCCGCCTCCCCCACGCTGGCCGCAGTGACAATGGGGGAGTAGGTACTTTCGGGCAGGAGGGAGCGCAGGGCGTTTTGAAATTTTTCCGAGGCCGACACGATGAGCACGCTGTAGACCCGCTCCTGTAAGCCCATACACATCCCCTCCTCCCTCTGAAATCGGTGTCATCCCTTAAAATATTCCTCCGCCACCGCCTCCGGGACGGCCTGCGCAATAAATTCGCTGGACCGCGCCGCAGTCACCGCCGTCTCCCGGTCCTGGGGCAGAGACTGGAACCTGGACAAGCTCTCACCGTCCGCCTGGTAGAGGTTCAGGTCGGCGGCGGGGGGCAGCTCCAGATTTTGCTCCATGCCCCGCAGCCCCGCCTGAATCATCAGGGCGAAGGCCAGATAGGGGTTGGCGGCGGGGTCGGGGGAGCGCAGCTCCGCCCGGCGGTACTCCCCCGCGGCGGCGGGGATGCGCACCAGCTGAGACCGGTTTTCATGGGACCACGAGATATATTTGGGGGCCTTGTGGCCGCCGAAGCGGGCGTAGGATTCCACCGCCGGGTTGAGGAACACGGTCATGTCGGCCACCTTGTCCAGCACCCCGGCCACCATCTGGGGCAGGCGGTCCCGACCGTCCCCGGCCTTTACCGACATATTGATGTGGAAGCCGCTCCCCGGCGAATCAGGCAGAGGCTTGGGGGAGAAGTCGGCGCACAGGCCGTTGCGCTCGGCGATGAACTTTACAATGGCCTGGAAGGTCATCACGTTGTCCGCCGCGGTGAGGGGGTCGGAGTATTTGAAGTCGATCTCATTCTGCCCTGGCCCCTCCTCGTGGTGGGAGCACTCCGGGGAAATGCCCATACGGGCCAGGGTCAGGCAGATCTCCCGGCGGATGTTCTCCCCCTTGTCGTCGGGGGCGATGTCCATATACCCGGCTTTGTCATAGGGAATTTTGGTGGGCTCGCCGGTTTCGTCCCGTTTAAACAGGTAAAACTCCTGTTCCGCGCCAAAGAGAAAGCGGAAACCTCTCTGCTCCGCCTGCGCGATGGCGCCGCGGAGCAGGGCCCGGGTGTCGCAGGGGAAGGGCCGTCCGTCTGGGTAGTGGATGGAGCAGAACATGCGCACCACCTGCCCGTGCTCCGGCCGCCAGGGCAGCAGCATCAAAGTGTCCGGGTCGGGCCGGAGCAGCAGGTCGGACCGGGCCTCGTCCCCGAAGCCGGCGATGGCGGAGGCGTCGAAGGCGATGCCGTACTCAAAGGCCCGGGACAGCTCCAAGGGCACAATGGAAATATTCTTCTGCCGCCCGAACACATCACAGAAGGTCAGGTGGATAAAGGCCACTTCCTCCTCCTGGACATACTGAAGAACCTCTTCCTTGGTATATTTCATGACCGCTCCCGCTCCTCTTTATTGAAATTCCCAAGTATTATACCACAACCCGGGGCGGTTTTCCACCACTGTGAACAGAATCCTGAAAAATAGAAAAAAACAGGTTGACAGCGCCCCGCCCAGGGCGTATAATTCGCCCATAAAGGCAAAGGCGTCTTTTAGGTTTATTCCTGAAAAGCGTCTTTGTCTCTTTTTATGCGTTTGAACGCAGAAAGGGTGAAGAAAAATGGCAGCAGTCCCGGAGTATTTTGGCAGTATGGTATTCGATGACAGGGTGATGAAGGCCAATCTGTCCGCGGAGGTATATCGGTCCTTGAGAAAGACCATAGATGAGGGGGCCAAGCTGAATATCGGGGTGGCCAACGCTGTGGCCCAAGCCATGAAGGACTGGGCGGTGGCCCGGGGGGCCACCCACTTTACCCACTGGTTTCAGCCCCTCACCGGTGTCACCGCCGAGAAGCACGACAGCTTTATCTCCCCCTCGCCCGACGGCGGGGTCATCATGGAGTTTTCCGGCAAAGAGCTGATTCAGGGGGAGCCGGACGCCTCCTCCTTCCCCTCCGGCGGGCTGCGGGCCACCTTCGAGGCCCGGGGCTACACCGCCTGGGACCCCACCTCCTACGCCTTTCTCAAGGATAAGACCCTGTGCATCCCCACCGCCTTCTGCGGCTACAACGGGGAGGCCCTGGACAAAAAGACCCCGCTCCTGCGCTCCATGGAAGCGCTGAACCGGCAGGCCCTGCGGGTGCTGCGGCTGTTTGGCAATACGGAGGTCAGACGGGTAAGTCCCTCTGTGGGCCCCGAGCAGGAGTACTTCCTGGTGGACGCGGATATGTGGGCCAAGCGCCGGGACCTGCGTTTCACCGGCCGGACCCTGTTCGGCGCCAAGCCCCCCAAGGGCCAGGAGATGGACGACCACTATTTTGGAACCATCAAGCCCCGTGTGGCCGCCTATATGGCCGACCTGAACGACGAGCTGTGGAAACTGGGCATTCTGGCCAAGACCCAGCACAATGAGGTGGCCCCCGCCCAGCATGAGCTGGCCCCCATCTACACCACAGTCAACATCGCCACCGACCACAACCAGTTGACCATGGAGCTGATGCAGAAGGTAGCTGCCCGTCACGGCCTGGTCTGTCTGCTCCACGAAAAGCCCTTTGTGGGGGTGAACGGCTCGGGCAAGCACAACAACTGGTCGCTGTCCACTGACACCGGGGTGAACCTGCTGTCCCCTGGGGATACCCCCTATGAAAATGCCCAGTTCCTCCTGTTCCTGTGCGCCGTTATCAAGGCGGTGGACGACTACCAGGACCTGCTGCGCATCTCGGTAGCCACCGCCGGGAACGACCACCGTCTGGGGGCCAACGAGGCGCCTCCCGCCGTGGTGTCCGTATTCCTGGGGGATGAGCTGGCCGCCATTCTGGGCTGCATCGAGTACGATGCCCCCTATACCAGCATCGACACCGGCAAGGTCCGGCTGGGGGTGGATGTTCTGCCAAAATTTCGCCGGGACACCACCGACCGCAACCGCACCTCCCCCTTCGCCTTCACCGGCAACAAATTTGAGTTCCGCATGGTGGGATCGGCGGACTCCATCGCCTGCGCCAACATCATGCTCAACACCGCCGTGGCTGAGAGCTTGAAGGTCTATGCCGACCGGCTGGAGGGGGCGGAGGACTTCGAGACCGCTCTCCAGGCTATGATCCGCAAGACCATTCAGGACCACAAGCGGATCATCTTCAACGGCAACGGCTACGACGACGCATGGATCAAGGAAGCGGTGGAGAAGCGGGGGCTGCTAAACTATCCCTCCACTCCAGACTGTGTGCCCCACCTGCTGGACGAGAAAAATGTGGCTCTGCTCACCTCCCACGGGGTGCTTTCCAGGGCGGAACTGGTTTCCCGGTATGAGGTGACGCTTGAGAACTACTGCAAGACCATCCTCATCGAGGCCAACACTATGGTAGACATGGCCCGCACCGAAATCATCCCCGCCGTTCAGGCCTTTGCCCTGGACACCGCGAAAACCGCCTCCGCCAAGCGGGAGCTGGTTCCCGGCTGTCCCTGCGGCTGTGAGACAGAGCTGGTGAAAAGGCTGTCCGCCCTCACTGACGAGATATACCGGGAGACCGGCGCACTGGAGGAGACGGTGCTGGCTTTGGCCACCGTCGAAGATATCAAGGCGGAGGCGGAGCGGATTCGAGACACGGTGCTGCCCGGGATGGGCCGGCTGCGCCTGCCCTGCGATCAGGCCGAGACCCTCACCCCGAAAAAATACTGGCCCTTCCCCACATACGGCGACTTGCTGTTTGGGGTTCGGTGAGCATTGCAGGGGCGGGTATTACCCGCCCCTACAGGATCAATCCGAAAAACGGAGGAAACCATTATGTGTTCTATTATCGGATATTGCGGCCCTGTAGCCGATTCAGAGACGTTTCAGCGGGGCTTTGACCGCACCAGAAGCCGGGGGCCCGACGACAGCCGGGTGGTCCCGGCAGGGGCGGGTCTGCTGGGCTTTCACCGCCTGGCTATTATGGGCCTGACCCCCGAGGGGATGCAGCCCTTCGAGCTGGAGGGCAGCTGGGCCGTCTGCAACGGCGAGATATACGGCTTTGAGAAGCTGAAACGGGAGCTGATTGGAAAGGGGTACACTTTCCGCAGCGGCTCCGACTGCGAGATTCTCCTCCCCCTATACCGAGAGTATGGGGCGGATATGTTCGCCATGCTGGACGCGGAGTTTGCCTGTATCCTCTACGACGGGCGGACGGGGGAGTTCATTGCCGCCCGGGACCCTGTCGGCATCCGGCCGCTGTACTACGGATACGACGGCCAGGGGACCGTCATTTTTGCCAGCGAGCCCAAAAACCTGCTGGAGCTGACGGACAAAATATACCCCTTCCCCCCGGGGCACTACTATAAGGAGGGCAAATTTATCTGCTACCGGGATATCGCCAGGGTGGGACGGATCTGCCGTGAAGACCTGGAGACGGTCTGCGCCAACATCCGGGAGAAGCTGATCGCCGGGGTGGAAAAGCGGCTTGTGTCCGACGCCAAGGTGGGCTTTCTGCTGTCCGGCGGGCTGGACTCCTCATTGGTGTGCGCCATCGCCGCCCGCCGAAGCAAAATGCCCATCAAAACCTTCGCCATCGGCATGGACACCGACGCCATCGACCTGAAATACGCCAGACAGGTGGCGGACTACATCGGCAGCGACCACACCGAGGTCATTATCACCCGGGAGGACGTGCTGTCCAGCCTGGAGACGGTGGTGGAGCTGCTGGGCACCTACGACATCACCACCATCCGGGCCAGCATGGGCATGTATCTGCTGTGCAAAGCCATCCATGAACAGACAGATATCCGGGTGCTCCTTACAGGGGAAATCTCCGACGAGCTCTTTGGCTACAAATATACTGACTTCGCTCCCTCACCCCAGGCCTTCCAGGAGGAGGCGGAGAAGCGGCTGCGAGAGCTGCATATGTACGACGTCCTCCGGGCCGACCGGTGTATCTCAGCGAATTCCCTGGAGGCCCGGGTGCCCTTTGGCGACCTGGATTTTGTGGAGTATGTCATGGCTATTGATCCCACACGGAAGGTAAACACCTACGGCAAGGGCAAATATCTGCTGCGGAAGGCTTTTGAGGGGGACTGGCTCCCCGAGAGCATCCTGTGGCGGGAGAAGGCCGCCTTCTCCGACGCAGTGGGCCACTCCCTGGTGGACGACCTGAAGGAGTACGCCGAGGGCCGGTATACCGACGGGGAGTTTGAACGGCTGAGACGGAGCTATGACCACGCCCGGCCCTTTACCAAGGAGTCCCTGCTCTACCGGGAGATTTTTGAGAAGTTCTATCCGGGCCAGAGCGGCATGGTGGCGGATTTCTGGATGCCTAACCGGTCCTGGGCGGGCTGCGACGTGGATGACCCCTCCGCCCGGGTGTTGGCAAACTATGGGGAGAGCGGGGTGTAATTCTTACCGCATCCGTTTGACAATAAGCACATGGAGGTGTGTTATGGAAAAACAAAAGCTGCTCTATGAGGGTAAGGCGAAAAAGGTATATGCCACACAGGACCCAAAACTTCTGATTGTTGCCTATAAGGACGACGCCACCGCCTTTAATGGCCAGAAAAAGGGGACTATCCAGGGCAAGGGGGCCATCAACAACCGGATGACCAACCTGCTCATGGCCCGGCTGGAGCGGGAGGGCATTCCCACCCATCTGGTGGAGGAACTGAGTGACCGGGAGACGCTGGTAAAAAAGGTGTCTATCATCCCTGTGGAGGTCATTGTGCGCAACATTGCCGCCGGTTCCTTCTCAAAACGCTATGGTGTGGAGGAGGGATTGGAATTTGACGCCCCCACTCTGGAATTTTCCTATAAGAACGACGCTTTGGGCGACCCCCTGCTGAACGATGACCACATTTTCGCCTTGGGTCTTGCCAGCCGGGAGGAACTGGCACTCGTCCGAAAATATGCCTTGGATGTCAACCGGCTGCTGAAGGAAATCTGGAGGGCCTGCGGCGTTATTCTGGTGGACTTCAAGGTGGAGTTTGGCCGCCTGGAGAATGGGACAATTGTGCTGGCCGACGAAATCAGCCCCGACACCTGCCGCCTGTGGGATGCAAAGACACGGGAAAAGCTGGACAAAGACCGGTTCCGCCGGGACCTGGGCGGGGTGGAAGCGGCCTATGCGCAGGTAATGGAACGGCTGGCCAAAGGTCTGTGACCGCTTAAACGAGGTGAGGTAAAGGGATGACAAAGTATATTTTTGTAACCGGTGGGGTGGTGTCCGGCCTGGGAAAGGGGATCACCGCAGCCAGCCTAGGCCGGCTTTTGAAGCAGCGGGGGCTGCGGGTAAGGGTGCAGAAGCTGGACCCCTATCTCAATGTGGACCCGGGCACCATGTCCCCCTACCAGCATGGGGAGGTTTTTGTCACCGACGACGGGGCAGAGACCGACCTGGACCTGGGCCACTACGAGCGGTTTATTGACGAAAACCTCACCGTAAACTCCTCGGTCTCGGCGGGGCAGGTGTATTGGAGTGTCCTCAACCGGGAGCGCCGGGGGGACTATCTGGGGGGCACCGTCCAGATTATTCCCCACATCACCGACGAGATCAAGAGCCGTATCTACTCTCTGGAGAGCCCCGAGACCGATGTGGCTATTGTGGAGATTGGCGGCACGGTGGGCGATATCGAGAGCCAGCCCTTCCTGGAGGCCATCCGCCAGGTGGCGGCGGAGCGGGGCCGGGACAACGTCATGTTTCTCCATGTCTCCCTTATCGTCTCCATCCCGGGCACCGGGGAGCTGAAGTCCAAGCCCACCCAGCACTCGGCCAAGGAGCTCCTTTCTCTGGGCATCCAGCCCGATGTGATCGTCTGCCGCAGCGACGCCCCGGTCCCCCGGGAGGTTCGGGACAAAATTTCCCTGTTCTGCGGCATCCCCCGGGAGAATGTCATCCCCAATTTGAACGCCGGGCTGCTCTACGAGGCGCCCCTGATGCTGGAGCGGGAGGGGCTGGCCGGTGTGGTGGTCCGGCGGCTAGGGCTGAGTTGTTCCGCGCCCGACCTCACTGAGTGGGCCGATATGGTCCGCCGGGCCCAAAAACCGAAAGGGAATGTGACTGTTGCCTTAGTGGGCAAATATGTGGCCCTCCACGACGCCTACCTTTCCGTGGCCGAGGCCCTAACCCATGGGGGCATTGAGAACCGGGTAAAGGTGGACATCCGCTGGGTGGACAGCGAAACTGTCACCGATGAAAACGCCGCCCAGGTCCTGGACGGCGCGGATGGGATTCTGGTGCCCGGCGGCTTCGGCGGCCGGGGAATCGAGGGCAAGATTTCCGCCATCCGGTATGCCCGGGAGCAGGGCGTGCCCTTCCTGGGTATCTGCCTGGGGATGCAGATGGCGGTGGTGGAGTTTGCCCGCCACGTCTGCGGCATGGAGGACGCCCACTCCAGCGAGTTCTCCACAGCCACCGCCCACCCGGTCATCGACCTGATGTCCGGCCAGCGGGGGATTACCGACAAGGGAGGCACCATGCGGCTGGGAGCCTTCCCCTGCCGGCTCACCAGCCAGGAGAGCCGGGCCTTTGCCGCCTATGGAGCCCAGGAGATCAGCGAGCGCCACCGGCACCGCTACGAGTTCAACAACAACTTTCGGAAGACGGTCGCCGGAGCCGGCCTGGTTCTGGCCGGGCTGTCCCCCGACGGACAGCTGGTGGAGATGGTGGAGCTGCCCAACCACCCCTGGTTTGTGGGAGTGCAGTTCCACCCGGAGCTGAAATCCCGGCCCAACCGGGCCCATCCGCTGTTTCGGGACTTTGTGGCTGCGGCGGCAAAGCGAAAATTATCTATCGGCTAGGTATATAGTAACATTATGAATGAGTTTTAATAGGAACACTGTAATATCAAGGCTTTTCGGAGCCTGCAACCACAAAAAAATAAAATTAGAGCTATCACATTACGCAGAAAGCCGTCCGGCATGAAAAAACGGGCGGCTTTTTTGCGTGGATAGCCGGGAGGGAGGCGAAAAAATAGTAACAAACTTTTAGCGCAAGATTTGTGCAACATTCACGAAATTAAAAAAGGAGGTAACGAATGGCAGACGAAAAATTAAACGTGAGCCCGGAGGAAAATCCCCAGCCCAGCTTGTTCGATGCCGGCCCGGAGGGTGCTCCTGCCCAGGACGCTCCCGCGCCGGAGCCCCCGGCCCCGGAGAACGCCCCCGAGCAGACTGGCGGCGAACCACCCG
>CANPFP010000070.1 GCA_947573385.1 uncultured Bacillota bacterium | reverse complement strand
ATGTACGAAGACAAAATCCTGGTATGCAAAGAGTGCGGCAACGAGTTCACCTTTACCGCTGGTGAGCAGGAGTTCTATGCGGAGCGCGGCTTCCAGAACGAGCCCCAGCGCTGCAAGCCCTGCCGTGACGCCCGCAAGAACGCCGCCCGTGGCCCCCGTGAGTACTTCACCGCCACCTGCGCCGCCTGCGGCGGTGAGGCTAAGGTTCCTTTCGAGCCCAAGTCTGACCGTCCCGTCTACTGCAGCGACTGCTTCGCCAAGATGCGTGAGCAGCAGGGCTAATCATCACACCAGGAAAAAAGTCCGCCGTAAGGCGGACTTTTTCTATTTTCAAGCGAAAACAGAGAGGGACGGCGCGGCTTAACACCGCGCCGTCCTGCACTGTGAATATAAATCTTTTTCAGGGTGCGCGTTTTGTTTACAGGGACATACTGGGCAAATTGTCCACAAAGGCCCGCAGCTGGGCCTGGCTGCTCATCTGGCCCAACTGGAGCAGAATGGCCTGGCGCTGGGCCGGGGTGCAGCGGTCGTAATAGGAAGCCGCCTGGGGGTTGCTCTGCAGCAGCTCGCCAAATGTTACCGCCGCGTTCATGTTCAAATCCATACTATCACCTCGGCGACAGTATGCCCTCTTTCTCAATAAGTATGCGTACAGACCTCCAAAATTTTAGCCTGAATTACCTTCAGATCCTCAAAGGTCTCGGGGCGGCGGCGGGGATCTCGGAGGATCGCGGCGGGGTGGAACAGGGCGGTCATCCACACGCCGTTTTTCTCAAACCACTGGCCATGCTCCTTGGTAATCTTAAAGTCCTGTTTAATGAGCCGGCAGGCGGCGATGCGGCCCAGACAAATAATAATTTTGGGCTTAATGAGGGCGGTCTGGCTGCGAAGATAGTCAATGCAGGCGTCCTGTTCGGTGTTTAAAGGGTCGCGATTCTGGGGCGGGCGGCACTTGACCATATTGGCGATGTAGACGTTTTTCTCCCGGCTCAGGTCCACCATCTCCAGCATATCGTCCAGCAGCTTGCCACCCCGGCCCACAAAGGGCTTACCCTGCAGGTCCTCATTTTCACCGGGACCCTCGCCGATGCACATCACCTCAGCATCCCGGGGCCCGGTGCCGAAGACAACATTGTGGCGGGTGTCCGCCAGGGCACACTTTTGGCAGGAAAGACAGGCCTGCTCCAGCTCCTCCCAATTGGTAAACAGCATATCGCTTCCTCCTTATACAAAGTTCGACAGTATCATGTTCAGTATACCATAATTTTATTCTCCGTCAAAGACTTTTTGACAAGAAAAAATTCGTCGAAAATTTTATTCTGAACTTTTTTTCCCACTTTATCCGAGTAGGATAACAGAGACGCGCCCACAAGGAACACAAGATATAGAAACAAAGACGGAGGGTGTGTCATACATCTTGTGCTGAACATGAAAAAGAAAGAGAGATAAAAAATGGATAGAACGTATGTTTTAAGCCTAAAAATGCAAGTTTTTTAGGGAAAATGCTGTTTTTACAACAAAAACGACAGAAAAAAACTCTTGATTTTTATATGGACAAGATTTATACTAGAGAAGCGTAGTGGAGGGAAGTGGAGTAAAATCCCTAAATAAAACACCAAAGTGGGGGAGAGGTGATGGACAGTGACCGGCACATACGAGCACAGCATTGATGCCAAGGGCCGGCTGTTCATCCCCGCCAAGCTCCGGGAGGAGTTGGGCTCCGCCTTCTACCTGGCCATGGGTGTAGACGCCTGTTTAGCAGTCTACCCACAGGCCACCTGGGACCGCTTCACCGAAAAATTTGCCTCCCTGCCCATGAGCCAGTCCAAGGGGATGCGCCGCCTGTTTGCCAACGCCGCCAAGTGTGAGCCGGACAGCCAGGGCCGTATTGTCATCCCACAGAAGCTGCGCAAGTATGCCGGACTGGAGAAGGAAACTGTTATCATCGGCGTCCACGACCGGGCGGAGATCTGGTCCGCTGAAGCCTGGAATGCCCAGGAGGAGGAAGAGATGACCCCCGAAATGATGGCTGCCTGTATGGCGGAGCTGGGGTTCTGATATGAGTGAATTTACCCACCGCCCGGTGCTGTTGGACGAGTGCATCGAGGCGCTGAACATCCGCCCGGACGGAGTCTATCTGGACGGTACCCTGGGCCGGGCGGGCCACAGTGAGCAGATAATCCGGAGACTGACAACCGGCCGTCTCGTCTGTGTGGACCGGGACCAGGAGGCTCTGGAAGCCGCCCGGGAGCGTCTGGCCCCCTGGCTGGACAAGCTTACCTTAGTCCACAGCAACTTCGACCGGGTGGATGAGATATTGGACAGGCTGTCCCTGCCCGGTGTGGACGGGATGCTCTTCGACCTGGGTGTCTCATCCCCCCAGCTGGACAATGGCAGCCGGGGCTTTTCCTACATGGCCGACGCCCCGCTGGACATGCGTATGGACCGGGAGGAGAGACTCACCGCCTCCGATGTGGTGAACGGCTGGCCCCAGGAGGAACTGCGCCGGATTATCACGCAGTACGGCGAGGAGCGCTACGCCCCTCAGATTGCCGGAGCCATTGTCCGCCGCCGGGCGGACAGGCCCATTTCCACCACCCTGGAGCTGGCAGAGGTGATTAAAAGCGCTATGCCGGGGAAGGCTCTGCGGGAGAAGCAGCACCCCGCCAAGCGTACCTTTCAGGCCATCCGCATCGCCGTCAACGATGAGCTGGCCAGTGTGGAGCGGATGCTCCGGGCGGCTGTCCCCCGGCTGAACAGAGGCGGCAGGCTGGCGGTCATCACTTTCCACTCTTTGGAGGACCGGATTGTCAAGACCGGCCTGGCCGATTTTGCCCGAGGGTGCACTTGCCCGCCGGACTTCCCCGTCTGTGTCTGCGGCAAGACGCCGGCTATCAAACTGATTAACAAAAAGCCCATTCTGCCCAGCGGGCAGGAGATTGAAGAAAACCCCCGGGCTCGAAGCGCAAAGCTGCGGGTTGCGGAAAAGCTGTAAAAGGAGCAACTGTCATGGCCAAGTACCGCCGCCGTAATACAATTGCATACAGCACCTACGGCAGTGTGGCCTATGCCCCGGCCTATGAGGGAAATACAGCCCGTGTCCCCCGGCGGGAGGAGGAGCTCCGGCGGGCGCCGGCCCCCTATCCCAAGCGGCGGCAGCAGGTCCGGAAGCACGAGCGGGCCAAGGTACAGGTCCGGCAGGCGGGCACTGTGGCCCCCTTTGCGGTAATCGGATTTTTGGCCGTGGCTATTTTCGCGGTGATGCTGGTGACAAGCTACGCCCAGCTGACAGTGGCCAATGACGAGATGGTTTCCCTGCGTCAGGAGCTGTCCGCCCTGAAAAGCGACAACGCCACCCTCACCGCCCAATACGAAAAGGTCTTTGACCTGGCCACCATCCAGAAGGCGGTAGGGGAGACCATGGTGCGCCCCACCAGCGAACAGGTGGTGTACATTGACCTGTCCGAATCGGACACCGTTATCGTCTATCAGGAAAACGCGGGACCCTCCAGATTGCAGAGCTTTTTGGACGGGGCAGGAAACATCTTTGACAGCATTATAGAATATTTCCGCTGACCCGTACATAGTGTAGCTACGGGCCGGCTGAGTCAAGGCGCACAAACTCACCGGTAAATAGAGAATGTTCGGGCGCAAGAAAGGGATTTTCTTGCGCCTTTTTACGGCGAAAGGGGTGAATTCTTCATGAGCAGATCCACGCGCAGGCCGGCACGCGGGCCGCGAAGCCGGCCCTCAGGCCGGCCTGCTGGCAGAAGCAGATATGAGCAGGGGCTCAGCTGGGCGGGAACCCCCACCGCCGCCACCCGGGGCAGCCACTCCAAACGCTCCATCCTGCGGCGCACCCTGGCCCTTATGGGCCTGTGCGGAGTTTTGATATTCATCCCCATTGCCTGGAAGCTGTGGGACATTGCCATCGTCCACCACGACGAATATCAGAAACGGGCCAGCGACCAGCAGACTCTGGATTTTTCCATTTCCGCCAAGCGGGGCAATATCTACGACCGGAACGGCAATGTGATGGCGATGTCGGCCACGGTATACAAGCTGATTCTGTCCCCCAGGGATCTGGTAAACAGCGTCTCCAAGAAGGACGAGGAGGGAAAGGAGCTTGCCGCCGAGGTCTATCAGGCCAAGGTGTCCGCCCGCCAGGATCAGATGGTGGAGGAGCTGATGACCCTGGTTCCCACCCTGGACCGGGAGCGGGTGACGAAGCAGGTCCACGCCACCAACTCCGCCTACTGGGAGGTCAAAACCAACATCGAGGAGGAGGACGCCGAGGTCCTGCGCGCATATCTTGCCGAGCACAAAACCTCCTCTTACCTCTATCTCCTGCCGGACACCAAGCGGTACTATCCCTACTCCAGCCTGGCCGCCCAGGCGTTGGGGTTTGTCAACGCCAACGGCGGCGCCTACGGCATCGAAGCGGTATATAACGACGTGCTGGAGGGCACCCCCGGCCGGGTTATGACCAACAAGACCGCCGGCGGCACGGAGCGCTTTAATACCTATGCCGAGTACGTAGATGCGGTGGACGGCTGCAACCTCACCCTCACCATCGACGCCACCATCCAGTCCTACCTGGAGAAAACGCTGGATGAGGGCATCAAGAAATATGACGTTCAAGACGGGGCCTTTGCCATCGCCATGGACCCCAATACCGGAGCGATTTTGGGAATTGCCAGCTCTCCGGATTTCGACCCCAACAGTTACTCCACCATCATCAACGAGCAGCTGATGGCCGAGCTGGAGGAAAACACCAACTCCATTTTTGAGCGGCTGAAGGCCAGCAACACCGAAAATCTTTCGGACAGCGAGCTGATGGCCAAGGCGGAGAGCCAGGCCTACTCCGACGCAGTAAATACCCAGTGGCGCAGCCGGGCTATCGACTCCCGGTATGAGCCGGGCTCCGTATTCAAGGCGGTGGTGCTGGCCGCCGCCCTGGAGGAGGGGCTGGTCACCGAGAACGACCACTTTTTCTGTTCCGGCTCGGCCAAGGTGGCCGACCGGGAAATCCACTGCTCCAACCGCAACGGCCACAAGGACCAGGACCTGACCAAGGCGGTGGGCAACTCCTGCAACCCCGCCTTCATGGAGATCGGCCAGCGGCTGGGCAAGGACAAATTTTACCAGTACTTCGAGTCCTTCGGCCTGATGGAGAACACCGGCATCGACCTGCCCGGCGAGGCCAGCCTGAAAAACGCCATCTGGTCCAAGGAGAAGATGGGCCCGGTGGAGCTGGCCACCGCCTCCTTCGGCCAGCGCTTTGAAATCACCCCCCTGCAAATGATCTGCGCCTTTTCCGCCGTCATCAACGGGGGTAATCTGGTGAAGCCCTATGTGGTTCAGTCGGTGAGCACCGAGGACGGCACCGTCATTCAAAACACCCGGACAGAGGTGGTCCGCCAGGTTATCAGCGCCGAAACCAGCCAGCGGGCCGCCGACATACTGGAGAAGGTGGTATCTGAGGGCACCGGCGGAAACGCCTATGTGGCGGGCTACCGCATCGGGGGAAAAACCGGCTCCTCTGAGGTGCGGACCGAGGAGGACCACACCCTGGTCTCCTTCATGGGCTACGCCCCTGCCGAAGATCCCCAGGTGATTGTCCTGCTGGGCTACGACCGGCCCCTGCCCAAGGAGCTGGGCGTCCACTGCAACATCATCGCAGACGGCACCTACATCAGCGGCGGCAACATGGCCGCCCCCATGGCCGGCCCTCTCATCGCCGAAATACTGGACTACATGGGCATTGAAAAGGTATACAGCGCCGACGAGTCCGCCGCTGTGGACGTGGCCATGCCCAAGGTGACAGGGAAGTCTCTGGACGACGCCAGGAAGGACCTGGAGAAGAAAAATCTAAAATGCCGCACCATCGGTGAGGGGGACACCGTCTCCCGCCAGGTGCCCGCGGCCAATACCAACATCCCAGGCGGCTCCACCGTAATTCTCTACCTGGGCGACGCAGCCCCGGAGACCAGCGGGGAGGTCCCGGATGTCACCGGCATGACCTATGAGAAAGCCAAGAGTGCCCTGGAAAAAGAGGGCTTCTTTATGCGGGCCTCGGGCGTATCCACCTACTATGGCAACTCCACCACCGCCGAGCGTCAGAGCGTAGCCGGCGGAGATATCGCCGCCATAGGCACCGTTGTGGATGTCCGCTTCTACAACGTGGTAGAGGATGCAGGGTAGAACAAAAGCCCCCCTCTCCGAGGGTGCTGTCAGTCCGGAGCACTGATGGGGAGTAATCTTCCCATTGCAGAACTCCCTCCGCCGCCGCCTTTGGCGGTGCCAACTCCCTTGAATAGGAAGACTTTTAGAGAGAATAAAACTTTGCCCTTTGAGGGGTGACACCATGATCTTGCGCGAGCTGTTAGCCGGCGTCCCCCTCACAGGGGGGAACCTCAACCTGGATATGGAAATTTCTTCCATATCCTACGACACCCGGACTCTGGAACCGGGGGCCCTCTTCGTGGCCCTGTCCGGCGACAAGACTGACGGCCACCTGTACATCCGGACCGCTTTGGAAAAGGGGGCCGCTGCCGTCCTGTGTGAGCGGACCCCGGAGGAAGGAGGTCCCTGGCTGACCACTCCGGACAGCCGCTGTGCCCTGGCCCTGGTCTCGGCCAACTGGTTCGGCCGTCCCGGAGACGGAATGACCCTGGTGGCCGTTACCGGCACCAACGGCAAGACCACCACCACCAGCCTGCTCAAGGAGCTGCTGGAGCAGGTGACGGGGGCGAGGGTAGGCCTTGTCGGCACCAACCGGAACATGATTGGCGGCGTGGAGCTGCCCGCCCACCGCACTACCCCGGAGAGCTACGAGCTGCAATCCCTGCTGCGCCGGATGGCGGATGAGGGCTGCGTCTATGTGGTGATGGAGGTCTCCTCCCACGCTCTGGTCCAGCACCGCACAACGGGGCTCACCTTTCACGTGGCGGTCTTTACAAACCTGACCCAGGACCACCTGGATTACCACCACACCATGGAGGACTACCGGGCTGCCAAGGAACTGCTCTTTGGCCAGTGCAGGCAGGCCGTTCTCAACCTGGACGACGAGACAGGGCGGTGGTATCGGGAGCGGGTGAGCTGTCCCGTATTCACATACTCAGAGAACAAGAACGGGGCGGATCTGACGGCGAAGAATATCCGTCTGTTCCCCAGCCATGTGGAGTTCGAAGCCCTGATCCTGGGCAGGATATCCCGGGCCCACCTGCCCATTCCCGGAGGTTTTTCCATCTACAACGCCCTGGCGGCGCTGTCCGCCGGACTGTGCCTGGGGCTGGAGCTGGAGAGGATGACGGCAGTCATGCCGGCGCTCCATGGGGTAAAGGGCAGGGTGGAGGTGGTGCCCGTCCCCCGGGCCTACACCGTGATTATCGACTACGCCCACACCCCCAACGCCCTGGAAAACATCCTCACCACCGCCCGGGACTTTACGGCGGGGCGTCTCATCTGTGTCTTTGGCTGTGGCGGCGACCGGGATAAGACCAAGCGGCCCATTATGGGGGCCATCGCGGCCGAGCTGGCCGATGTGGCGGTAGTCACCTCCGACAACCCCCGCACCGAAGACCCGCAGGCCATTATTGAGGATATCCTGGCCGGCATGGAGGAGGAAGGAGCTGCCCTCCATGTGGAGCCTGACCGCCGGGCGGCCATCGCCTGGGCCCTGAACCAGGGCAGGCCGGGGGATGTCATCGTCCTGGCCGGCAAGGGACACGAGACCTATCAGGAGATCGGAACCGTCCAATTCCACCTGGACGAGCGGGAAGTGGTGGCCGATTATTTTGAGCAAATTGCCCTCCGACAACAAAAGACTGGAAAAGTTCCCGCAGATGTGATATAATTTTTCGCGTTTCAAAAGAGAAAAACCGGGAGGACTCCAAGTATGACATTTATTCTGAGCTTTATTGTGGCCTTTGGCGTAGCCGCCATTGTGGGCCAGCTTCTCATCCCCCTGCTGCGGCGGCTGAAGGCCGGGCAGTCCATTCGGGAGGACGGCCCTACCTGGCATATGGCCAAACAGGGTACTCCCACCATGGGCGGCATCATGTTTATCCTGGCCATCGGCGCGGCCTGTGTGGTGGCCGGCTGGGAGGAAATCCGGTCGGAGAACTATAACCACCTGTATGTATTCCTGTTTGCTCTGGTCTTTGGGGTCATCGGCATGATTGACGATTTCCAGAAGCTGCGCCACCATGCCAACGAGGGTCTCACCGCCGTCCAGAAATTTCTTCTCCAGCTGGCGGCGGCCATCGCCTTTACCGTTCTGATGCGGGGGGAGGGCTATCTCACCCCCAACCTGTTTATCCCCTTCTTCAATGTTACCTTCCCGCTGCCCTGGGTGGTGTATATGGTCTTTGCCGCCTTTGTTATGGTGGGCACGGTGAACGCCGTCAACCTCACCGACGGCATCGACGGCCTGGCCACCGGCGTGACCATCCCCGTGGCCCTGTTTTACATGGCGGTCTCGGCATGGTTTGGCCGCAATGACCTGGCGATCCTCTCCGCTGCCCTGGCGGGGGGGCTGGCTGCCTTCCTCATCTATAATTTCCACCCCGCCAAGGTCTTCATGGGGGACACCGGCTCCCTCTTCCTGGGGGGCATGGTGTGCGGCCTGGCCTTTGCCCTGGATATTCCCCTGGTGATTCCCATTGTGGGCCTGGTCTATGTGGTGGAGGTGCTGTCCGACATCATCCAGGTGGTCTATTTCAAAAAGACCCACGGCAAGCGGTTTTTCCGCATGGCTCCCCTCCACCACCACTTCGAGATGGGGGGCTGGAGCGAAACCAAGCTGTTCTGTGTCTTTTCCGGCGTCACCCTGGCCCTGTGCTGCCTGGGCTTTTTGGGGATTATGTACCGGTATCCCATATGAGAATAAAGCCCCCCTTGCCAAAGGGGGGAGGGCCGCCGGGCGAAGCCCGGTGGCGGGGGGATTCCGATGGCTGGTACGGCTGAGTTGAACGGAATCCCCCAGTCACGGCTTCGCCGTGCCAGCCCCCTTTAGCAAGGGGGCCTTTGGAGCAACAACGAAACAGTCTGCGCCCAAAAGCCCCCCTTGCCAAAGGGGGGAGGGCCGCCGGGCGAAGCCCGGTGGCGGGGGGATTCCGTTCACAGAAAAATGCTCAAATAAACCGGAATCCCCCAGTCACGGCTTCGCCGTGCCAGCCCCCTTTGACAAGGGGGCCTTTGGCAAAACCTGAAAGGAGGCAAAACCCTTGGCCCGCAAAGCGAAACGCGATTTTACCATGGAGGAACAGCTGGCCCGGGGCCCGCTGGACCTGCCCTTTCTCATGCTGGTGCTGCTGCTGCTGGGCATCGGGCTGGTGATGCTCTTCTCCGCCTCCTACTACACCGCCTACCGGGACTCCACCTCCCCGGTAAGCAACAACCCCTATTTTTACATCACCCGTCAGGCCCTCTATGCTGCGGCGGGGGTAGCGGCCATGTATGTGGTATCCCGTATCAACTACCAGCACTTCCGTTGGATGGCCCCTCTGGTGCTGGGCGTGTCCATTGTCCTTTTGATTATCTGCTACATCCCCGGCCTGAACGCCCCCATCAATGGCCAGCGGCGCTGGCTGAAGCTCCTGCTGGTGGCCGGCCCTACCTACCAGCCCTCGGAGATTGCCAAGGTGGCGGTGGTGCTGTTTTTCGCCGCCCGGCTGTGTAAGCGGGACACGGAGCACAAAAAGCGCTTCACCAAGCGCACCGGCCTGGGGCGGCTGCTGAACTTCCTGGAGGGGATCGGCTTTCTGGAGCTGGTGCCCTATGGAATCGTACTGGTGGTGGTACTGGGTCTGGTGGCATTTGAACGCCATGTCTCCGGTGCCCTTCTGGTGGCGGTGGGCGCCGCCGCCGTTCTGCTGGTGTCGGGCATCAGCCTGTGGTGGTTTACCTTTCTCGGCGGAGCCGGCGTGGGCCTGGTGGGGATCATGTATGCGACCACCGGCTATGTGCGGAAAAAGTTTGCCCTCTGGCTGGACCCCTGGTCAGCGAACCCCCGGGTGGAAGGCTTTCAGTTCCGCCAGGGGATGTATTCCATCGCCTCCGGCGGCCTGCTGGGCCGGGGACTGGGGGAGAGCGGCCAGAAGTACGGATTTGTCCCCGAGCCGGAGAACGACATGATTTTCTCCATCGTGGTGGAGGAGCTGGGGC
>CANPFP010000069.1 GCA_947573385.1 uncultured Bacillota bacterium | reverse complement strand
ATCCACAGCGTAAAGTCCGGCGACTTCTTCGAGAGCCAGGGCGTCCCCTATGTGAACGTCAACGGCAAGACCTACCGCATCGCCGACGATGTGGAGTGTTACTACAACCGCACCGGCAACAAGGTGTCCAAGGACAACTGGCTGCGTGGCGGCGTAAACGAAACCGGCGCCGGCCGCCTGGCCTCCATCCGCACCTACTCCGATACCTTCTCCATCTATGTTGACCCCACAGGCCAGCAGGTGCGCGTTATTACGGCGGACTAATCCCAAACAGAAGACAGCCCCCCGGCTTGGGCCGGGGGGCTGCTGTTACAGATAAAACCGCCAGGGGAAGTGTACCGCCTCCTCGGCGTAGTCGATACCGATGCGCTTTCCCGTCCGGACCGCCGCCGGGGCCGGGGGCGCGCCGGGGAGGAGGTACAGCCCGCCGGCGGGGCCGGTCAGGTCAAGGCCGTTCTGGGCCCGGGTGAGGTCCAGTCCCCGGCACAGCTTGCCGGGGCCGTTGAGGAAGTTCTTCCGCTGATAGGCGGTCATATCTTTTTCCTTGCAACCGAAGCGGTTTTTTGATATAATGTCCCCGTTTGCGACAGGAACCGCCCCCCGAATTAAAACGGCGGCGGGCTCCCCCTCCTCCTCGGTGACAAAGTTGAGACAGTGGTACATGCCGTAGATGAGATAGATATAGGCCGTCCCCGGCGGGGCGAACAGGGTTTCGGTCCGGGGGGTGCGCTTATAGCCGTAGGCGTGGCAGGCCTTGTCCAGCCGGCCGATGTAGGCTTCGGTCTCGGTAATCCGACAGACCAGCTCTGTCCCGTCCTCC
The DNA here is from genome assembly GCA_947573385.1 of uncultured Bacillota bacterium. GTDB lineage: Bacteria > Bacillota > Clostridia > Oscillospirales > Oscillospiraceae > Lawsonibacter. The sequence goes on along the minus strand of CANPFP010000069.1, from coordinate 10,145 downwards.
AGCACCCGGACGATGTCCCGGCCCAGCAGGTCCCGGGCCACCGTGAGGGTGTCCCGGCTGTAGAACTCTCTTGTGAGGATGTCCATCTGTCTGCCCCCTTTTCGATTATCATACCATACCCCAAACCAATTTTGCAATCTGGAGTTGATTCCCGTGTCAGACAAAACCATGCGTATGCTGGCCAAACCCATGCTCTTCGGGGCCGCCCTCATCTGGGGCACCTCCTTTTTCATTATGAAGAATGCCCTGGACGTGATGCCGGTGTTCTTTCTGCTGGCCGTCCGGTTTACCGCCGGAGCGTTCCTGCTGGCCCTGATCGCCTGGAAGCGCTGGAAGGCATTCACCCCGGACTACCTCTGGCGGGGGGCGGTCATCGGCGCTTTCCTGTTCCTGGCCTACTCGGTGCAGACCTTCGGCCTGGCCCGGACCACTCCCTCCAAAAACGCCTTCCTCACGGCGGTGTACTGTGTAATCGTCCCCTTCCTCACCTGGGCAGTGGTGAAGCTGCGGCCCGACCGGTACAACATCGCCGCCGCCCTGCTGTGTGTCACCGGGGTGGGGCTGGTGTCCCTCACAGAGGAGCTGACCATCAACACCGGCGACCTGCTCACCCTGCTGTGCGCCGTCTTCTATGCCAGCCATATCGTGGCAGTGGCCAAGGTGTCCCCGGAGAAGGACATTACCCTGCTCACCGTGTTTCAGTTTGCCTTCGCCGCCCTTTACGCCTGGATTTGCGGGGGATTTACCGAGACCTTCCCCACCGCCGCCCTCACCGACCCTGCCCTCCTTCTGCCCATGCTCTACCTGTGCGTTATGGCCACCACCGTGGCCCTGCTGTTCCAGAACGTGGGCATGGTGTGGTCCGACCCCGCCTCCGCCTCGGTCATCCTCTCCCTGGAGTCGGTGTTTGGGGTGGCCTCCTCTGTCATCTTCTACGGCGACCCCATTACCGGCCGCCTTCTGGCCGGCTTCGCCCTGATTTTTGTGGCGGTGGTGTGCTCGGAGACGAAATTTTCCTTCTTACATAAAAGCACGTAGAGACCGCCGCCTTCGGCGGCCCGATCGGCTGCAATGACGGGCCGCCCAGGAATATAAAACGCGGGCTGCCCAGGGGAGCGGCCCCTACAGGAGCTGATGAAGTGACCGACAAGACCATGAAGCTGCTGGCCAAGCCCATGCTGTTCGCCGCCGCCTTCTTCTGGGGGGCCTCCTTCATGCTGATGAAGGGCGCCCTGGACAACATCCCCACCGGTTACCTGATCGCCATCCGCTTTACCGTGGGGGCGCCCCTGGTGGCCCTCATCAGCTGGCGGCACTGGAAGTCCTTCACCCCCGACTACCTGTGGCGGGGCGGTCTGGCGGGGCTGCTGCTGTTTGGGGTCTACTGGGCCCAGACGGTAGGGCTGGAGACCACCACCGCCTCCAACAACGCCTTTCTGTCGGCAGTGTACTGCGTGATTGTCCCGTTCATGGCCTGGCTCCTCTTCCGGGAGCGGCCCGACCGGTACAATGTGGTCGCCGCCCTGCTGTGTCTGGCGGGGGTGGGGCTGGTGTCCCTCACCGATACGCTGACCGTCTCCGTTGGCGACGGATTTACCCTGCTGGGGGCGGTGTTCTGCGCCGCCAACATCATCGCCGTGGCCCGGCTGGGCCGGGGATGTGATGTGATGCTCTTTACTGTGGTCCAGCTGTCCGCCGTGGCCCTGTGCGCCTGGGCGCTGGCCCTCACCACCGAACGCTTCGATTTCTCTGCCCTGGCCCGGCCCGAGGTGCTGAGCCCCATGCTCTACCTGTGCGTCATGGCCACCGCCGTCTGTCTGGTGCTGATGAACGTGGGACTGGTGTGGGCAGAACCCGCTCCCGCTGCGGTGATTCTCTCCCTGGAAGCGGTGTTTGGGGTGATTCTGGCGGTGATCTTCTACGGCGACCCCCTCACCCCCCGCCTGCTGGCCGGCTTTACCCTCATCTTCGTGGGGGTGCTGTGCTCGGAGACAAAATTCTCCTTTTTGCGGAAGAAAGCATAAAATTTCCCCGCCCGATGGCGGGGATTATTTTAACAAAAAGAAAAATAAAATTAAAGCTTGACTTTAATAATATTAAAGTGTATACTGAACCTACAGAAAGGAGGGATGTCCATGGCAATCGACCTGCTGCCTGAGTGGATGGCCGGGCTGGAGGAGGAGGACGTGGCCTTTATTAAAAAGTTCATCCTGGCCTCCGGGTCGCTGAAGGAGGTAGCGGGGCAGTACGGCGTCACCTATCCCACGGTGCGCCTGCGGCTGGACCGGCTGATCCAGAAAATCAGGCTGACGGAGAACACCGCCGCCGACCCCTACATCGCCACCATCAAGCGGCTGGCGATGAACGAAAAACTGGACCTGGACACCGCCAAGGTCCTGATTGCGGAGTATAAGAAGACGAGGAATAAGGAGGAGTTGTAATGGCTGGCGCAGGTATTGTTATTGGAGTGTTCGGACTGGTATTTTATCTGTTTATTTTGCTGCTGCCCGTCGCCCTGCTGGTGGCTTTGCAGGTATGGCTGTGCCGAAAGAGCACCAGGCTGGGGTTGATTCTGCCGGGTATCTCCCTGGCGCTGTCCCTGCTGCTGACGCTGAGCCTGGCTGCGTTCGGCGCTGTCCACGGCGGCATCGTCACCGGCGGCGCGAACTATGTGGGGCCTAACGGGCAGGAAGTCCCGGCCCAGACAGGGGCCGAGGAGCGGGTGGAGGTGGAGTTCCACCCCAGGACACTGATTGTCGCCGGTGTGGTCTTCCTGGTGAGCAACATCCCCACGGCGGTGTTCGGCGGCATCTGGCTGCACTACAAGGGCCGCCGGGACACCCTGGGGGATTTGAAACGGATGCAGATTGAGGATTTGGAGTAGGAACGCAAAAAGCCCCCTTATCCAAGAGGGCTTTGAGGGTTGAACTCCAACGCTGTGACCTCGGGCTCCGGTGAGGAGATATACAGCTCCTCGCATTCGAGCCGGACCTTGATTAAAATGTCAACAGCTTGCGCGTTGGCCCGGGCCATGGTCAGGTACATCTTTTGATAATCAGGCATAAGCTACAACCATTCCAAGAGACAGCCGTTACAGGCTGTCTCTCAGCTTGTCGAAAAAATCTGTTTTTGGGCAGACTTATTGCAATAAATGTAGTAAAATAGGAAGGGGTGACGAAAATGCTGGAACGAGGAAAGAACGAACGTGGGGTTATAGAAATGGTGAACACAGAAAGTCTGGTGCCGCCCGGTCATCTATTGCGGCAGGTGGATACGGCGGTAGATTTTGAGAAAATATACAAGATAGTGGAACCGCTGTACAGCGAAGAAGAGGGCCGGCGGAGCATCGACCCAGTGGTATTGTTTACGGCGGTTTTGGTTCTATCATACCAAAACCGCCGCTTTCCAGAAATTAAGACAGCTGTCTGACTGTGGTGTGTTGACGCCGGTATGTATCGTTATCCTTCTGTTTCAGTTCCCTCTCCACCTGGGCCAACTGATGTTCCAGATTCTTGATCTTGGCCTCGTCGGTCTCGGTACCCAGCCGCTGTTCCAGTTCCTGCTGTTTCTTTTTCAGTTTTTCGATCTCCCGGTCCACCTTGTCGCTATTGCCCTCCCAGACCTCGTCCTTGTCCTTTTCCCCCTCCGGGCCCTTCGCGCCCTGGCCCGCCGGATCGGGTTCCTCGGTCTCAGGGGCATCCTCCGGCTGCTTGGGCGCGTCTGCCGCCTGCGACCGGTCGTCAAAATAGATTTTGGGATGACCGTCCTCGTCCCTGCCCATCCAGTAGCGGCCAGACGGCTCCCGGGGTTCCTCCGGGACATATTCATCCATCACGGGCTTCAACTGGCGGCTCTGAGTCTCCTCCTCGGGCTTCTGGACCTTGGACGCTCCCAGCACCTTTTCAGCCGTTGTCAAAGGCTGGACTGTGCCGTTGTTTACACCAGAAATCGGCATCATACGTCATTCCTCCTTGAAATTTTATGCGGTAAATGAAACTGTAGATTCGGTTTCCAGCGGGGCGGCGGCAATTTCGCCAGCAGGCGTATAGGTAACCGGCTCACTGTCAATGGGCTCCTCCGTCTCAGTGGGCTTGTTGTTTTTCAGCGCCGCTTTCGCCGTCTCGCTGATCTGAACCAAATCGGTTCCCTGGGGGCGGCCCGATTCTGCGCCTTCCTCAGCCCGCTTGCGCTCCTCCCGGCGCTTCTCGATGGCGGTCTCCTGCTCCAGCTTCGCTTTTTCCTTTTCTGCCTTCGCTTCGGCCTTCATGCCCTTGTCCAGTTTCTCTTGGTACTTGACCGCTTTCTCAGTACACTCGCCGGTATAGCCCAGCGCCCGTTTCATCTTCTCCGTGTCGCCCTCGGCGCTGGCCTGCCGGTACACGCTCATAGGCGTACCCGACAACTTGATATTGGAGCTGGCTCCCAGAAGCCCTTCCATCATCTGTATGTTCATGTTTGCATCCCCTTTCTATGGCTGATTTTGCAAAAAAGTTCTTTGCTTTTATCAGTCTATAGAGCAAAGGACACCATTTCAAGGTTCTTGTAATGAAATGCTCCCTGGATGTCATGAAATGTTCTGCGGGAACACCATCAGGTTCCGGCGCTTCTCAAAGGGCCGGGTCATATTGAAAACCTCCTTCAGTCCACTGCCTTGATCCGCTCCACCAGAGACAGCCTTCTGGTATAGCGGACCGCGCAGACGGAAAACACCCCCTGCACCAGAAGCAGGGCGGCGGCGAAGAGCAGCACCTGGAGCGCCGGGAAATGATAGGTGAGCGTTCCGAACAGGCCAATCTGATCGAATACCTCGCAGACAACCAGACTGCACGCTGTCCCCAGGGTCAGGGTGACCAGCAGCGTGATCCCCACATAGTACAGGCACTCAAAGGACAGCATATTGGACAGCTGCCGGTCGCTCATGCCCACGGACTGGAACACGCCGAACTCCTGCTGGCGGGTGAGCAGATTGGTAATCAGGGTGTTGGCAAGGTTGATGAGGGAGAACACGAAGATAAAGACTAAGATGCCGTAATCCCGGGCCAGCTCTCCCCGCAGGCCGTGCTCCAGCTCGGCGGCCAAATCGTCCAGGCCGGAAATTTCCACTCGCTGGTCAGGTATGGCGCTGAATACCGCCCGCCGCAGCTGTGGGCTGTCCTGCTCGGCGTGGATGTTTACATAGCCGGTAAAGTCCGAGATTTCCGGATAGAGGGCGGACAACTCCGCCTCGGGCAGGATAAAGAAATGGGTGGAGCTGCCAATTTGAACATCCTCGACAATGCCCATGACGGTATAGGTCTTGCTCTGTCCGTTGTAACAGGAAACCGTAATGGTATCCCCAAGCTGATAGCCAGTCCGATAGACCTCCTTCAGCGTACTGCCTGCCGGGCAGACCAGGATGCCATTCCCCTCCAGCAGCTGGCGGTAATCCGCCGTTCCCTCCAAAACGGCCTCCCCGGCGTACATCTCTGCCATTTTTTCCTCGGAAATGCCGCGCAGAAAAAACGGCTCATGCTCCCGATTGCCCGGAATGGCGCTGACAGCGGGAATTTCCACACAAGTCATGCTGTAAGCCGTAACGTAATCCACACCGGGAAGGGCAGACAGCTCCTTCCGCAGGGTCTGGTCCAGTGGATTCTCCCTCTGCATCTCCACAAATTCCCGGCCCGCGTAATTCTCGTATTGCAGAAGATACTGGCTCCGGTCCCCAAACTGGGACTGGGCCATTTCTTTTACGTCCACCGAGTTTGCGTAGGCGGAAACGCACAGAAGCAGAATCCCGGTCAGGCTCAGGGAGAGGGCGGTCACAAACGCTTTTTTCCGGTTCCGGGAAAAATTCATCCAGGCCAGACGGGGCATGGTCAGGCGGCGGTGGAGCTGCCTGGAGATGCCGGGGCCCTGGTGTCCGGAATAGGCGGTGGACCGGACGGCCTCCATGGCGGAGACCTTCCCAGCCATCGCCATGGGTTTTCGGGTGGCAATCAGAACCATCCCGTAGGTCAGAAGAGAGACGGCCGCCACAGACCGGAGATTGTCCCCCCAGGACCAGTAGCCGGGGACAGCAATCAGCGAGATCACCCCGGCGCAGACCAGCCCAAGGGGGATGGCGATGGCGGTCAGGAAGCGCCGCTCCCGCCGGACCACCCGCTTCAGTTGCCTGGGCGTGGTTCCCAGCACCTTCAGACGGCCGTATTCCCGCATTTTTCCCATCACCGAGATATAGAAAATGTTGTAAATCACGATGGCGCAGACAACGGCGATCAGGAGCGCAGCGGCATAGACCTCCATCCCGCTGCCCAAGTAGATGTCCACCATGTCAAAGTAGCTGGAGCTGTAAAAGGTGCGGTCCTCCGGGATGCCCATTTCCACGAAGAACTGCTCAATGTCCGCCCGAAGCTGGGCCGGCTCCATACCCTGGCTCCCGGCAAAGCGGAACCGGAGTTCATAGGGACTCTCCGGTTCCACGGCGGTCTCCGAAATCCAAACCGTGAAAATACGGCTGATGTTCTCTGTTTCCAGAATACCTGTGATAGTATAGCTCCTTTCCCCATCGTCCAGGTCCAAAACGACAGTCTGACCGACCTCCTCCGGCAAACCGAAGCAGCGGAAAAAGGCGCGCTCCACACACAGCTCGTTTTCCCCCTGGGGGTATGCCCCGGTAATCCTGCCATAGCCCATCAGGTCGATCATCTCCGGGCTGACATAGCTGATCTGCAAAATGCTGTCCTTATGGCGGGCGGTTCCCACCTCAATGGTACAGCCCCATTTTTCAAACCTTCCGGTATCCGCCAGCTGGGTGACCTCCTCCCGAGTCAGCCCGACGCACCCGGCCTGATACTGTCCCAGGATGCCGTCCAGGGTCTTTAGCTGCTGGGCGGAGTAGAGGAAGCAGAGGCTTCCCATCAGGCAGACGGCCAGGGCGATGGTCAGGATGACAAAGACGCTCCGGCGTTTGTCGGCTCTGATGCTGCGGCTCGCCAGCTTCTTCTCTACCGCGCTGGTGTCGTTTTCAAACGGCCAAGTCATCGCTGCCACCCCCTCAGCCCACGATTTTGCCGTCCTCGATCCGCACGATGCGGTCGGCCAGCTGGGCGATCTCGTTGTTGTGGGTGATCATCACAATGGTCTGGTTGAACTGCGTGCTGGTGCGCTTGAGCAGGCCCAGCACGTCGGCGCTGGTCTTGCTGTCCAGGTTGCCGGTGGGCTCGTCGGCCAGGACGATGGCCGGCTTGGTAATCAGGGCCCGGGCAATCGCCACCCGCTGCTGCTGTCCGCCGGAGAGGTTGTTGGGCATATTTTGCAGCTTATCCTCCAGGGCCAGCATGTGAACAATCTCATCCATGAACCTCTGGTCCACCGTGTCCCCGTCCAGCTCCACCGGCAGAACGATGTTCTCGTAGACATTCAGAATGGGAACCAGGTTGTAGTTCTGGAAGATGAAGCCGATATTCCGGCGGCGGAAGATGGTCAGCTCCTCGTCGCTCTTCTTCGCCAGCTCGTCCCCTCGGACGATGACGCTGCCGGAGGTGGGGGTGTCCAGCCCGCCCATCATATTGAGAAGGGTGGACTTGCCGCTGCCGGAGGTTCCCACCACCGCTACAAACTCCCCCTGCTCCACCGAGAGGTTCACGCCATCCAATGCGCGGGTGATGTTGGGCTCAGCGCCATAGTATTTTTTCAAATCGACGGTCTGTAATACGTTCACGGTTAATCCGCTCCTTTCAAGTATTGGAGCTATGGTAAAATCCAAATGTCTCAGAAATGTCCGAATTGGAGCTTTGAATATGAATTTTTTGTGAACAGTTCATCGCCGGGGCAGGAACACCGAAAATGTAGACCCCCGGCCAACCTCCGAGGTCACCTTGATATAGCCGCCCTGCCGGGAAATTATCTCCCGGGCCAGATACAGGCCGATGCCCACCCCCGGCTGGTCGTGGACCTCCTCCTCCCGGTAAAAGCGCCGGAAGATGGCGGCCTGACGGCTCTCCGGGATGCCCCTGCCGGTGTCGGCCACATCCAGCTTGACGTACATCTCCCACTGCTCCACCGACACGCAGATCCTCCCGCCCGCCGGGGTGTACTTCACCGCGTTGTCCAGCAGATTGAACAGGGCCTCCGCCGTCCACTTGCTGTCGTGGGACACCCGCAGATCCTCCGGGCACTGCACCTCGACGGAGATGCCCTTTTGCTCCGCACTGTAGACGATGCCGCTCATGGCCTGAGCCAGGGTGTCCAGCAGCGGCATGTCCTTCTTCTCCAGGGTGATGGCCCCGGTCTCCAGACGGGAGGCTTTCCCCATGGACTGCACCAGAAATTCCAGTTTGTCCGTCTGGCTGCGGATGCCCTGCAGAAAGTCCCGCCGCTCCTGCTCGGTAACGGGCTTTGCCAGCAGGGTGTCCGTCACCATTTTCAGATTCGCCACCGGCGTTTTCACCTGATGGGAGATGTCCGACACCAGCGTTTGCAGCTCCCGCCGCTCCTCGTCCACCTTGCGCCGGTTTTCCTGAAGGATGCCGTACAGCCGGGAGAGGCGGTAGCTGATGCGGGCGAAGATGGTCTCACGGTCTTCGGCTCTGGCCGGCTCCTGGCCGCCGGTAATCATGCTGTCCATGGTCTGGCACAGGTCGCTGGTGAACTGGGACAGCCGCTTGGCGAAACACAGCGTCAGCAGGAACATCCAGAATAAAGCGCAGGCCGTCAGCAGTGCGCCGGCCAGAAGTACCCACCCCTGGCCCGTCAGGTTGGAGAGGAGGAAGGACAGTGCCAGCATGGAGACCGCCGCACCTGTCTCCACCAACAGAAACATGGTTTTGACGGGCATACGTCTCATTTCCGCTCACCCCCTGTCCACTGATAGCCTATGCCGTAAATGGTCTTGATATAGGTATCGCCCTCCGTCTCAATCTTGCCCCGGATACGGCTGATGGAGGTGGTCAGGGTATGCTCGTCCACAAATTTTTCATCCACGTCCCACAGCCGCTCCAGAAGCCGCTGCCGGGTGAGGACCTGACGCGGATTTTTGCAGAACAGGTACAGCATTTTATATTCCATGGGGGACAGGGTGACCGGCTTCCCGTTCAGGGTGGCGGCCTGCTCCGAGAAGTCCAGGAACAGTCTGCCGTCGTCGTAGAGGTCCTTTGCCGGCTTGTGGTGCTCCAGCATGGCGAACATGGCGCGGATCTTCCGCTGCAGGGCTTCGATGGAAAAGGGCTTGGTGATGTAGTCCACCGCTCCAGCCTCATAGCCCCGGATTTGGTCGTTCTCCTGGTCGTTAGCGGTGAGGAAGATCACTACCGTGTCAGGGTGCTCCGGCTTAATCAGCCCGCACAGGTCGTAGCCGTTCCCGTCCGGGAGATTGATGTCCAGCAGCACCAGATCGTATTCTGTTCCGGCCAGCAGATCGGCGGCGGTCCTGGCATTCAGGGCGGGGGTGACGTCCCAGCCGTCGGAGATCAGGTTATAGGCTAAGGTTTTATTCAAAAGGGCGTCGTCCTCCACAATCAGTATCCGTTTCATAGCCCAGCCTCCTTTGGTGATAAGGGCAGTATAACAGATAAATGTCCGCGAAATGTTACAGCGGACTGTCTTTTTGAAAAATTTCTGCCTGAGCGATCTCGTTCGCCCAGGCAGAAAATTGTTTCAAAACATACTCACCAGCCCGGCCAGCAGGAGCATGACAGCGGGCACAACATATTTTCGCGGGTGGTGCCAGAGATCACTTTCGATTTTCCACCCCCGGATGGGGCAGTACCACTCCAGAAGGACGGAACCGGCCGCACTCAGCAGGGCGAAGGCTGCCGCCGTCAAAGCATGGAGCGGGCCGATCCCGCCAATCTGGATTTGCCAGCTGCACAGGAAAACGATGTCCGCCGCCAGATTGCACAGGAAAATGAACAGGCAGTAGGAAACGCAGAACGCCTTGCCCTGCCCCGGCAGAAACCGCACTGCCCGCTCCAGTGCCGGATCGCAGGACAGCAGGATGCAGATGGGGGTGTTCAGGGAGAGAATGGCAAAGCCGATGGGCAGAACGAACCGGGCCTCCATCTGCCCCAGCAGCACCGGCAGGACACAGGCCACGCCCCACATGGCCGCTGTGTTGACCAGATAATTCTTGTGGGCCATCAGATAGCGGAACAGATAACGCCAAA
>CANPFP010000068.1 GCA_947573385.1 uncultured Bacillota bacterium | reverse complement strand
TTGGTGATGGTGTCCTCTAAAAATCGGTTGGTGGTGAGGGCGCGGAACAGGTGGGAGATGGGGGTCTTCTCCTCCCCCGCCCCGTAGTCGGAGGCGGTGCGGGCCGCCCGGAGGACGGCGGCAATCTCCAATAACTCCCGGGTGTTCAGGCTGCCCCCCATGTCCGCCCGCTGTAGGCTGGCAGCTACCGGCTTGATGCCCGCAAAGCCGGGAGTCCCCCGGAGGACCAGCAGCTTGACGGCGGCGGTGGTCTCCGCCTGGGCCCGTTTCACGTCGTCTAGATCGTCCATGGGCCGCAGCTCCAGCGCCTGCTCCCGGCCCTCATCGGTAACGGCGCACCCGGACAGCAGCTCCAGCACACGGGGCAGCTCCAGGGTTGCCATGGATTTTTCAAATAAGTCGCTCATATTCAAACTCCTGTTTTTTTCACTCGTTTCTCAAATTTTTCTTTTGCAAACATATAACTCTCCCGAATGAGAGGTTTCATGCTTTCAAAGGTTTGTGCAGAAGGGTTCAGAACGCACACCCAGCCCATCCAGGCGTAAACCGGATGAGGCAGCAGGGTATCCGTCTGGGTAAAGTCCATATCCCCCTCCACTGTGCCGCCTTTCGGCGGACGCTTGGGAACCGGGCCAAATAGGTTGACATAAGTTTGCTTTCTCGGTCCCAGGTTCACCCGGTACACACCAGGGCGGTCCAACTGGGACGCCCGGTCGTTGTCCCCGTCCTTCTCCTTGACCGTGAGGACATAGACGCCCCGTTTCAAAACCTTTCCCGGGTTATAAAAGACGCCTGTCTCTCCCCAGCTGTTCACCAGAACAGTGCCCTCCAGATCAGCCAGACACCAGTCCAGAATTTGTTTTGGTTCCATCGTCATCCCTTCTCCCACTCCGCCGTCAGTGCTCGGAACTGCTCCGGGACCTGCTCCGGAGTGAGGCTGTCATGGACGGCGCAGGTGCCCGCCTCCTGGGCGGTCTGGTAGTACCAGCGCTTGTAGTCCAGCATGAGGAGGGTGTCCTCCAGCTGCTTCTGCTGCTCCAGCACCGACTGCCGCTGTTTTTCCAGCAGGTCCAGCCGCCGGTCGATGGTGGCGTCCCCCTGGCGGGACCAGTCCATAAAGGAGCGTATCTCCTTCAGCGGCATCCCCGCCTTTTTCAGGCAGCCCAGCAGCCGCAGCCACTCCATATCCTCGTCCTTGAACATGCGGATGCCCCCGCTGGACCGCTCCACAAAGGGCAGCAGCCCCTCCTTGTCGTAGTACCGCAGAGTGGACGGGGCCACGTTCAGCTTCCGGGCCATCTCGCCAATGGTATAAAACATAAAATCTCCCCCAAAAGGCTTGACTTGAAGTTGACTTCAAGTTGTATAATCATTCCATACTTACAGGGCTATTATAGCGCCTGACGCTATATCCGTCAATGGAAAGGAAGATTTTATGATTTACAAACAGTTTCAGGACAGAAAGCTCTCCGCCCTGGGCTTTGGCTGTATGCGCCTGCCCACTGTGGGCGGCAATGATGCCAATATCAACGAGACAGAGACCGCCCGGCTGATTGCCCGGGCCATGGAGAGGGGCGTCAACTACTACGACACCGCCTGGGGCTACCACGCCGGCAATTCGGAGACCGTCATGGGCCGGATTTTAAAGCAGTACCCCCGGGACAGCTTCTATCTGGCGTCAAAATTCCCTGGCTACGACCTGTCCAACATGGGTAAGGTGGAGGAAATCTTCGACCAACAGCTGGAGAAGTGCCAGGTGGACTACTTCGACTTCTACCTCTTTCACAACGTCTGCGAAATGAACATCGACGCATACTTAGACCCCAAATTTCACATCTACGACTCCCTCATGGCCCGGAAGAAGGCGGGGCAGATCAGACATCTGGGCTTCTCCGCCCACGGCGACCTGGACACCATGAAGCGTTTTTTGGAGGCCTACGGAAAGGACATGGAGTTCTGCCAGATTCAGCTCAACTGGCTGGACTGGGACTTTCAGGACGCCAAAGGCAAGGTGGATCTGCTGGACAGCTGGGGTATCCCCGTGTGGGTGATGGAGCCCCTGCGGGGCGGCAAGCTGGCCAGGCTGTCTGACGAGTACGCCGCCCGTCTGAAGGAGCTGCGGCCCGGCGAGGGCGTGCCCGCCTGGGCCTTCCGGTTTGTCCAGAGCCTGCCCTCCGTGGCCGTCACCCTGTCCGGTATGTCCACTATAGAGCAGGTAGAGGATAACCTGAATACCTTCACAGAGGAAAAGCCCTTGAATCCCCAGGAGCTGAAAACCCTACTGGACATTGCCGACAGCATGACCGGACAGACCAGCGTGCCCTGCACCGCCTGCCGGTACTGCACCACCCACTGCCCCCAGGGGCTGGATATCCCCATGCTGCTTGAGCTGTACAACGAGCATGTCTTTTCCGGCGGCGGCTTTATCGCTCCCATGCGCGTCGCCCAGCTGCCCGACGGGAAAAAGCCCTCTGCCTGTGTGGGCTGCCGCAGCTGCGAGGCGGTCTGCCCTCAGCGGATCAAAATTTCCGAGGCACTGGCCAGCTTCTCCGCCAGGCTGGGGTAACGGAAAAGGCCCCCATATGGGGGCCTTTTCCCGTCTTAAAAGGTGAGCAGAAAATCGTCAATAAACCGCAGGGCCGTACCGGCGCAGGCGCTGTGGGGGCCGAAGTGGTCCAGGCGAAGGAAAAAGCTGTCCCCCTCGAAAAGGGTCTTCTCTCCCAGATCCCAGCAGATTTCCGGCAGCAGTTCCTCCAGGTAAGGGGACAGGGCACCGCCCAGGACGATATCACAGTCGAAATTGGTGCGCAGGTTGGCCAAGGCATCGGTGAGGTGGTCCCGGTACTCCTCCCAGATGGCGGCGGCCTGCTGGTCCCCTTCCCGCAGGGCGGAGAAAAACTCCCCCAGGGTAAGGCCCAGGTCGTCGCTGAGCCGGGAGACGGAGCAGTAGGCCTCCAGACAGCCCCGCCGTCCGCAGTGGCACAGCCTGCCGTTGGGGACAATACGCAGGTGGCCGAACTCACCGCTGCGCCCGTGGTCGCCGGTATACTGCTTATCTCCCCAAAAGATGGCCCCGCCGATCCCCCGTTCCAGGGCCATGTAGACCATATTGTTCTGTTCCTTATCCATCCAGCGTTCGGCGTAGCCGCTGGCGTTGGCATCGTTTTCAATAAAGACCGGGTAGCGGGAAAAATAGCGGTACAGCTCCTCCAGGGGGACATCCCACAGCTCCAGAGTAGGGGCCATCACCAACCTGGCCGCCGTCTGGTCGATAATGCCCGGGAGGGTGATGCCCACCCCCAGCAGCCGGTTCCGCTCCAGATGAAAGTCGTCCAAAAACTCCTCCAGACACAGGGACAGCTTTTCATAATATTCGGCGGTGTGGGAATAGGACAGTGGCACCTCCCGGCAGCCCAGCTCCTGCACCCGCATATCAATGGCCAACAGACGAACCTCGTCCCGCTGAACTGTAATCCCCACCGCCACTCTGGCCCGGGGCTCCAGGGCATAGGTCCGGGGCTTTCTCCCCCCGGTGGACTCCTGGGTGCCGGAGCAAGACACCAATCCCTCCTCCAGCAGTTCGTCTAAATTACCTGTCACCGTAGGCAGACTGAGGGATAAATCCCCGGCAATCTCCTGTTTAGTCACCGGCTGTTCGCTGTCATATATGTACCGGAGGACCCGCCGGCGGTTGGTCTGCCGCAGAACGGCGGTGTTCATGGTCTGTTCCATTATTATCAATCCTCTTTTACAAAAGTCTTTGCCGTAGTCAGATTAGCACAACTACCCGACAATTTCAAGAGAGAATCATAAAAAAACCGACCCGGAATTCATTCTCTTCCGCGCCGGTATTATTCAACTTTTTCGCCCCGAAGCACTGGGGATTCCCAGCTCCTCCCGGTATTTCGCCACCGTCCGGCGGGAGATGGGACAGCCCTCCCGGGCCATGCGCTCAGACAACTGTTGGTCTGACAGCGGTTTCCCCTTGTCCTCCCCGTCGATAAGCCGCAGCACAAGCTTCCGGGCCGCCGTACCGCTGACCCCCTCCCCTGCCCCGGCAGAGCGGGTAAAAAACCAGCTCAGCGGATACAGACCTTGGGGACATTGAAGATATTTCTCCCGCACCGCCCGGCTCACCGTGGACTCATGGAGACCCAGTTCCTGGGCCACCTCTCCCATCCGCAGGGGACGCATGGTCTCCGGTCCGGAATGGAAAAATTCCCTCTGCCGCTCCACAATCACCTGGGCGCACCGCAACAGGGTACTCCCCCGCTGCTGGGCCGCCCAGAGCACATTTTCTGCCTGGCGGAGCTTTTCGGTGAGGTACTCCCGCACCTCCTTATCCTCCGACTGCTTCAGCATCTTCTGATAGTAGCGGCTCACCCTGAAGGGGGGGCGCTCTCCCCGGGCCGGCTTGACAACCAACTGGCCCTCCTGCTCCTCCACTATCAGATCGGGCTGGATATAAAAAACCTGTTCTGTCCGCTGGAATACCGCTCCCGGCCGGGGGTCCAGCTCCCGGATGGTCCGCCGGGCCTCTTCCACCTGAGCGGGAGTAATATTCAATTTGGCTGCGATAGCCCGGTCGTGGTGTTTGGCCAGGGTCTCCAAGTGGTCCTGGACGATGACCAGGGCAGACCCTGTCTCTCCGATGCGCTCCAGCTGGAGGGCCAAACACTCTGACAGCTCCGCTGCCCCCACCCCTGCCGGTTCCATCGTTTTCAGGATGGCCAGCGCCCCCTCCAGCCTGGGCAGGGGGATAGCGCCGTGGCGGGACAACTCAGCCAGGGGAGTACGAAGGTAACCGTCGTCATCCAGGCAGTAGATAAGGTAGCGCACCAGTCTCGCTTCGCCCTCCTCCAACCTCAACCGGTCCAGCTGGCGGGAAAGAAAGCTTACCAGCGTCTCCTCCAGCCCTCCGCTGGTGCCCACCCGGGACAGAGGGTCCAACTCCTCGTCGCTGAACTTCTGATAAAACCAGTTCTGCCGGTCATTGTCCTCCAGCCAGCGCAGGCGGCCCAGCAAGTCATCCTCTCCCTCCCCCTGGGGCTGGACGGAGACCTCCTCCAGCTCCACCAGTGGATTTTCCTGGGCCAGCTCCCGGACGTAGCCCTCCAGTTCCAGCGTACTCAGCCGCAGCAGCTCCACGCTGTACAGCTGTCTCTGGCTCAATTTTTGTGTCTGCGTCTGCTGGAGTTCCATAGGTTCTCCCCTCTCTTTCGTATGCTACTAGTTTAGGGCGGCAGGGGAGAAATGTCAAGAAAAACCGAAAAGACGGTGCCATTGTCAACTATACCGGCACCCGCAGGGGGCAGTCCGACAACGACACCCGCTCCGCCAGACGGTTCAGACCGTGGTCCCGCAGATAGTCCTGAAAGATGGCAACGGACTGCGTAGAATCCGGGCCGATAATCAGCTCAGTAACCAGGTCCTCCAGACCAATACCAATGCGCTGGCACATGGCCTTCAAGTCCAGGGGATAGTACTTCTTAATCCGCTCCTTAGACACATGGTAGCAGGGCTGGACGTTCAAGTCCTCCTTTTCAAAGGGGGAGACCACCAGCCGCATCTCGTACTCCGACCGGAAGGAGGGGTGTTTAAAGGATACCGAGCAGGCCCAAGCGTCGTTCATTGCCCGCTGGACCTCCTCTCCAGCCAGGTCCGCTCCCCCCTTGAGCAGGTTGTAAAACACCTCCACCATGGGATGGCCGGCCATATCGTTCTGATAGAAGACCATTTGGAGGGACAACGCTCCCACCGCGATTTTCTCCAGATGTTCCCGCTGGAAGGCGATACATACCCCCCGGCCCCGGTTGCCGTACCGCTCCCACTGGGCGGCGTCATCCCGGTGGAAAGAAAAGCATGCAGCAAAGGCAGAATATTCCTTCTTCAGCTCCTCCTGGAACAACTGCCTGACCTGTCCGGCCTGCTCCCCGTCACTCTCCAGCCGCTCCGCCACCGCAGTACACAGCCGGTTCATGAAGTGGCGCATTTCTGCTGAGTCGTTCATGCGCAGAACATTGTTTACCCGGAGCTGGGCCTGACGCAAAATGCCGTCCACCGCCTGAAAATCGGTGTAGTGGTAGAGGATATTTCTGCCCTGATGGTCCATGGGACCTCCCTTCCGCTATCTTCCGATACCCATATTCTTCACCCGCAGGCGGTTCAGCGCCCGGGCCATGGTGGCCTGGGCGATCTGGTATTCCTGACGGCTGCGCTTTTGGAGCAGAATCTCCTTCGCCTCGTCGATCTCCCGCTGAGCCCGAACAATGTCAATCTCCTCCGGCTTCTCTACCGAATCCACCAGCACCAGCACATCGTTGCGCTCCACCTTCACCATCCCCGGAGAGACGGCGGCCAGCCGCATCGGCTCCCCCGGGATTTGATAGCGCAGGGTGCCCGGCCGGACAGCAGCAATCATGCTGCTGTGGTGGGCCAGTATCCCAAACTCTCCTTCGCTGGTCGGGATGCTCAAACTGACACAGGGGCCCTCGTAAAATGTCTTATCTGCGGCCAGAATATGCACCTGAAAGGTCTCCATCAGGTCTCACCCGCTTCCAGCTTCTTTGCCTTGACCGGTACATCCCGCCAGGTACCCACATTGTAGAAGGCCGCCTCTGGGTACTGGTCCAGATCGCCGGATAGAATGGCTTCAAAGCTCTCCAGCGTGTCCCGCAGGGGGACGTATATTCCAGGCAGTCCGGTAAATTTTTCCGCTACATGGGTGGGCTGGGCCAGGAAACGCTGGATGCGCCGGGCTCGGGATACGGTATTCCGATCCTCCTCGCTGAGCTCATCCATACCCAGAATGGCGATGATATCCTGGAGCTCCCGATACTTCTGCAAAGTTTCCTGGACCTTTCTGGCAATGCGGTAGTGCTTCTCCCCCACAATATCCGCTTCCAGAATGCGGGAAGCGGACTCCAGGGGGTCCACCGCCGGGTAGATACCCTGCTCTGAAATGCGGCGGCTGAGCACAGTGGTGGCATCCAGATGGGCAAAGGTAGTGGCAGTGGCCGGGTCGGTGAGGTCGTCAGCGGGAACGTACACCGCCTGGACGGAGGTGACAGACCCCGCCTTGGTGGAAGCAATACGCTCCTGGAGTTCCCCCATCTCGTTGGCCAGAGTGGGCTGGTAGCCTACGGCGGATGGCATCCGCCCCAACAGGGTGGACACCTCGCTGCCCGCCTGAACAAAGCGGAAGATGTTGTCGATAAACAGCAGCACATCCTTGTGCTCTGTGTCACGGAAGTACTCCGCCATGGTCAGCCCTGACAGGGCCACCCGCATACGCACACCGGGGGACTCGTTCATCTGCCCGAAGACCAAGGCGGTTTTATCAGATACGCCGCTCTCCCGCATCTCCCGCCACAGGTCGTTGCCCTCCCGGGATCGCTCACCCACGCCGGTAAAGATGGAGTAGCCACCATGCTCCATAGCAACATTGTGGATCAGCTCTTGAATCAGCACAGTCTTACCCACGCCAGCACCGCCGAACAGGCCGATCTTCCCCCCTCGGGGGTAGGGCTCCAGTAGATCAATGACTTTGATGCCCGTCTCCAGAATCTCCACCGCCGGGCTCTGTTCCTCAAAGGAGGGGGGCTTACGATAGATAGACTTGACCGGAGTGCCCTCCGGCACCGGCCCCTCGCCGTCAATGGGCTGGCCCAGCACGTTAAACATCCGCCCCAGGGTGGCCTGGCCCACGGGCACCTGGATAGTATGGCCCGGAATATCTACGGCCAGTCCCCGGGCCAGCCCCTCACTGGGGGAAAGCATAATACACCGCACCGTGTTCCGGCCCACATGCTGGGCAACCTCCATCACCCGCACAGCTCCATTGATCTCAACGGTAAGCTCCTCCTGGAGTTTGGGCAGTTCCCCCTCCAGGATTTCTACATCTATAACAGGTCCGGATATCTGAGCGATAATTCCTCGTTCCATTCGTTCCAAACCCCTGTCACTCCTTCCTCAGGCGCTGAGCTCTGGCTCCAGCGGAAATCTCGGTGATCTCCTGGGTAATGGCCGCCTGACGCACCCGGTTGAATTTAAGGGACAGCTCTCCCAGCAGCTCCTCCGCATTTTGGTTGGCGCTGTCCATGGCGGTCATACGGGCGTTTTGCTCACAGCAGAAGCTGTCGATCAGGGCGCTGTAAATAAAGCCGGACACATAGCTGGGAATCATGCTGTCCAGCACCGCTCCCACATTGGGAACAAACTCAAAGGGCTCGGTTACTGCCCGCTCCCCGGCGGGGGTGTCGAAATAGGTCCGGTGGAAGGGCAGCATCCGCGCCGACCGGGCTTCAAAGGACATGGCGCTGGCCATATCGGTGTAAACAATAAAAATTTCCTTCAGTTCACCCCGGCCGAAGCCGTCCAGCAGCATGGCGCTGATCTCCCGAGCCCGGGCCATCGTGGGGTTCTGGGCTGTGTAAAGAAAGCTGTGCTCCATGGGGATATTGTGGGCGGTGAAAAAGCGCCGGCCGTACTCCCCCACCACAAACAGCTTGGTATCCGGATGCTGCTCCAGCAGCTTCAAGGTCTCTTTAATGGCGTTCTGGTTGTAGGAGCCGGCCAGGCCTTTATCCGCCGTGATAACCAGGCATCCGTAGGTTCCTTTCCGGGGGGTGTCGTCATCAATCGGATAAAAGTAATGGCTGTTTACATCGTTAGCAGTGCGGAAAATACGCTTGATTTCCCCCCGCAGAGCTTCAAAATAGGGGCGGGTGTTGTCCAGCTCCGCCCTGGCCTTGCGCAGCTTTGTGGAGGCGATAAGGTACATGGCGTTGGTAATCTTCTTCGTCTCCTGAACGCTTTGAATTCGTGTCTTAATCTCCTTTGTTCCAGCCATCTCAGCCACCGCGCTTTCCGCCGGACTGGAAGGTCTCCAGGAATTCCCTGGCCAGTTGGAGAATCTCCTCCCGGTCCTCCTGGGACAGCTGGCCGGTCATCTCAATGCGGTGGCACAAATCTGGGGCTTGCTCTTCCATGTAGGCCAGCAGTCTGTCCTCAAAGCAGTCAATTTCGTCCAGAGGAATGTCCTGCATCACATGTCCCAGTGCGCTGACCAGCAAAATGACCTGCTGATGCTGGGCCAGCGGGGCATACTGTGGCTGACGCAGCAGGCGCATCAGGCCCTGGCCATAGACCAGCTGGCGTTTCGTGGTCTCGTCCAAGTCGCTGGAAAACTGGGTAAAAACCTCCATCTCACGGTATTGGGCCAGCTCCAGGCGCAGGGTGCCTGCCGCCTTCTTCATAGCCTTGGTCTGTGCGTCGCCGCCCACACGGGAAACCGATAGACCTACATTGACGGCAGGCCGCTGGCCAGAGAAAAACAGATCGCTCTCCAGGAAAAGCTGTCCGTCCGTAATGGAGATGATGTTGGTTGGGATATAGGCGGACACATCTCCCGCCTGTGTCTCGGCAATGGGCAGGGCGGTCATACTGCCTCCCCCCAGCTCGTCACTGAGGTGGGCGGCCCGCTCCAGCAGCCGTGAGTGGAGGTAGAACACATCGCCGGGATAGGCCTCACGGCCGGGAGACCGGCCCATGAGCAGGCTCAAAGCCCGGTATGCCACGGCATGCTTGGACAAATCGTCATAAATGATAAGCGCATCCTGGCCATGGTACATAAAGTATTCCCCCAGGGCGCAGCCGGCATAGGGGGCAATATACTGCATAGCAGCTGACGCCCCCGCAGGGGCGCTGATAACGGTGGTATACTCCATAGCCCCCCTCCGGGACAGATTTTCCACCATCTGAGCGATGGAGCTGGTCTTCTGCCCGATGGCCACATAGATGCACACCACGTCCTTCCCCTTCTGGTTCAGAATGGTGTCCAGGGCGATGGCAGTCTTGCCGGTCTGGCGGTCGCCGATAATCAGCTCACGCTGACCCCGGCCAATGGGGAACATGGAGTCGATGGCCAACAGGCCGGTCTCCATAGGGGTATTCACAGGCTGGCGGTCCAAAATACCGGGAGCTGGAGCTTCAATGGGGCGGCGGTCCTCCGCCTGAATGCGGCCTTTGCCGTCCAGGGGAACGCCCAGGGCATCCACCACCCGGCCCAGGAAACCTTCTCCCACCGGCATACCGGCGGTCTTTTTTGTGCGGCGCACCAGGCTGCCCGCGCTGATCTCCTCAGCATCACCGAAAATAACACAGCTCACCGTGTCCCGGCGCAGATCCTGGACCATACCCTTGATTCCCCCGGTAAACAGCAGAATCTCGCCGTACTGGGCGTGCTCCAGACCGTCTACAGTGGCAATCTCACTGTCCACCGTGAGCACCCGGCCCACTTCCTCCGGCACAACGGCCAGGGACCAGTCCTCCACGGCTTGGCGCATCAGGGGCACCAGTTCCTCCTGTCCCGGCTGAACCTGGCGCAGATAATCCTGGAACTGGCGAATCCGCCCCTCCAGGCTCCAGTCGTAGATATCGGAACCGACCTGAAGCCGGAACCCGGACTTGAGGGAATCATCCCGCTCCCAATGGAGGGGCACTTTTCGCTTATATCTTTTTGCAAGAAACTCGGCGAAGCGGCGCTTTTGCTCTGCATTCGGCTCCTGAGCGCTGTGCAGCTCCGCCGTCAGGCGGCCTCTGTCACTCCTCATGCTCTTCCTCCTCCGCCAGGTCTAAGAACTGGTCGAAAGGATCGGTCTGGAAGGCCAGCTTTTTGGTGGCCTGTGCAGCCAGCTTTCGCAGCTCCCGCTGGGAATCCCGAAGCACCCGCTCTCTGCTGTGCTCCGCTTCCATCTGGGCGTGGGCCACAATCTGCCGGGCCTGCTCCTTCGCCTGGGCCAGCTGATCCTCGATAGACTGCTGGATGGACTGCTGGGCCCGGGCCCGCTCCTGACGAATCTCCTCGTCGGCTTCCTCCAGCTTGGTCTGGCACTCCGCCTTGATCCGCTCCGTCTCCGCCAGCTTGGCGGCGGCCTCCTCGTCCAGACTGCGGTAGTGCTCCTCCCGCTTGGACATAAA
>CANPFP010000067.1 GCA_947573385.1 uncultured Bacillota bacterium | reverse complement strand
GCCGGAGCCACCTCGTTGTGCTGGGTCTTGGCCAGGATGCCCAGCTTCCAAAGCTCCTGATTCAGATCCTCCATGTAGGCGGCCACCCGGGGCTTGATCGTGCCAAAGTAGTGATCATCCATCTCCTGTCCCTTGGGAGGCCGGGCGCCGAAAAGCGTGCGTCCGGTGAAGCGCAGGTCCCGGCGCTGCTCCCACAGCTTGGCGTCCACCAGGAAATACTCCTGTTCCGGGCCCGCAGCGGTGCTTACCCGCTTTACCTCCGTGTTTCCAAACAGGCGCAGAATGCGCAGCGCCTGTCGGTTCAGCGCCTCCATGGAGCGCAGCAGAGGCGTCTTCTTGTCCAGCGCCTCACCATTGTAGCCGCAGAAAGCGGTGGGAATGCACAATGTCCGGTCCTTGATAAACGCGTAGGAGGTGGGGTCCCACGCGGTGTAGCCCCGTGCCTCAAAGGTGGCCCGCAGTCCGCCGGATGGGAAAGAGGAGGCATCCGGCTCTCCTCGGATCAACTCTTTGCCGGAGAACTCCATGATGACGCCGCCGTCCGGAGCGGGTGAGATAAAACTGTCGTGCTTCTCGGCGGTAACACCGGTAAGGGGCTGAAACCAGTGGGTAAAGTGGGTTGCCCCATGGGCCACCGCCCAATCCCGCATAGCGGAGGCCACCGCGTTGGCCACGCCAATATCCAGCCTCGCGTCCTCATCAATGGTCCTGCGAAGAGACTGGTACACTTCGGCGGACAGATTCGCTTTCATCACCCGATCATCAAATACCAAACTTCCGAAATACTCTGGCAGTGCTGCCATGTTCGTTCACCCTTTCCGCGATCATCGCATAAAAAGGGCAAAGGCGCCTTCCGGGAATACTCCCTAAAGACGCCTTTGCCTTTATGGGGGCATTATACGCCCTCGCCGGGGCCCTGTCAATCATTTTTCAGGGGTTTCAGAAATCTTGGCCGAAACACCGGAAAATTCCGCTGCCGCGAAAAATTTTTCATGAACTTTCCACGATGGGCATTTCTCTTTCCAGAACCTATACCACCCGTACAAGATTGGTGCAGCCATTGAGGTACGCATCCACCTCCGCGGCGGCACTCCGCCCCTCCGCGATGGCCCATACCACAAGAGACTGGCCCCGGTGCATATCCCCGGCGGCAAAGACCTTCTCCACGGTGGTGGCAAAGCCGCCCTCCGAAGTCCGGACCGTCTCATCCCAGGCCACGCCGAAGGCCTTGCACACTTCGCCCGCGCATCCGGCAAAGCCGGTGGCGGCGATCAGGAGCCCGCAGGGCAGAGCGTCTCCCTCCGTGGTGGTCACGGCGGTCAGTGCGCCGTTCTCCACACGGATCTCCTTAATTTGCACGCCAAACCGCCTGGGATCCTCTCCAAACAGGGCAGCAGCCTCCTCATGGGCACAGTCCCGGGGCAGAACACCGTTTTGCAGGTAGTCTGCCTCCGGACGGCGCACCAGCTGTGCAATGGACCGGCATCCCTGCCGCAGGGCCGTGGCCACGCAGTCGGAGGCGGTGTCGCCGGTACCGACGATGATCACGTCCCGCCCCTCCGCTGTGGGAACGGCGGGCGTTTTACCAAACTGCCGCTGTTCCACAGCGGCCTTCAAAAACTCCGTGCCGTAGCAGATGCCGGAGATTCCTTCTGTCTCCAATCCAAGGGGGCGGGGCCGCTCCGCGCCGCAGCAGAGGATTACCGCATCATAGTCCCGCAGCAGCCTCTGGGCCACCTGGGGGGCCGCCGCATCCACACCGGTGACAAAGCTGACCCCCTCGTCCGTCATCAGGTTAATTCTGCGCTTTACGATGTCCTTGGGCAGCTTCATATTGGGAATGCCGTAGGTCAAAAGCCCTCCGGGCCGCTCCTCCCGCTCCACAACGGTGACAGAGTGGCCCCGGTGATTCAGCTGGTCCGCCGCCGCCAGGCCCGCCGGGCCGGAACCCACCACCGCCACCTTCTTTCCCGACCACTGAGGCGGACGGCGGCGCCGCACCGCCCCGGCGGCAAAGGCCTCCTCTATGACGCTCAGCTCGTTGTCCCGGATGGTCACGGCATCGCCGTACATTCCGCAGATGCACGCCTCCTCGCAGGGCGCAGGGCAGACCCGCCCGGTGAACTCCGGGAAATTATTGGTTTTCAGCAGGCGGCTCAGGGCATGAGAGGGGTTCCCCGCATGGATCATGTCGTTCCACTCGGGAATCAAATTATGCAGGGGACAGCCAAAGTCCCGCCCCTCCCACCGGATGCCGGATTGGCAGAATGGGACGCCGCAGTTCATACACCGCCCTCCCTGTTCCCGGCGGGCATCCGCCGTCAGGGGGATGCGGAAGGGCTCCCAGTCCCGGACCCGCTCCAGCGGCGGGCGGTCCGCCGGCTCCCGCCGGTCATATTCCAAAAATCCAGTGATCTTTCCCATATCGTCACCCCTCCTTATCCTCTCGCGGTGGCATAAAACGCCTCGATCTCCGCCTGCTCCCGGCTCATGCCCTTTTCCTCCTGCTGGGCAATAGCCCGAAGCATCCGGTCATAGTCTCTGGGCATGACCTTCTTGAAGCAGGGAATATAGGACTGGAACGCCGCCAGAATTTGCTTCCCTCTGGGGGAACCGGTGGCGGCTACATGCTCCTCAATCAGGGCACGAAGCTCCGCAATATCGTGGGCCTCTGTCAGTTCCGCAGCCTGAACCTGCTCCTTATTGAGACGGAGATACAAATCATGCCGTTCGTCCAGCACGTAGGCCACGCCGCCGGACATGCCCGCCGCAAAGTTCTTCCCGGTGGGCCCCAGGATCACTGCCCGGCCTCCGGTCATGTACTCGCAGCCATGGTCGCCCACGCCCTCCACCACAGCGGAGGCACCGGAGTTGCGGACGCAGAAGCGCTCTCCGGCCATACCGTTGATGAAGGCCTTGCCGCCGGTGGCTCCATAGAGAGCCACGTTGCCCACGATGATGTTCTCCCCCGGCTTAAACCTGGTCCCCCCCGCCGGTGGATGCAGAATCAGCTTGCCGCCGGAGAGGCCCTTGCCGAATCCATCGTTGCAGTCCCCCTCCAGGTCCAGCGTCAGCCCCCTGGGGATAAATGCCCCGAAGGACTGCCCGCCGCCGCCGCGGCAGGTGATGACATAGCTGTCCTCCGGCAGGCCGTTTTTGCAGGTTCGGGTGATCTCTGAACCGAACAGGGTGCCGAAAGCCCGGTCCGTGGAGGAAATCCGGATATCCAGACGCCCGCTCCTCCTGTCCCTGAGACTTTTTCCCAGTTTTTCCATCAGCACCCGCATATCCGCCGTCCTCTCCAGCTGAAAGTCGTAGACTGCGGTGGGGTCGAAGTGGGGCACATGGTCACCACAGGGATTTTGCAGCAGTGCGTCCAGATTCAGGGCCTCCGCCCGGCGAGTTATCAGTTTTTCCCGAACCCGCAGCAAATCGCACCGGCCCACCAGCTCGTCCACGGTCCGTACGCCCAGGGAGGCCATGTACTCCCGCAGCTCCCGCGCTACAAAATACATAAAGTTCTCCACGTACTCAGGCCTGCCGGAAAACCGCTTCCGGAGCTCTGGGTCCTGGGTGGCAATACCGGCGGGACAGGTGTCCAGATTACACACTCGCATCATGCAGCAGCCCATGGCCACCAGGGGCGCAGTGGCAAAACCGAATTCCTCCGCCCCCAGCATACAGGCAATTGCCACGTCCCGGCCTGTCATCAGCTTGCCATCGGCTTCAATCACCACCTGCTGGCGGAGGTCGTTTTGTATCAGGGTCTGATGGGCCTCCGCCACCCCCAGCTCCCAGGGCAGGCCCGCCCCCTGAATGGAGCTGCGGGGGGCCGCTCCGGTACCGCCGTCGTGGCCGGAGATCAGCACCACCTGCGCCCCGGCCTTGGCAACGCCGGCGGCAATCGTGCCTACTCCCGCCTCGCTGACCAGTTTGACACTGATCCGGGCGAACCGGTTGGCGTTTTTCAAATCATATATCAGTTGGGCCAGGTCCTCGATGGAGTAGATGTCATGGTGGGGCGGCGGGGAGATCAGGGTCACGCCGGGGGTAGAACACCGGGTCCTGGCAATCCAGGGATATACCTTTTTCCCCGGCAGGTGCCCCCCCTCGCCGGGCTTGGCCCCCTGGGCCATCTTGATCTGAATCTCATCAGCGCTGACCAGATACTCACTGGTGACGCCGAAGCGGCCTGAGGCCACCTGTTTGATGGCGGAGCGGCGGTCACTGCTCAGCCGCTCCCGTGCCTCGCCGCCCTCGCCGGAGTTGGATTTTCCGCCAATGCGGTTCATCGCAATAGCCATGCACTCGTGGGCCTCCCGGGAGATGGAGCCATAGCTCATGGCCCCGGTCTTGAACCGCCGGACAATGCTCTCCACCGGTTCCACCTCTTCCAGGGGGATTCCCCCGTCCTCCGAAACACGGAAATCCAACAGGCCCCGCAGCGTGTGGGGTTTGTCGGCAAAATCCACCAGGGCACTGTACTCCTTAAAAATCTCATAGCTCCCTTCCCGCGCCGCCTTCTGCAAAAGGAGAATGGTGCGCGGGTTGTACATATGGTCCTCTTTGTCCGGTCCGGAACGGAGCTTGTGAATCCCTGCGGAATCCAGCGTGGAGTCAAAACCCAGACCCAGAGGGTCGAAAGCCTGACTGTGATTCCACTCTACGCCTTCTCCGATTTCCTCCAGCCCCACGCCCTCCACACGGCTGACCGTGTTGGTGAAGTACCGGTCCACAGTGGCCCTGTTGATGCCCACGCACTCAAAAATCTGGGCGGACTGGTAGGACTGGATGGTGGAGATTCCCATTTTGGAGGCGATCTTCACAATTCCGTGGAGAATGGCCTCATTGTAGTCCCTGACGGCCACGGAGGACTCCTTGTCCAGCAGTCCCCGCTCCACCAGCTCCTCCACGCACTCCTGGGCCAGATAGGGATTGATCGCCTGGGCGCCGTATCCCAGAAGCGTTGCAAAATGGTGGACGTCCCGGGGCTCCGCGCTCTCCAGAACCATGGAGACCGCTGTCCGTTTTTTGGTCCGAACCAGGTGCTGCTCCAGGGTACTCACCGCCAGGAGAGAGGGAATCGCCACGTGATTTTCATCCACGCCCCGGTCCGAGAGAATGATAATGTTGGCGCCCTTCTTATAGGCCCGGTCCACATTCACCACCAGACGGTCCAAGGCGTTGGCCAGAGGGGATCCCTTGTAGTACAGCAGGGAAACGGTCTCCACATGGAAGCCCGGGCGGTCCATATGCCGAATTTTCATCAGGTCCACCGAGGTCAAAATGGGGTTTTGGATTTGAAGAACCGTACAGTTGGACGCTTTCTCTTCCAGCAGGTTGCCGCTGGGGCCCACATAAACGGTGGTGTCGGTGACAATTTCTTCCCGGATGGCGTCGATGGGGGGATTCGTCACTTGGGCGAAAAGCTGCTTGAAGTAGTTGAACAGGGGTTGGCGGCGCTCGCTGAGTACTGCCAGCGGCGTGTCCACCCCCATGGCGGAGGTGGGCTCCATCCCATCCCGGGCCATGGGGAGAATGGCATCCTTCACCTCCTCATAGGTGTAGCCGAAGGCCTTATACAGCCGGTCCCGCAGCTCCTGAGGATGGGTCTCCACCCGCTTGTTGGGAATGGGGAGGTCCCGGAGGTGAATCAGATTGGCGTCCAGCCACTCGCCGTAGGGCTGGCGGCGGGCATAGCGGGATTTGAGCTCTGCGTCGTCCACCAGCCGGCCTTCCCGGAGGTCCGCCAGCAGCATCCGTCCCGGCTGAAGGCGGGACTTTTTTACAATGCACTCCGGCGGCACATCCAGCACTCCCACCTCGGAGGAGAGAATCAGTTGTTGATCGTCTGTGAGATACCACCGGCAGGGCCGAAGTCCGTTCCGGTCCAGCACCGCCCCCACGGTGTCGCCGTCAGAGAAGACGATGGCGGCGGGCCCGTCCCAGGGCTCCATCATGGTGGCGTAATAGTGGTAGAAATCCCGCTTCTCCCGGTCCATCCGCTTATCCTTAGCCCACGGCTCCGGGATGCAGAGCATGACGGCCCGAGGCAGCTCCATACCGTTCATCATCAGGAACTCCAGGGTGTTGTCCAGCATAGCGGAGTCTGACCCGTTCTGGTCCACAACAGGCAGAATCTTATCCATATCGTCATCCATAACGGGAGAGGAGACGGTCTCCTCCCGGGCCAGCATCCGGTCCGCATTTCCCCGGATGGTATTGATCTCCCCGTTGTGGAGAATATACCGGTTGGGGTGCGCCCTCTCCCAGGAGGGGGAGGTATTGGTGGAGAAACGGGAGTGGACCAGGGCGATGGCGCTCTGACAGTCCGGGTCCGTCAAATCGGCATAGAACTGCCGCAGCTGCTCCACCAGAAACATTCCCTTATAGACAATCGTCCGGCTGGAGAAAGAGGGGATATAGGTATTGACATTGGACTGTTCAAATACCCGCCGGACAACATACAGCCTCCGGTCGAACTCCAGACCCCGGGCACAGTCCTCCGGGCGCTTCACGAAGCAGTGGCAGATATGGGGCATACAGCTTCTCGCCTTCTCCCCCAGCACCTCCGGATGGACCGGCACGTCCCGCCAGCCCAGGAACTCCAGTCCCTCCTTGTCCACAATGATCTCCAGCATCTTTTGGGCCTGGGCCCGCCTGACCCTGTCCTGGGGGAAGAAGAACACCCCCACGCCGTAATCCCGTTCACCCCCCAGAGCGATTCCGAGGTTACCGGTGGCTTTTACCATCAACCTGTGGGGCACCTGGAGCAGCAGGCCCACGCCGTCGCCGGTCTCTCCGGCGGCGTCCTTTCCGGCGCGGTGCTCCAGCTTTTCCACAATTTTTAAAGCGCTGTTCACCGTCCCATGGGATTTTCGTCCCCGGATGTCCACAACCGCGCCAATGCCGCAGGCGTCGTGCTCAAACCGGGAGTTGTACAGCGGAGACACAAATGACATAAAAAACACTCCGTTCGCTGGCAAAATAAAAAAGAGCAACGGGACCCCTTGGGAGGCCCCGTTGCTCTCTCATATTTTTTATTATACGTGCAAAAATACGCAGCTGTCAACGCTTTTTCCTGAAAATATCGGGCTATTCTCCCGTTTTCAGTAACTGCGCCAAAAGATTTCTTTTTGTGTCAGCACTCTTTGTGCATTTATGCGCTGCGGACGAATGTTCTCCATTCACATACGCACCGATTTATTTTGCCTCTTCGTCCTGGAGAGCGTCATAGCCCTGCCCGCCAGTGCGTACCTTCACCACATTTTCCACGTTGTAAACGAAAATCTTTCCATCACCGAAAGCGCCGGTGTACAGCACCTTCCGGGCGGTTTCCACCACCAGACTCACCGGCACCTTGCTGACCACGATGGACACCTGGATGCTGGGCAGCATGGTGGCCTCCACCTTGGCGCCCCGGAAGTAGCCCTCCGTCTTGCCTCGCTGCTCGCCGCAGCCCATGACATTGGTTGCCGTCATGCCTGTAATGCCGATATTGAACATGGCCCGCTTCAGCGCGTCGAATCGCTCCATCTTGCAGAGAATGTCCACTCTGGTTATTTTCACGCCGCCCCGGGATGCTTCGACGGAGACGGCGGGGGGCACGGTCTCCACCGGTACCGCCTCCTGCAGGGGAACGGCTTCGGGCGCTGCAGGGACCGGCAGGCCGTCCGGCGTATCGTCGTAGACGAAGGCGAAGCCACCGTAAGCGGAGGGCAGGCCGTGCTCCGTGATGTCCAGGCCCTTCAGCTCCTCCTCCTGGGAGACGCGAAGCCCGATTGTGTGCTTGATGACCAGGAAAACGATGGTAATCATCACCGCCGCCCAGAGGGCCGTGCAGACTGCGCCCAGACACTGGATCAGGAGGAAATGGGCGCCGTGGCCGTAAAGCAGACCCTCGCTGGTGGAGAAGAGGCCGACGAGGATGGTCCCCGCTGCGCCGCAGATGCCGTGGACGGAAATCGCACCCACCGGGTCGTCGATCTTCAAAACGGAGTCGAAGAAATTCACGGAGACAGGCAGCAGCAGTCCGGCGATGGCTCCGATGGCGGCGGCTCCCGCCGGGGAGACCACGTCGCAGCCGGCGGTGATTGCCACCAGCCCCGCCAGGGCGGCGTTAAGGGTCATGCCCACATCCGGCTTCTTGTAGCGAACCCAAGTGTAGATCATAGTCACGACACTGGCCACCGCCGGGGCCATGTTGGTGGTGACAAAAATCAGCCCCGCGCTGACGATCACATCATCCCCCTCCATGCCCACGGTGGAGCAGCCGTTGAAACCAAACCAGCAGAACCAGAGGATAAACACACCCAGAGCGCCCAGGGACAGACTGTGGCCCAGGATGGCCCGGGGCCTGCCCTGGTCGTCGTATTTGCCGATCCGGGGACCCAGGATAGCTGCGCCGATGCAGGCGCACACGCCGCCCACCATGTGAACCGCCGTGGAACCCGCAAAGTCATGGAATCCCAATCGGCTCAGCCAGCCGCCGCCCCAGATCCAGTGGCCGGAAACGGGATAGATGAAGGCGGAGATGCAGAAAGAGTAGAGGCAGTAGGAAATGAACCTGGTCCGCTCCGCCATAGCCCCGGAGACGATGGTGGCCGACGTGGCGCAGAAGACCGTCTGGAAAATGAGGTAGGCAAACAGGGGCACCCTGGCGGGCAGGACGGCGGAATAGTCCCCTCGGACGAAGGGGTCCAGCCCTCCGATGATGGCCCCGGACCCGGCAAACATCAATCCAAAGCCCAGAAGCCAGTAAGTAGGTGTGCCAATGCAGAAGTCCATGAGGTTCTTCATCAGGATATTGCCGGTGTTCTTAGCTCGGGTAAAGCCTGCCTCGCACATGGCGAAGCCCGCCTGCATCAGGAAGACCAGAGCCGCTCCCAGCAGAACCCAGATGGTGCTGACAGATGAATACATAGTACTCCCTCCTTAAATGAAACGGGCAAAGGCGTCCGAGAGTCACGCTCTCAGGACGCCTTTGCCCTTGTGATGGGTACACTTTACCACGGCGCCGGCAGCTCCGTCAATAGAGGGGGATACAAGATATTAGAGTATCTACACAAAAAACTTTTGCAAAATTATACAATTCACCCAACGTCATACATTGTAAGACTCCACAACCCAACGGGCGGCCTCCGCCAGCTTCATGCCGCTGTCCATGGCCCGGCGCTGGAGAAACCGGTGGGCCTCCTCCTCGCTCATGCGGTTTACATCCATGAGGAGCTCCTTGGCCTTCCGGATCAGCTGCTGGGCCTCTTCTCCTCTCCCGGAAACAGGGTGGCGGAGATGTGTGCTCTCAAAATCCCAAAGCAGCCTTAACGAGGCCATGAACTCAGCATGTGTGGCGGGCAGAGGCAGCTTGTAGAGATTTTCTCCGCCGCACAGGTCCAGATAGGAAGCCCTGGCTATGACCAGCAGCACCGCTGTTCCCCGCAGCTCTACCGCCAGGGTATCCGCCGTCATATCCGGCAGGTGAAAGCCACAGATTACCATGGCGCTGCCCAGCTGCCGGGCCATGCGGATCACCTCCGCACCGGAAGCGCAGACCATGGTTTCCCAGCCCTCCCTGCTCAGCAGGCACAGGCTCTTTTGCCGGATGCGCTCATCTGCAAAAGCGACAATCGCTCGCTCCATCTGCGGCTCACCATGTAATCAGGCAGCGGTCCAGCTCCCACTGGGATATCTGTGTTCGGTATTCCTCCCACTCCTGCCGTTTGCCCTCAATATACCGCGCAGCATAAGGCCCCAACGCCTCTATTACCACCGGATCCGCCTCCATGGCTCGGAGGGCGTCCTCCAGCGACGAGGGCAGATTCCGGATTCCCCGCGACGCCAGCTCTTCCGGCGACATGTGGTAGAGGTTTCCGGCAATCTCCGGCGGCGGCGCCAGCTCCCGCCGGATGCCGTCCAGCCCCGCAGCGAGACATGCCGCCAGCGTCAGATAGGGATTACAGGTGGGGTCGGGGCTCCGCAGCTCCACGCGGGTCCCCTGCCCTCTGGAAACGGGAATTCGGATGAGCGCAGAGCGGTTGCCGGAGGACCAGGTCAGGCAGCAGGGAGCTTCGTAGCCCGCCACCATTCGTTTGTAGGAATTCACCAGCGGATTGGCCAGCGCACAGAATCCCCGGGCGTGCTCCAGAAGGCCCGCGATAAACTGCCGGGCCAGAAGGGACAATCTCTGTGGATCCCTTTCGTCATAAAACATATTCCGTCCCTCACGGAACAGAGAGAGGTTGATATGCATCCCGTTGCCCGCCGCATCCCGCAGGGGCTTTGGCATGAAGGTGGCGTGGAGTCCGTTCTTCTGGGCCAGGGTCTTCACAGCCAGTTTGAGAGTCATAATGTTGTCGGCGGCAGTAAGGGCATCCGCGTATTTCAGGTCTATCTCGTGCTGTCCGGCAGCGACCTCGTGGTGACTGGCCTCCACCCCGATTCCCATCTTCTCCAGCGCCAGAGCCACCTCCCGGCGGGTGCTCTCGCCGTGATCCAGGGGACCAAGGTCAAAGTATCCCGCTCTGTCGGCGGTCCTGGTAGAGGGATTCCCCTCCTCATCAGTGAGAAAGAGGAAAAACTCCAGCTCCGGCCCCACATTCAGGGCCAGTCCCATATCCTCTACCGTCTGCAGTGCCTGCTTCAGCACGTTCCGGGGATCTCCGGCAAAGGGAGAGCCGTCCGGGTTGTGGACATTGCAGATCATCCGGGCCACCTTGCCATACTGCGGACGCCAGGGCAGGATGGCGAACGTATTCAAATCCGGCTTCAAATACTGGTCGGACTCCTCCACACGGACGGAGCCCTGGATAGAACTGCCGTCCAGCATGATCTCCCCGTCCAGTGCCCGCTCAATCTGCGATACCGTAATTGCCACATTTTTCAGCTGTCCAAAGAGATCGGTAAACTGCATCCGGATAAACTGGACGTCCTCCTCCTGGATCAGGCGGAGGATCTCCTCTCTGGTGTATCCTTCCATTCTGTGCTCCTTTCGGCCCAAGGCCCGCTAATTGAGATAATACCTGACATAAAAAGAGCAAAGACACCCCCTGAGGGGGCGCCTTTGCTCTCTCTGGAAGAGATTATACCGTAAAGTCCGCCGCTGTGTCAATGCGCGATGACGGATTTTTGTGAAAAA
>CANPFP010000066.1 GCA_947573385.1 uncultured Bacillota bacterium | reverse complement strand
AACGCAGCCTCGGCTCCTACAAGAGCACCGTCGTTCAGTTCCAATCCAAGCTGAAGGAAATCAAGACCCTCGTGGGTCAGTTCTTCATGCCCACATTCCAAAAGGTCATCAGTTTCGGAGCGAAGGGCCTCACGGTATTGCGGGACGGGGTGCAGAAGCTAAATGACTTCGCCGCCAAGATAGGTGGGGCCGAGAAAATCATCGGCGTTCTGGGCGTGACCATCGGGGCCACGCTCGCCATCGTCAACTTCCAGAAGATCGCCGACGGGCTCAAGCTCATCGGCAAGGGTCTCGGCAACGTCAACCTGAAGGTATTTGCCATCGCCGCCGTCGTGCTTATGCTGGCCCTCATCGTGCAGGACTTCATCGCCTTCATGAATGGGGACAACAGCGTGATAGGCGCTCTCTTTGAGAAAGCCGGCATCGACGCTGACGAGGCCAGGGCCACCATCCAGAAGGCATGGAGCACCATCAAGGACTTCCTGCTGTCGATATGGGGGACCCTCCAGGGGGCGGCCCAGGCCATATTCGGCGCCCTGTCCGACTGGTGGGCCGAGAACGGCGAGGCGGTCAAGGATACGCTTCTGGGCATCTGGAAGGCCATCGTCGGAGCGGCCAAGCAGATTTTCGGTGCGCTGTCCGGCTGGTGGAAGGAGAATGGGGCCCAGGTCATGGAAACCTTCTCCAAGCTGTGGGAAGGCATCAAGCAGCTCTGCGAGACCCTGTGGAACGCCCTGGTATCTGCGGCCCAGACCATTTTCGGGGCCCTGAAAGCCTTCTGGGACACCTGGGGCTCTACCATCATCGCCGTGTTCAGCATCCTATGGAATACCCTCATCTCGCTCATCCAGCCGTTCCTCGACTACCTATCGGCCCTCATCGACTTCCTGGCGAACGTCTTCACCGGCAACTGGGAAGGGGCCTGGAACGCCATCAAGGATATGGCTGCGGCGGCGTGGGAAATGCTCGTCGCCATCCTCAGCGGTGCGTGGGATACCATCACCACCATCTGGGGGGCGGTCATCGACTTCTTCGCCGGTATTTTCCAGGGCGTTTGGGATGTCATCGTGGAAAAGGTCACTGGCATCAAAGACGCCATCGTGAACGGCTTCCAGGCCGCCATCGACTGGATTACAGCCCTTCCCGAGCAAGCCCTGAAATGGGGCTCCGACATCGTGGACAACATCGTCAACGGCATCACCGGGGCGGTGGGCAAGGTCGGAGAGGCCGTCAAGGGTGTGGCCGACAAGATTAAATCGTTCCTCGGCTTCTCCGAGCCGGAGGACGGCCCCCTGAGTGACTTCCACACCTATATGCCCGATATGATTGACCTGATGACCCAGGGCATCGCAGCGGGGAAGGAACGGGTCCGCAACGCAGTCGAGGAGATCGCCGCAGGTATGTCCGACGGCATGAACCTCGAAGACAACAGCGGCTCCGTCACCGGCATGGTGGGCAACCTGCTGGGCGGCATCAAGGCGGCCAAGACCAAGGCGAACGAAATGCTGGGCTCCATGAAGGACGACGGCATGACCTTCAATCCGAAGATTGCGCCGGTATCTGACCTGGGCAATTTTGTCCAGGGCATCGCAGCGGGGAAGGAAAAGCTCAAGAGCTTCCTCCAGGGCTTCAGCGGGGACCTCTCGTTTATGACCCAGGCCAACGTGGTGCAGCCCGAAACCGTGTCCAAGGTCGGCGGCGGCAATGACAGCAAATCCGTCAGCATCACGCAGAATGTCAACATCGACAACCAGTTCAACGGGGACCGGGCGGGCCAGGAGAAGAGCTCGGAGGCCATGGACAAGGCCGCCGACGACTCCACCAGCGAGATGGCTCGGGCCCTGCAATTCGCAAGGGGGTGACAGGGTATGGGAAGAGCTATGCAGCCCGTGAGTGTGGACGGCATCGAGTTCGACGCTCTCATGAGCTCGACCGAGGCGTATGACGCCACCGTCCCGGAGTATTCGGTAGAGACCGGCTTTGCCGTCAGCGACACCATCATCCTGTCCCCGGAAACCCTGGACATGACCCTGCTGGTCAGCAACAGGCCCGTGACCTGGGCCAAGCGGTTCGGCAATTCGGGCGACCGGGTGGCGGAAGTGGTGAAGCGGCTCAAATCCCTGTACTTCCAGAAGAAGCTCATCACCGTCACCACCAGTTCCGAGACCTACACCGACATGGCTATCCTCAGCCTCAGCATCCCTAAGACCAACGCCATGATGGAGGCCATGGAAATCCCCATCAAGTTCAAGAAGGTCCGGGTCACGGCCACGAAAACGGCCACCATCCCGGACAGCTACGGAAAGAGCGGAGCCTCCGCTGCCTCCGCCGGGACCGCCAGCACATCCAAGGGGTCCAGCGGGGGTGGCTCGGGCTCCGGCTCCAGCTCTGGATCGGGTTCTAATTCCGGCGGGGGCTCATCCGGTGGCGGCAATAAGTCTGGGTCCATCCTGTACTCCGCCGCCGCCGGCATGGGTCTCATGAAGTGAGGTGCAGCATGGACTATATCATCATCGAGGTCCCCGATATGAACGACAGCGTGTCCCGCATCGTCCTGAACGGGAAGCAGTACCTCATCCGCTTCACCTACAATGACACCGGCGGCTACTGGAGCTTCGGCCTGTCCGACGCCCTGGGCGAGCCCATCGTCATGGGCGTGAAGGTCGTCCCCCGGTTCCCCCTCAACGTGTTCTACTACGGCGTGGCCGAGCTGCCCATGGGCGTCTTCGGTGTCATGACCGAGCTGGACAAGGTGGGCCGGGCGGATTTTAGGGAAGGCCGGGCCAGCTTCATCTTCGCCCCGGTCCAGTAATTTCTTCCGTGGATTTTCCGTGGGACATCCTGCGGACGGTCCAAACGTCGTCCAACACGGCATCCGCCACAAATCCATCCATCATCCCGAAAAAGCGTGGTGGTAGGGGAAAAGGGCATCTCAGCCATAGAGGGTGAGCGAGACAGGCCAAAACCTGAAAATCTCGCTCATCCTCCCTTTTTCTCCGTTTTTCGTACCCTTTTGATTTTTGTCCCACGTCTCGTCCGCACGACCGTCCGCAGGACATCCGGTGGAAATCCGCTCGTAACCAAACCAAACCTAACCATAACCCTTTATATAGAAAGAAAATTATTAAAAGAAAGCCGAGCAAAGGAGGCGACAGCCTTGCAAAACTTCGACCGCCAGTACCGCCTAATCGCTGGTCAGGCCGGACAGATAGGCTTCGAGATAGGGGAAGGGCCAACACCCCTCCATGTCTCCTTTTCCTTCCAGAAAGCGGACCTCAAGAGCCAGAACACCGGCAAGGTCTCCATCTGGAACCTGAACCCCCAGCACCTCGCAGAGCTCAGCAAGGACGATTGCGTGGTATCCCTGAAGGCGGGGTACGGCTCCGTCATGCCCCTCATCTTCACCGGGGTCGTCACCTACACCAGCACGTCGCTGGACGGGGCGGATCGCTGCACCCAGCTTGAGTTGGTGGACAACCGCATCGAGGTCCGGGACACCTACGCCTCCGTCTCCTACTCCGGCACCGTGAATACGAAGACCCTCATCCAGGACGCAGCCGACCAGATGGGCGTGGCCGTCACGTTCTCCTACAACGCCGAGTTCGTGGACCTGCCCAACGGTTTCAGCTTCGTCGGCCCGGCCAAGGATGTCCTGACCAAGGCTTGTGATTGCAGCAGCCTTCAGTGGTCGATACAGAATGGCGTCCTCCAGGTCAAAAAGCCTGGGGATGTCATGTCGAAGGAGGTCTACGTCCTGAGCCCGGACACCGGGCTCCTGGGCATCCCGAAGCAGATACAGGTATCCGATGACAAGGACACCTCGAAGGCCCAGCACGGGTGGGACGTGGAGTACCTGATGAACGCAGCAATCAACATCGACGATTACGTCAAGCTGGAGAGCAAGATGGTCACGGGCTTCTTCCGGGTCTACTCGCTGGAAATCGAGGGGGACAACGTGGAGGGCTCCTGGGCCTGTACGGCCCGGCTTCTGGAGGTGAGCGGCTGATATGATGCAAGAGCTCGTTGAACGGCTCCAGCAGATGGCGGAGGGTGCCGTCAACTGCATCCACACGGCCATCCCCGGCTCCATCGTGGACTTCGACCCGGCAACCTGCCTCGCCACGGTGTCCCCGAAGATGAAGTACACCAAGCCGGACGGGAGCAAGATGGACTACCCGAATATCGCCGGGGTCCCCGTCTACTTCCCGCAGGGGGCGGGCCAGAAGGCATCCATCGCCTACCCGGTAAAGCCGGGGGATGGGTGCATCCTCTTCGCCGCCGAGCAGTCGCTTGACTTCTGGATGTATGGCCGGGAGACCGCCACCAATCTGCGGTACGACCTGACCAACAGCGTGGCCCTGGTGGGCCTCTTCGTCAAGCCTGGACCCGGCGTTCAGAAGGCTTGTGATGAGAACGCCGTGGTCATCAAGGCTGAGAGCACCACGGTCACGATAAAGCCCAGCGGCGTGGTCATCGACGGGGATGTCACCATCAACGGAAGCCTGACCACCCAGGGCGGCACCGTCAATCTGAATTAGCGGAAGGAGGTAATGACCATGAACGCTACACGGCAAGGGGACTGCTGCACCGGTCACGACGCTTGCCCGCCGGTCCCCCTGGTGGAGTACAGCTCCGATGTCAAAATCAACGGCCGTGGCGCTGGCCGGGTCGGAGACCATTACGCCTCCCATGGCTGCGTCTCCCACCCCGGCCACCAGGACGTGATTGCCGCCGGCAGCTCCTCAGTCTTCATCAACGGCCGCCCGGCGGCCCGCATCGGCGATGCCGTTTCCATCGGAGGCTCTGTCCAGGATGGGAGCGGCGACGTGTTTATCGGGGGGTGATCCGTATGGTGGACTTCAAAATCACGCCAGACGGGGACCTGGAAATCACCCCCGTGGGGGACATCGTTCCGACCGAGAGCGTCGCTCAGGCTGTCCTCATCCGCCTCAAATGGTTCCTGGCCGAGTGGCGGCTGGGGCCAACCCTGGGCTTCCCGTACTTCGAGGAGGTGTTCATCAAGAACCCGAACCTGACGAAAATCCGCTTCCTGCTGCGGGACCTCGTGCTGGGCGTGGAGGGAGTGACCAGCGTCACGAAGGCTGACATCATCCCGGACCCACGCACCAGGGAGGCGGAAATCATCGTCGTCTTCACCGTCGAGGATGAAATTTTCCAGAAAGAGGTGAAAATCTGTGCCTGACTATGGCCTGACCCCCAAAGGCCCCAACATCAAGCGGCTGGATGTCATCCTGGAGGAGATGCACAGCTCCTTGACGGAGAAGCTGGGGATAAACACCCGCCAGAACCCCCAATCCCTCCTGAACCACCTTCTGACCAATGTGGCCGATAAGATCGCCGAGCTCTGGGAGTACGGCAGCGACATCTACTACTCCCAGTACCCGGCCACGGCGGAAGGTATCAGCCTGGACAATGCGGCCCAGTACGGGGGCTCCACACGGGGCTCCCCGGCGCCGTCCTACTACCACGTCCTCTGTACCGGCATCGACGGCACCGTCATCCCGTCCGGGACGCTGATTGCCTCCGATACCAACCCGGCTACGCAGCTCGTCATCAGCGAACAGAAGGAGATAACCCGCAGCTCCTTCAACAAAGCAGCCGTCAAGGTCACATCCACGCAGCTCTCCGGCGTCTTCACGGTGGCCCTGAACGGGAACCCATACTCTATCACCCCCACGGGAACCCCGACCACCACGGACGTTCTAAAAGCTCTATCGGCCGCCATCAACGACGACGCCTTCCTGGTATCCGTCGATGAAGAGGCGGCCCTGCTTCGCATCGAGGCGGTGGATGAGGCTTCTGCCAACGTCCTGCTGCTGTCCGAGAACCTGACCACCGATACCGTGGGCAGCGTCATCACCTTCGCCACCGAAGAGGCGGGGGACATCCTTCTCCCGAACGGCGTCATCACGAAAATCGTCAAGGCTGTGCCTGGGCTCCAAAGCGTGGTGAACGTGGGCTCCTACATCGCCGGCCAGCTCACGGAAACCGATACCGAGTTCCGCCAGTCGTATGCGGATAAGATTTTCTCTATGTCCTCCCGGATGCTGGAGAGTATCCGCAGCGCCATCCTGGACAACTGTCAGGGCGTCACATCGGTGGCCCCCTATGAGAACGACTCCAACGAGGTCGATGACATGGGCCGGTGGCCCCACTCCGTCGAGGTCGTGGTGGACGGCGGAGACGCCAACGAAATCGCCCGCCAGATACTCAACACGAAGGCCGGCGGCATCAACACCTTCGGCTCTGTGGAAGTCTCGGTCCCCGGCGAGTACGGCGAAGAGATTACCGTCCGCTTCAACCGCCCGACCTACCTGAAGGTCTGGATGAGGGTGGGCGTCACCATGAGCCGGAGCTCCACGCTGCCGTCCAACTATGCCGACCTCATCAAGGCCGCCATCCTGGACAGGATGGACACGCTGGACACCGGCTCCGATGTCGTCCCGCAGAAGCTCTTCCTGGGCGCCCTGTACTCCACCGTCACCGGCATGGACTACGCAGACATCACCATGGCGGTGGGGGAGAGCAAGCCGGCCACGCTGGACCAGCGCAGCATCACCGTAACGCCCAGGGAACGGGCCATCCTGTCGGAGGAGAGGATCGAGGTGGTCATCAGTGGTTGACTACTTCGCCAGCCTGAAAGCTGACCTCGTGGAGCAGTTCAAGGGCCAGCCGAACATCGAGGCCGTCATGGAGGTCATCGCTGAACAACTCCAGGACGTAGCGGACTTCTATGAGGACCTGCGGACGCAGCGTTCCATCAGCACCGCCGTCGGCTCTCAGCTTGACGGCGTGGGGGACATCGTGGTCCTCAGCCGGGCGGAGGCCGGGGAGCTCTCCAGCTTCGTCAACCCCGGCGAGCCCATCAACGATGAAACCTACCGGAAGTACCTGTTCTACAAGGTCCTGAAGAACACGAACACCTGCACCTACCCAGACCTCATCCGGGCCTTCCGTATGTTCTGGGAGAAGCCCCTGTACTACCACGAGGACCCGGAGTACCCGGCGGTCATGTTCCTGGACGCTGGCATCCTCAGCCCGGAAGACCATGCGGAGAACCTGCTGAGCGCCCCCATCATCAAGGCCGCCGGCGTGGGCATCCACATCACGGCCACCACGGAGTCTCCGCCCATGGAGTCGGAGCTGCACGTCACCCCGGTCATGGGCCGGGGAATGGCTATCACGAAGCTCCCGGAGCTGGAGCCGGAGCTCCCGGCCGCCGTCATCTCCGTCGTCCCGGTCATCGGGCGGGGCCTGAGTATCACGAAGCTCCCGGTCATCGAACCGGACCTGGGGATCGCCGCCGTGGTGGGCCACGCTTCCGCCGCCATGGTCGGCACCATCATGGAGACCCGGCTCCCCACGCTGAAAGACTTTGATACCGAAATCCAGGCGGCCACGGTGGGCCGCTTTTCTGCTGCTTCGCACGGCACTATCATGGAGACAAGACTACCAGAATTGAAGGAGGAATTTGCATGAACCCCATGGTTATTGACCCGATGAACCCCGTTGAGAACGAGAACTACGGCTGCACCACCACCAAGCGGGGGCGGGCCCTGATTGCCAAAATCCTGGCCGAGAAGATGCCCCTCACCCTCACCCGGACCATGGTAGGGTCCGGTATCTGCCCGGATGGGCTGTTTCCCGGCGAGCTCCAGGACCTTGTTGAGCCGGTGGCCGCCGCCACCTCCAACGAGCCCATGTACGACGGCGATACCGTCCACATGACGGTGGAGTACCGGTCCGACCTGAACGGCGGCCTGGACCACGGTTTCTGGATCAGGGAGTTCGGTGTGTTTGCCCGTGACCTGGAGGGGGAAGAGGTACTGCTGTACTACGGCACCCTGGGGGATTACCCTCAGTGGGTCAGCGCCTACTCCAAGAACGGCATCGACACCCGCCGGTTCCCCATCAGCATCACCGTCGGCGAGGGGGCCACGGTCATCATCGACTACTCCCCGGAGGCGTTCATGACGGCGGAGGACGTGAAGGAATACTGCGTCGTGGTCATGCTGCCCCAGTTCCTCGTGGAGGCCCAGAAGCTCATCGACCTCCACAACGGGGACATGGAGGCCCACCCGTTCCTCCAGAACCTCAATGCTGCCATGGACTCCCGGCTGTCCCTGCTGGAGCTGATGTATAACACCGATGTGTCCGGCAACCCGTTCACCGTCACCTTCGACAGCCTGACCGGGCTGGTGGTTACTGGTGTCTGGAACACCAACCAGAAAAGGCTTGAGTTCTGATGGAGGAAGTAACATTTTCCCGGCCACCGAATGAGCTGTCCTGCATCATCGGGAACCTGTTCACATCGGTGGAGCCACCCTGCGATTTGTGTGACCATGGACGCACGACCGATCTTGTCATTACCGGCATCACCCACAGTCAAAATTATGGGAGGCTGACCATCAAGACCGATTGCTGCATCTTTTACGGCAGGCCCGAAGATTTGGCCGCCGTCATGACCGGGCGCTGCCCGAAAGGAGGATGCGGAAATGGCTGAAAAGGAATACCTGCTTGGCAACAGGGCGAGGGAGCTCCTGCGATACACCAATCAGGCGACAAGGATCGTGTCCGATGATGTCAGCCAGCGTGACGTTCGGGCGATTATCAAGCGTATCGCCGAGCTCGATGACATCCGGGAGGTCAGGTCGGTGTGCTCCATGGTCACACACCAATTAGACGAAAAGAGCAACGAGGGCTTCACCAAGAGCAAGTTCCGGCTCTACGGCGAGGATATGCGGCAGATTGCCAAGAACATCGTTCGGGATGTCCATTCTGCGAACAATAAGCATTTCCAGACCGAGTATGACGTACGGCTCAAGAAGATAGACGACGTTCTGGACGGCTGCACCCTGCTCCTGGAGTACATCCAGATTTGCGTCGAGGAGCACATCATCAGCGTGAAGAAGTCCGGCGTCTGGACGAAGAAGGTCACGGACGTGAAGTATATGGCCGCCTCCTGGAGAAAGAACGACGGAGGAAGGGCCCGGAAGCTGAGGGAGGAGGCTCAGGCCCAGGCAGACAAGCGGCAGGTCGAGGTCGTGAAGGCTGCGATCCGCCAGTACAACGCCGAGAGGCAGACCCGCCCCACACAGTAGGGATACCCGGCGGTGGCGCCCGCCTTGTATCAAGGGTATGACTCGTTTTCGGCCGCCAACTGGTGGCTCCGCTCCCCGAACACCAACAACTCCAACAACGCTTGGAACGTGAACTCCAATGGCAACTCCAACAACACGAACAACTGCTCGAACTCCTATGGCATCCGCCCCGCTCTGATGGAATGTGAGACGTGTAACCCCCGCAAGGGGGCGAAAGCAGTACGCCATCATCAAAGGGAGTCATATCCTGTCGCCGCTCTGCGCCACGGGGCGACGACGAACACATCACGCCGAGGCCAGCCACCCCCGCCGGGGGTGCCGTTGGCTGCCTGGGGGAAGGAGGGCCGGCGTTAGGCATGAGGGCCGGTCGGGAGCTTCCCCTACACCCCGGCCGGCGGAAGCAAAGGAATGGTTGAATGACCTATCAGGAAATGTGCGCTTTTGACGTGTTGTATGCCGCCTACCTGGAGGCCAGAAGCGGGAAGCGCAAAAAGGTCAGCACCGCCCAGTATGAGGCGAACGCCCTGGCCTGTACCGAGAAGCTGTCCCGTATACTTGCGTCGAAGACCTATATCCCAGGAAAATTCGAGACTTTCTACGTCTACGAGCCGAAGAAGCGGCTCGTCCAGGCCCCGGCGTTCGTGGACAAGGTTGTGCTCCATGCCGTGACCGATAACATCCTGTACGAAGCCGTGACGAAGAGCTTTATCCGTGACAACTACGCCAGCCAGAAGGGAAAAGGAACCCATGACGGTCTGATGCGGCTGAAGCAGTTCATGGTGGACTACTACCGGCAGTACGGCACAGCCGAAGGCTGGGTGCTGAAATGCGATGTCCACCACTTCTTCGCCTCCATCGACCATGACAAGCTGAAGGTGAAGCTGAAGGCCCTGCTTGACCGCCGGGGAGTAGACCCGCAGATTTATGAGCTGCTGTGCATCTACATCGACACCACGGCGGGGCTGCCCCTTGGCTACCAGACCAGCCAGTTACTCGCCCTGCTGTTCCTGGACGAGTTTGACCACATCGTCAAGGAGAAATACGGCGTCAAGAAGTATGGCCGGTACATGGATGACTTTCTCGCCATCCACCCGTCGAAGGAGTTCCTGAAGAATCTGCTGGCAGACTTCCGGGTGTTCATGGGCAGCTACGGCCTGGAGCTGAACGAGAAGACCGGCATCTTCCCTCTGAGGAACGGCATCGACTTCCTGGGATTCCATAGCTACCTGACCGAGACCGGCGGTGTTGTCCAGAAGCTCCGCAGGGACGGTATCGACAGGATCAAGAAGAACATCAAGATATGGCGGGTCGAGTATCCCGCCGGGAACATCACCAAAGAAAAGATACTCGAAAAGTTCGGTTCATGGGACGCTCATGCGGCCCACGGTGACACTCACGCCTTACGGACGAAGTATGCTAAGCAGGTCGAGAAAATCATCGGCGAGAAGGTTCCCGTCCACCGGAAAATCAACTCGACGAGGGAGGTTCGGGCGAAGCGGCGAGTAAAGCAGATGCAGAACATCTACAAAAAGCAGCACAGGGCGCAGGAGCAATCCGGCGCCTTTTCGCCTGTCCCGAGGCCGGCCGACATACCGCCGTGGCAATAAATTTTGAAGGAGGAAAAGACATGGCATCAGTTGCCCTCAGCAGCAAAGCCGTTGGCAGTATCGTCAAGATTAAAGTCAATGGCACCCTGCGGGACTTCATCGTTGTCCAGCAGGGGAAGCCATCGTCCATCTACGACGAGTCCTGCAACGGCACATGGTTGTTGATGAAAGACCTGTACGAGAGCCGCCAGTGGCACAGTTCCAACGTCAACGACTACGCCAACAGTACCATCCGTAGCTATCTGAACAGCACATTTCTGAATCTGATTGACGAGCAAATCCGCAATCAGATTAAGCAGGTGAAAATCCCCTATCGCCCCGGTTCCGGCACCAGTATGACCGTCAACAGCGGGGCCAGCGGTTTGAGCACGAAGATTTTCCTGCTGTCCAACATCGAGGTCGGCGGCCAGACCGATTGGAGCTATATGCCCCATGACGG
>CANPFP010000065.1 GCA_947573385.1 uncultured Bacillota bacterium | reverse complement strand
GCAGCTACAACAACGTGGTCATTACCGGGAAAGCCGGTTTTGCCACCATAGGCAGACCGCAATACTACAGCTCATAAAAAATGAAATCTCACGGTGGGACGCGAATCTTTTGCTTTGCTGCATAGCGACTTGATAAATACCTATTCATATGATATACTGCTTCATCATCTGTT
Organism: uncultured Bacillota bacterium; assembly: GCA_947573385.1. Taxonomy (GTDB): domain Bacteria; phylum Bacillota; class Clostridia; order Oscillospirales; family Oscillospiraceae; genus Lawsonibacter. The sequence goes on along the minus strand of CANPFP010000065.1, from coordinate 11,074 downwards.
TTTTGGTGAGGAGGTGCGCAATGGCATTTTTAGAGGAGAATGAGTGGATTTTACTCAATGAAGTGGCCTACAATATCAGCTTTATCTACACTGTTGAGGAGATGCAGAAAGCCATTCTCAACCGCTGGCTTCCCTTTTTGATTTCCTACGATGCAGCGGTTTTTTCGCGTTTGTCTGTAACAGAGAACGGAGACTTCAAGTTTTTGGATACCGAGGGGTACAATCTCCCTCTCCAGTCGATACAGATGTGGAAGGATCAAACGCGGAAGGACGACGCATTCCGTTGGATGATTTACAGTACGAACCGCAGCACCTTTGCGGAAGATATTTCACAACCGGGCAGCCGCCTCCGGGATAGTGAAATATACCGCACCTTTTGGGAACCTAACCGTTTGAGCTGTTCTGCGGGGCTATGCATCGCATTCCGCGAGGAACCTATGGGATTTCTGCGGCTTTACCGCAAAGAAGGCGGGACACCATTTACCCCCAGGGATCTCTTTGTCCTGGAGCAGCTGCGTATGCACTTTGCGTACCGTCTGGCTTACGAGGCAAAAAAGGGAGATTCCCGTTATTTCTTTGCGAAAGGCTATCAGGAAAAATTGTGCCGCCAATATGGATTAACTGCTCGGGAAGGCGAAATGCTGGATTTAGCCGTACAAGGTTGGTCCAACGACGACATCTCTAAGCAACTGAGTATCAGCATCCACACGGTGAAAAAGCATTTCCAGAGTATCTATGCCAAGATGCATGTTCGTAATCGGGTACAAATGCTTCAATGTTTGCCCATTTCCACCAGCAAAGTCAATTTTGACGAATTGCAGTAAAAACTAAAATTTAAGTTTTGTTTTTTGTTTCTTATCCACTATATAAAAGTATTATTTCCAGGCACAAAAGAAGTATATAATTCTCCAGGAAAAGCTTTTTTATAGCGGAAGGTTGAAGCAAAATAGGACCCGCGCTGAATATCAGTGCGGGTCCCATTTTGTTATAATAGCCACATACGGAGGGAACACTTCTATGAAGAAAAATGACAAATTTTGGATGATATTATATGCTTTTCTAGGAATAGTATCCGTTTTTTTAACTGTAACGGGAGGATTTTCTCGTTTTAACCAGATGTTTCCCTATATAGCCGGTTTTGTGCAATTTGCAATATATGCCACTGCAGGGGAACTGCTCTCTATCCGGATACTGGAAGGAGTATGGGCGGTAAATCGTGCTACTTGGTTTAAGGCGGCGAGCTGGGGATTTGGAGGGCTGTGGGTGACCCTGGCGTTCCGGGTGTTCAGTGAGGGAACTGTCCGGGCTATGGAGGTGGGCCTTCTGCCCTTCTATGGCAGCGCTCTGGCCGCCGCGTTCTTTACCAGCTGCACTAACAACCTATTTTTTGCCCCACTCCACTCTGCACTGATGAGGATCTGCGGCAACTATGCCGACCTACATTTTCTTCAGAACAGGCAGGTAACTGTCCGGGAAGCGGTAAACTCGGTGGACTGGGGAGAACTGGTAGATTTTACACTGTTTAAGACTATCCCTTTGTTTTGGATTCCCATCAACACCGTGGGCTTTTTGTTACCAGTAGACTACCGGATTGTCTTTGCCGCTATGCTGTCCTTGGTGTTTGGGGTTTTAATGACCATTTTAAAATTGCGTGAGCGTAAAAATCAGGCAAAATCCAGAAAGGAGTCTTTACCATGATTCAGATTTCAGAAAGCACAAAATTGATTCAACCCTCCAAAATTCGTAAGATGTTCAACAAGGCGTTAGAGTATGACCAGGTACTCAGTTTTACCTTGGGCGAGCCAGATTTCACCGCCTCAGAAAATGTGGTGGAAGCCGGATGCCGGGCCATTCGTGAGGGACAAACCAAATACACCGCCAACGCGGGACTACTGACTTTACGGGAGGCTATTTCCAGCTACCTGAAACGGACTGAGGGGTTGGAGTACGACCCTGTTTCCCAAATTGTAGTGACCCCCGGGGCAATGGGGGCTCTCTACCTAGCCCTGAAAACGATTCTGAACCCAGGAGACGAGGTGATCGTCAGTGAGCCCTGCTGGACCAACTACATACAGCAGATTCAGATGTGCGGCGGCACAGCGGTTTCGGTCCAGACTGACCCCAAGCGAGGCTTTGACCTGGACGTGGAGGCCATCCGCTCTGCCGTGACGGACCGTACCCGGGCCATTATCCTGAACTCTCCCTGTAACCCCACTGGTGCAGTGGCCAGCCGGGAAGCTCTGGATGCGCTGGCTCAGGTAGCTAAGGAATTTGACCTGGCCGTGCTGGCCGACGAGGTCTACAAGCACATTCTCTTTGACGGCGCGGAGTATACCAGTCTGGCCTCCCTGCCTGACATGGTGGAGCGTACCCTGGTCATCGACAGCCTGTCTAAAACCTACGCCATGACCGGCTGGCGGGTAGGCTTTGCCGCTGGGCCCGCTGAGGTCATCAGTCAAATGACCAAGCTCCAGGAGAATACCAGCGCCTGCGCTTCTACCCCTTGCCAGTACGCCGCAATCGAGGCGCTAAACGGGCCCCAGACACATCTGGCACACATGCGGGAACAGTACCGCATCCGCCGGGACTATGTGATGAATCGGATCGAGTCCATTCCCGGCCTGTCCTGCTCCAAGCCCCAGGGGACCTTCTACGCTTTCTTGGATATTCGCCAATCCGGACTGGACAGTGAGACCTTTGCCATGCGGCTGCTGGAGGAGGAGCAGGTGGTCCTGGTGCCTGGAACCGCTTTTGGTGAGTTTGGCGAGGGGTACATACGTCTGTCTTATGCTGCGTCGATGGAGAGTCTGGAGCAGGGCTTCGACCGGATTGCGGCCTTTATGGGGCGCTGCCATGGGTAAGCAGTTAGAGCAGTGGCTCCATGAACTGGGGCAGATCGGCTTCCAGGAGGGGGTAGGGACCACTCGCCTGCCATACTCCCCGGAATATGACCGAGGCCGGGAATATGTCCGCTCTCTGATGGAACAGGCCGGTCTGGAGACCAGCATTGATCCGGTGGGCAACCTGCGGGGCCTGTTGCCCGGCAAGGGAAGCCGACTGTGTATCGGCTCCCATATTGATACTGTTCCCGGCGGCGGGATTTACGACGGCGCCTACGGAGTGTTGGCCGCCATCGACTGTGTTCGGCGGCTCAGGGAGTCGGGCTGGGTCAATCGGCATCCTCTGGAGATCGTGGCCTTCACAGAGGAGGAAGGCAATGTGATTGGGGGAACCTTTGGGAGCAAAGCCTTTGCGGGCGCTTCCATAGATTCAGCAATAGAGGCCAAGCTGCCCCAATACGGCCTGAGTTTGGCAGATGTTGCCGCCTGTCAGCAAAACCCAGAGGATTACCTCTGTTATCTGGAACTGCACATTGAACAAGGCGGTATTTTAGAGGCGGAGCAAAAGCAGATTGGCGTGGCAGGCGGGATCGTAGGCATCCTGCGCTACCAGGCAGTAATGCGGGGAGCGGCCAACCACGCGGGCAGTACGCCTATGCCTTTGCGGGACGATGCGCTGGAAAAAACCAGCCGGCTCATTGCATGGCTGATGGAGCAGGTGCGTACCTCTTACCCTGAAATGGTGTGTACTGTGGGGACATTGAAAGTATCTCCCGGCGCGGTAAACGTGATTCCAGGCGAAACAGAGTTTGTCATTGAACTGAGAAACCGCTCTATGGAGGAGATGGAGCAGATTGCGGTCCTTTTGCTGGAATGTTTCGGCCCGGAGGGGCTGACTATGGAGGAGATAATCCGTCAGCCCCCTACCCTGTGCGACCCCACCCTGCTGCAACTGGCCCGGGACTGCTGCGACAGCCTGGGCTATACCCGGAGGGATATGTTCAGCGGTGCGGGACACGACCTAATCAATATGGCACTGCTGACTCCGTCCCTTCTGGTGTTCATCCCCAGCAAGGACGGCATCAGCCACCGGATCGACGAGTACAGCGCTCCCGAAGACCTGGAACGTGGGACCCGTGTACTCATGGAGCTGATCCAAAAGACGGATCAAATGAATTAGGAGGGGATGCGGACTATGAAAATCAAGCTGATCAACCCCAACACTACTTTATCCATGACCCAGAGCATCCAGGAGGCCGCAACCCGGGCCGCCCGACCGGGCACCCAAGTCTACTCCGTCAGCCCCCAGTGGGGACCGGAGAGCATTGAGTGCTATGTAGATGAGTATTTGGCAGTTCCCGGCGTACTCAAGGAGGTCATCAAAGGAGATCGGGAGGAGGGGGCAGACGCCTTTGTCATCGCCTGCTTCGGCGACCCGGGGCTCCAGGCGGCTCGGGAGGCCACCCGCAAACCGGTGCTGGGTATCTGCGAGAGCGCCATTACCACAGCCAAGTTTTTGGCGCCCTATTTCTCTATTGTCTCTGTGCTGGACCGGGCCCGCAAGGTCACCGAGGACGTGGTGTCCGCCTACGGTGCGGAGAAGTTCTGCCGGTCCATCCGCTCCACCGGACTGAGCGTGCTGGATTTTGGCCGGGACCCGGAGCGAGGGATGGAGGCCCTGGCCCTGGAGGGAAAGAAGGCCGTCCGAGAGGACGGAGCGGAGTGCATTCTGCTGGGCTGCGCCGGCTTTGTAGACTTTGCCCAGGACCTGGAGCGACGGCTGGGCGTGCCGGTACTGGAGGGAGTCACCCCCGCGGTCAAGTTGGCCGAAGCCCTGGTGGATATGGGCCTGGGAACCAGCAAGGCATCTACCTGGGGCTGGCCGGAGAAAAAACAGTTTTTGGGATATCCCCTCTTTTCTGAGACTGATTTAATTTTTGAGGAGGACTAAACTGTGCGTACTTTAATTAAAGGCGGGACCATTGTGACTGCCAGCGAAGAATTTCAGGGTGATGTTCTGGTGGAGGGAGAGACCATTCGGGCCGTAGGGCAGCACCTGGACCTCCCCGCCGATCAGGTAATTGATGCTGCGGGCAAGTATGTGCTGCCCGGCGGCGTGGACCAGCACACCCACTTCTCCGCTCTGTGCAACGTGGGGGACCAGGACACCGCAGGCTATGAGACCACCGACGCCGTTGTGGTGGGCGGGACCACCACCGTTGTGGACTATGCCCCCCAGGACCCCAAGACGGGATTGCTGGACTCCATCGACTACCGCATCAACGTCCGGGCCAAGGACAAAGCCTGTGTGGACTTTGCCCTGCACGGCATGGTAACGGAGATCATGGACAGCATGTTTGACGAGATCGCCCAATTTCCCGAGAAGGGGATTTCCAGCATCAAGATTTTTATGGCCTACAACGGCTCTCCTCTCCATGTAGATGATGGGACCTTCTTCCGTATTCTGGAGTGCAGCCGCAAGGCGGGGGTCACCGTGTTCGTCCATGCGGAAAATGGTGAGATTCTGGATTTCCTGCGCCGGCAGTGCGTGAAGAACGGGCAGACCACTCCTCACTATCACTATGTCTCCCGCCCGCCCTTTACCGAGGCGGAGGCGGTGCGCCGGGCCATCTATCTGGCGGGGCAGACGGACACTCCTCTGTACATCGCTCACATGACCTGCCGCCCGGCCCTGGAGGCGCTGCTCCAGGCCAAGGGGACGGGGCAGCGGGTATACGGAGAGACCTGTACCCACTATCTGACTACCACCAAAGAGGTGCTGGACAACCCGGACTTTGACGAGGCGGCAAAGTTTGTCTGTTCCCCTGCCCTTCGGGACCAGGAGGACTGCGACGCGCTTTGGGCAGCGCTGAACAGCGGATTACTCAACGCTGTAGTCTCTGACCACTGCGGGATCGATGTGGCCAATCTGAAGCAGGTAGGGCGGAACGATTTTACTCAGATTCCCAACGGCGCCCCCGGCGCGGCGGACCGGATGCATGTCATCTGGACGGAAGGTGTGGCCAAGGGCCGCATCTCCCGGCAGAAGTTTGTGGAAATCACGGCCACCCAGCCTGCCAAGATCAACGGTATCTACCCCCGGAAGGGCCACATCGCCGTGGGCTGTGACGCTGACCTGGTCATCCTGGACCCGGATTACCGGGGAGTGATCCGTCTGGAGGACAATCCCAACGGGGTGGACTATAACATCTACGAGGGCCGGGAACAGCTGGGCCGGGTGGAGACGGTGCTGCTCCGGGGCCGGGTGGTGGTCCGGGACGCCAAATTTGTGGGAGAGTATGGCCAGGGACAATTTATCCCCGCAAAAATGTACGGCTCCTGCTACGAAAACAGAGATTGAGTCCCCTGTAAATTCCGGCTGCGGGCGGACAAAATTTCAGAGAAGGAGGAGAGACAAAAGGCCCTTTGTCCGCCGGCCGAAATAATGTGTTATGCAGTGTAAAATGTAAAGGAGGAACTATTGCATGGAAACCACGTTTGGAGTATTATGTTTAATACCACCTATTCTGGCCATCGTCCTGGCCCTGATTACCAAGCAGACCATCCTCTCCCTTCTGATTGCCACCTGGGTCGGCTCCACCATTATCAACGGCTGGAATCCCTTGGTGGGCTTTGTGAAGATCATCTCCGACTATGTAATCCCGTCCATCAGCGGAAACGCCTCCCTTCTGGTACTGGTTACCCTGTCCGGCGGGCTGATTGCCATGCTGCGCAACACCGGCGCGGCGGAGGCCTTCGCCACCCGGGTCACCAAGGTCATCAACACCGCCCAAAAGGGCCAGATTGTCACCTGCCTGAGCGCGTTCATCTTCTGCTATACCGAGCCCTGCCTGATGCTGGGCACCATCATGCGCCCCGTCACCGATACCGTGCGGGTATCCCGGGCCAAGTTGTCCTACATCCTGGACTCCATGGGCTGTAATCTGGCCTGCTTCTCTCCCATCAGCAGCTACGGCCCCTTTATCACCGGTCTGATTGCCGCCGAGCTTCTGGCCGCCGGCGTGGAGGCCAGCGAGTGGGGCATCTGGCTGAATATGCTTCCCTTCAACCTGTACAGCCTGTTTGCTATGGTCACAGTAATCGTGGTCGCGGTATTTGGACTGAACTTTGGTCCCATGCGCGAGGAGGAGGACCGCGCCCTGAAAACCGGCAAGCTGCTGGGCGACGGGGTGGAGCCCCTGGTCCCCGAAGTAAAAAATGTTCTGCCGGAAAACTACCATCTGTCCATCTGGAACTTCGCCGTTCCCATGGCCGCCCTGTTCGTCTCCCTGTTTGCCACCATCTTCTGGAGCGGCGATCTTGTCAACAACGGTCTGGTGGGCTGCTTCCGCTCCGCCAATATCACCCTGGCCATCTGCATGGCCTTCCTGGGCGGCGGCATCGGCGCCGGCGTCATGGGCATTGCCACCAAGCTGTTCACCCCCCTCAAGGCCTTTGACACCTTTATCGACGGCATGGTCGAACTGATTAACGTCCCCTTCATCCTGATCTGCGCCTGGTCTCTGGGCACCATCGTCAAATCCATGGGCACCGGCGACTTCATGGTGGGTATCGTGCAGCAGTACCTCACCCCCGGCCTGGTTCCCGCCCTGGTGTTCCTGTTCGGCGCGTTTATCTCCTTCGCCACCGGCTCCTCCTGGGGCGTCTGGTCCATCATGATGCCCATCGCCTTCCCCATGGCCGTGGCCTTTGACCTGCCTATGGCCTATATCGTGGGCTCTGTCATTGCCGGCGGTATGTTCGGCGACCAGTGCTCCCCCATCTCCGACACCACCGTTCTCTCCTCCACCGGCGGCTCCTGCAACCACATTGTCCACGTTATGACGCAGCTGCCTTACGGACTTACAGTAGGTGCGTCTGCTTTCGTAGGTTTCCTGTTCGGAGGATTGACCGGCCAGTACATGCTTTCCATTGCCGTAACCGCTGTAGTCCTCTATGTGGCTATGTTTGTTATGACAAAGGTGGACAGCGCCCGGACCGTGAAAGCGGTCTGATGTTACGGACTTATTTTGCACAGGCGGGAGATTGATATGAAAAAAATTGATAAACTTGTTACTGCCCCTCATTTTTACACTATGGAGGGGGAGGGAGTCGGTTACCGCGCTACCTCTGCCATGGCGATCAACTGCGGCAAGATTTTAGAGGTCGGTCCTGTGGAGCACATGCTGAAAGAGTACGCCCCCCAGGAAATCATCGATCTGCCCCACCACATGGTCCTGCCCGGCTTGATCGACGGGCACATGCACACCGCCTGCAACATCATGCGCGGTTTGGCTCAGGACACCAACAACTGGATGATGTTCGGCCTGCAGCCCTTTGACAACGCCGTAACCGACGAGGAGCGGGACGCGGGCAGCCGGGTGGCCATTCTGGAGGCCATCCGGGCGGGCACCACTACCCTGGGCGACTATGAGTCAAAGATGGATAATGTGTGCAGCTTCATCGAAAAGGTGGGGGCCAGAGGCAATATTGCCCAGACCATCCGAGCCGCCAAACGGCGGGTTTACCAGCCGGGCGAGCTCTATGAGTTCGACGACGAGATGGGTGAGGAGAGCCTCCAGCGCAATATCCAGCTCTACGACAAGTGGCACAATCATGCGGGGGGCCGAATCAAAATTTTGTTTGGACCCCAGGGAGCGGATTTTGTCAGTCCTGAAATGCTCCTGAAGATTCAGAAAATCGTCAAAGAGCGCAGGACCAAAATCCATATGCACGTTCAGCAAGGCGACCGGGAGACCTATCAGATCGAAAAGCGCTACGGGAAGCGGCCCACTGCGTTTTTGGATGAGTTGGGCTATCTGGACTCCTCCCTGATTGCTGTCCATCTCACCGACTGCACCGACGAGGAGGCCGCCCACATTGCCCGTAAAGGTGCCTCCATGATCGTCAACCCCGGCTCCATCGGCATCATTGACGGCATTGTTTGTCCCAGTGTGGCCTTCCAGGAGGCGGGCGGCTCTGTGGCTTTGGGCTCCGACCAGGCCCCGGGCAACAACTGCCACAATATCATCAACGAGATGAAAAATGTGGCGCTGTTCAACAAAATCAAGTATGGCAATCCAGAAGTCATGCCCGCCTGGCGGGCCCTGCGGATGGCCACCATCGAGGGAGCCCAGGCTATCGGTTTGGGGGACAGCGTGGGCTCTCTGGAGCCAGGCAAGCAGGCGGACTTTATCGCGATTGACCTGAATTGTCCCTCCATGCTGCCGGTCTATACCTATCCCATGCGCAACATGATCCCCAATCTGGTCTATAGTGCCAGAGGTCCCGAGGTCACGCTGGTGGCAGTGGACGGCGAGATTATCATGCGTGATGGCGTATTTACAAAGGTGGATCAGCAGGAATACCTCTCCACCATTCCCCAATATCCGGATGAAATTGGCCACAGGGCCGCAGAGGAATTTTTCCAAATTGACGGCACCAACGCCCGTTTTATGCGGGAAGGGAAACTATAACCTTACTGCCAACCTTTCTTCACATGGGGCGCTCCGGGAACCGACAAGGCCCCGGGGCGTCCCAAATAATGTAGGTGATACTATGCGGCGCACCTCTGCAACTCTTAAATCCAACACACGGCTGCTACTGGTATTGGCCTGGCCTGCCATTGCGGAGCAGCTTCTGCTGACCATGACCAATTATGTGGATACGGCCATGATTGGAGCCTTGAGCACCGACGCCACTGCCGCTGTAGCCATCAATTCCACCCCGGTCTTTTTTATTGTGGGACTTCTGACTGCGGTGGGGGTGGGATACTCCGTTCAAATCGCCCACAGCCTGGGAGCTCAACAGGAACAGCTGGCCCGCAGTATCACCCGACAGACCCTGTTGGGCTCGTTGATATCAGGGACCGTTATTATGCTGGTAACCCTTATGCTGGCACCCTGGGTCCCCAAATGGCTGGGTGCGGATTCGATTATTTTAAGCGATGCTCAGAGGTATCTTTTTTTCTATGCCTTGGGCATTCCATTCCAGACGGCCTTGGCGGTTTTTTCTGCGGTACTCCGGTGCGCAGGAGATACCAAAACCCCCTTACATCTGAACGCAGGTGCCAATGTACTCAATGTTATTCTGAACTTCTTCCTGATTTTTCCCAGCCGCACGGTCCAAATTGGGGAGCGTACCCTTCGTATCTGGGGTGCCGGGTGGGGCGCAGCAGGAGCGGCAGGGGCAACCGCTTTTTCCGCCAGCCTGATGGGATTCTGCTGCATTTTGCTGCTTTTCCGCCGCTCAGGCCCAGTGAATCTGGAACTGAATGCCTCTTATCGCCCGGATTTTGCTATTATTCGACAGGCTGTCCATTTGGGAATCCCGGCAGCACTGGAGCGGGGCGCCATTTGCAGCGGTCAGCTGCTGATTACCAGGATGGTGGCCTCCCTGGGGAATGTGGCGCTGGCCGCCAACCATGTGGCGGTGACGGCAGAGGCCATCAGCTATCTGCCCGCTACAGGGGTATCTTTTGCCGCCACTACTCTGGTAGGGCAGGCCTATGGGGCCGGGGAATACCCTCTGGCCCGACAATTTGGTAAAATCTCCGGTTGGATTGGCCTGCTGTCAGGGGGAGCGGCGGGAATGATTCTGTTTATATGCGCCACACCTCTTGCCAGTATCTTTTCTCCGGATTCTGATGTCATAGAACTGGCAGCTGATATGCTGCGGATCGTAGCTGTCTCCGAGCCATTGTTTGGTCTCTCCATTGTATTGTCCGGCGTAATGCGGGGAGTTGGCAACACCCGTCTGCCTTTCCTGGTGGTACTGAGCGGTATGTGGGGCGTGCGGGTTATCTTAACGCCTGTTCTGCTGTTTTATGCCCATATGAATCTGGCTGGCGTGTGGGTAGCTATGGTTGTTGACCTGATGTTCCGCGGAATTTTGTGTGAAATTCAGACAAAACGTCTTTTGTCAAAGCTTGAAGCAGCTTGTAATTCATGATCTGCAAGTTGCTTTCTGTGAGTAAAATGTATTTATGCGTATATTGTATAAATGGTGGGGCGACTTGCTGCTGCTACTCTTAATTGTATTTTTAGTTCGAAACTTGTCGAAAAATAAATCCCACCGTGAGACGCGAAACTGAGAGGAGGCTCCCCCTGTGTATCACGCCCTTACGATAGGATTGGCTGACGATTTGCTTGCCGACCTGCAACATTTTTTGTCAAACATAAGGACGTTACCGATAAAGGACAAGACTGAAAACAACATTTTATTGTGCAGTTACC
>CANPFP010000064.1 GCA_947573385.1 uncultured Bacillota bacterium | reverse complement strand
AGTAGACATGGCCCTGCCAGGCGGGCATGGGGGGCAGGTCGGACTCCTTCTTGGCAGCGGGCGCGGCGGGGGCGTCCTTCTTGGGCGCATCCTTCTTGGGGAAGCCGGCCTCACGGTCCTTGAAGAAGGCCATAGCCACCTGGGGGAAGGCGATATAGCTCAGCACGTCCTCATCACATTTGGCGGTGGCGCCCAGCTCGGCCTTGGTCTTCTCAAACTCGGGGGCCAGGGAGTCAGCAAAGCGGCCCTCTACCACAGGGGTATTGCCCAGAATCTTCTTTTGGATGCCGGGGTCGATGGGAGCGGGGGTGCGGCCATACTCGCCGCGGCAGTAGGCCTTGATCTCCTTGCCCACCACCTTGTAGCGCTCGCCGGCCAGCACGTTCTGCACGGCCTGGGAGCCCACCATCTGGCTGGTGGGGGTGACCAGCGGGGGATAGCCCATGTCGGCGCGGACCTTGGGGGTCTCGGCCAGGGCCTGATCCAGCTTGTCGATGGCGTTCATCATCTTCAGCTGGGAGATCAGGTTGGACAGCATGCCGCCGGGGATCTGATAGTTGAGGCACTGGGTGTCGGTGGCCATGGAGATGGGGTCCAGGGTGCCGTCCTTGATGAAGTCGGCCCGGACGCCCTTGAAGAAGTCGGCCATCTTGATGAGCACCTTGTCGTCCAGGTCCACCTGGTAGCCCAGGGAGCGCAGGGCGTAGGCCAGGGTCTCGGTGGCGGGCTGGGCGGTGCCGCCGGACATGGGGGAGATGGCGGTGTCCAGCACGTCGGCGCCGGCTTCCACGCCCTTCAGGCAGGTCATAAAGGCCAGGCCGGTGGTGCAGTGGGTGTGGATGACCAGGGGCAGCTCGGGCACGGCGTCCTTGATGGCGGACACCAGGTCGTAGGACTCCTTGGGGCCCATGATGCCGGCCATGTCCTTGATGCAGATGGACTTCACGCCCATGCTCTTCAGGTCCTTCACCATCTGGACGTTCTTCTCCAGGGTGTGGACGGGACTGGTGGTGAAGCAGATGGTGCCCGAGGCGTGGCCGCCCTGTTTGACGGTCTCGTCGATGGCCACCTCCAGGTTGCGGGCATCGTTCAGGGCGTCGAAAATACGGATGATGTCGATGCCGTTCTTGATGGAGTACTCCACAAACTTGCGCACCACGTCGTCGGGGTAGTGCTTATAGCCCAGGATGTTCTGGCCGCGCAGCAGCATCTGCAGCTTGGTGTTGGGCATCTTTTTGCGAATCTTCCGCAGCCGCTCCCAGGGGTCCTCCTGCAGGTAGCGCAGGCAGACGTCGAAGGTGGCCCCGCCCCACACCTCGGCGGAGTAGTAGCCGGCCTTGTCCATGGTCTCCAGAATGGGCTCAAATTTGCTGTAGGGCAGGCGGGTGGCGATGAGGGACTGGTTGGCGTCGCGCAGTACGGTTTCGGTAAAGCCTACTTTTCTTGTCTTGCTCATGTTTTTTTTCGACCTCCAAATTGCTCCCCATAGTTCTTCCCTGTGCGGCCGCACAGCGGGTATGTCGGGGATAATTTGCCCCTTGGGGCGGATGTGCTAGTCGCTTGCCCTATATTTTAGTATAATCCTCTCCAGAAAGCAAGCCCCCCGTGAGGAATATTCCAGCCTTTTTTCTGAAGTTTCTTGTGCAAAAAAGCACTGCGCCATTAGGATGCCGCCGGCAGGAGTCCACCCGGGCAGCGGCTGCCTGTCCGGAGGTCTATCCCGTGCCCCCGTTCCATAAAAAAGTGCCGCGGCGGTCACAGGACCTGCCGCGGCATCTCATTTTCTTTTCTCAGCCTTCCGCTGGGTATAAGCGGCCGTCAACGGTCGCTGCTGTTATCGTCACCGGCGTGATAGGCCTCGTAGTCAAAGATCAGGTCGTCAATGTCCCGGTCCTCCCGGACCTTGGACCAGACGCTGTTCGTCTCCCGCTTGGGCATCGTCATAGCTGATATCTCCTTTCTGTACGAACTGAAAAATGGGTATAAAAATACCACCGTCTGCTTGGCAAACGATGGGGAAAAGCTGTGTAGACCCTGAAGACACGGCCCGTCAGGCCGCAGAGACGCGCACAGTATGCTCCCACCGCTTGCAAAATAAGAGTGCCCCTTGGGTGACATAACGCGCTTGCATCTGTGCCCACCTCTTTTCCGCAGATTCTTGTCCCAACGGGAGCATCCGCGTAGGGGTGCCCCATTGACAGTATTATTGTAAACCTCAGCAGCCGGTTTGTCAAGGATAAATTTGTTGGTTTTTTTATGAAGGGCATTCATTTTCTTCCTGCTCTTATTCATTTTACCAAAGAAGACAAAAGCCGGGACACCGCTTGCGATGTCCCGGCTTTGCAGCTTCTACCGCCCCAGCTTGCCCCTCGCCCCGGCCAAAAGCCGGTACAGGGGGGGCTCCAGGGTCAGGGTCAGGAAAAAATTTCCACCGCAGTGGACAAGATCGAAGGGGATGCCCGCCACCCAGTAGGAGAGGGCGGCCCAGGGCCCTCCGGCCAAATAGGGCAGAGCACACAGCGCCCCGAAGCTCAGCCCGAAGGCCCCGCTGGCCGCTGCCCACAGCAGAGGGGGCTTTTCCCCGCCCCGCCGCAGCAGCAGGACCAACCCCGCCCACAGGGGCCAGATATACAGGTAGCTCACCCACCACAGGTGAAAGCCGTGGACCAGTCCCTCCAGCAGGACAAAAGTGAAAATGATGTAAAACACGTCCCGGCCGAAGACCAGGGTGTAGACCAGTACCAGCAGGGACACCGGCTCGATGTTGGGCAGGGGGGCCATAGCCAGCTGGAGCACCGTCATCATGGCGGCCAGCAGGGCGCACAGCACCACCCGGCGGCTGGCTGTCCGCAGACCGTTTCTGTCCACGGCCCTAATAGGTGGACATGGTCAGCTCAAAGTGGTCGCCGTCGGCAATGGGGACGGCGTCCGCTCCGGTCTCTGTCTGCTTGCCGTCTTTGGTGATGCACCACCACTGCCGCAGGCTGTCCTGGGCGGTCTCACCGTCCACAGTGGTGATGAACAGGCCAAAGCCGCTGTCATCCCCCTCCACCAGCTTTTCAGCCAGCAGAAGCTCGCCCAGATATTCCGCATCGGTGTGATAGGTAAACTCCTTGGCGCTCTTGTCGGTGTGGACCACCTCCACCACCACCGTCTTGGCTCCCTCCTGAGCCTGGGGCCTGGTAAAGTACCAGATGCCCAGCATCAGGGCCGCCACCACCGCCAGGGCGGCCACGGCAAATAGTGTTTTTCTGTTTCTTTTCATAATTACCTCCTCGCCGTCTCTCGCGGCGTCAGTATAGTTCCCCGGGCAGGTCTTCTGACTTGAGGATCAGCGCCTGACTTCCCCTTCCCGGTTTCCCGGTGGCTCATGGAAGCCTGCTCCCCTCTCACAGCGGCGGGACCGTACATTTCTTCCCTATTCTCCCGGCTTCAGCCAGCCGGGCACCTGGGGCGGAGTGATTATACCACAGCTCCGGCAAAAAGCCAACTGGACTTTTCCCAGATTTTGCGTTAAACTCTATATGATTCTAATTTTTCCAAGGAGAACGACTATGGACGCCATCATTGAAACCCTGGCCCGGGAGCTGGGCCGCACTGAGGAACATGTACAAAACGTGGTAAATCTCATCGACGAGGGGGCCACCATCCCCTTTATTGCCCGGTATCGGAAGGAGCTCCACGGCTCCATGGATGACCAGCTGCTCCGGGAGCTGGCCGACCGCCTGCAGTACCTGCGCAATCTGGACGCCCGGAAAACCGAGGTAAAGACCTCCATCGAGAACCAGGGCAAGCTGACGGAGGAGCTGGCTACCGCCATCGACTCTGCCGCCACCCTGGCCGAGGTGGAGGACCTGTACCGCCCCTACAAGCAGAAGCGGCGCACCCGGGCCACCATCGCCCGGGAGAAGGGCCTGGAGCCCCTGGCCGCCCTGGCCTTCGCCTTCGGCCCCGCTGTAGACATGGAACAGGCCGCCCAGGACTATATCGACCCGGAGAAGGGCGTGGAAACGGTGGAGGACGCCCTCCAGGGGGCCAGCGACATCATTGCCGAGCTCATCTCTGACGACGCCGATATCCGCAAGGAGCTGCGCGCCCTCTACCTCCGCCGGGCGATGCTGGTGTCCAGGGCGGCGGACAAGGAGCCGGAGGACACGGTCTACCGCCTGTACTACGACTTCAAGCAGCCGGTGAGCCGGGTCCAGGGCTACCAGGTGCTGGCCATCAACCGGGGGGAGCGGGAGAACATTTTGAAGGTAAATGTGGAGCTGGACCCGGAGACCGCCCACATCGCCGTCCGCCGGGCTTCCGTTCCCAACCGGGCGGCTATGGACTTTGTCCGCACGGCGGCGGACGACGCCTACGACCGTCTTATCCAGCCCTCCATGGAGCGGGAAATTCGGAACACCCTCACCGACCAGGCCAACGAGGGGGCCATCCACATGTTTGCGCTCAACCTGAAGCCTCTCCTGATGCAGCCCCCGGTGAAGGGCAAGGTAACCATGGGCCTGGACCCCGGCTACCGCATGGGGTGCAAGGTGGCGGTGGTGGACGGCACCGGCAAGGTGCTGGATACCACTGTGGTCTATCCCACCCACGGCGACCGGAAGAAGGCGGAGTGCATCAACACCCTGGCCGCCATGATAAAGAAGCACGGGGTGGAACATATTGCCATCGGCAACGGCACTGCCAGCCGGGAGACCGAGCAGATGACGGTGGAGCTTATCAAAAAAATCGGTGGAGGCGTCTCCTACATGATCGTCAGCGAGGCGGGGGCCTCGGTGTACTCCGCCTCCAAGCTGGCCGCCGAGGAGTTCCCCCAGTTCGACGTCAACCTGAGAAGCGCCGTGTCCATCGCCCGGCGGCTCCAGGACCCCCTGGCCGAGCTGGTGAAAATCGACCCCAAGGCCATCGGCGTGGGCCAGTACCAGCACGACATGCCCCAGGTCCGCCTGGGCGAGACCCTGGACGGCGTGGTGGAGGACTGCGTCAACGCGGTGGGGGTGGACGCCAACACTGCTTCCCCGTCGCTGCTCCAGCGGGTGTCCGGTCTCACCGCCGCCACGGCCAAGAACGTGGTGAAGTACCGGGAGGAAAACGGGGCCTTTACCACCCGGAAGCAGCTGCTCAAGGTACCCAAGCTGGGCCCCAAGGCCTTTGAGCAGTGCGCCGGCTTTATCCGGGTGCCGGAGAGCAAAAGTGTGCTGGACAACACCGGCGTCCACCCGGAGAGCTACAGCGCAGCGGAAAAACTCCTCACCGCCTGCGGGCTTTCCCTGGAGGATGTAAAGGCGGGGAACATCGGGGAGCTGAAGGCCAAGGCGGAGGAAATCGGCTACGAGACCCTCAGCGAGACCTGCGGGGCAGGGGCACCCACGTTGGCGGATATTGTCAAGGAGTTGTCCAAGCCCGGCCGGGACCCCCGGGACGAGCTGCCGCCCCCCATCCTGCGCACCGACGTGATGGAGGCCAAGGACTTAAAGCCCGGCATGGAGCTCCAGGGAACAGTGCGCAATGTGATTGACTTCGGCGTGTTCGTAGATATCGGCATCCATCAGGACGGGTTGGTCCACATTTCAAAGCTGCCCCGCCGGGTAAAACACCCCTCCGAGCTGCTCAGCGTGGGGGACGTGGTCACCGTGTGGGTGGTGGAGGTGGACGAGAAAAAGAAACGGATTTCTCTGACCATGAAGAAACCGTAAGCCTTCCGCATATTCTGTAGGGGCCGCCGCTCTCGGCGGCCCGTCTTTAACGACAAATATCCAATCAGATGGTGCGCCGAGACCGTCGCGCCCTACGTTCGGAAAGGAGACCGCCATGCTTCCCCACGCCCTTATTGACCTGCACTGCGATACCCTCACCGCCCTGCGGCCGGAGGACGCCCCTCTGCTGGATGCCCTCCAGAACCCGGCCCGGCGGGGGGACGCCTTCGCCGCTTTGACAGACCGAATCCGGGAGACCGACACCCTGGACCTGCCCGGCCGGCACTTCTCCCTGTCTGCCATCCCGGAGAGGATGCGCTGGTGCCAGTGCTGTGCCATTTTCATCCCTGACGGCCTGTCCCAGAAGGAAACCGTGGACTACTACGAAACCTGCCGGGCCAGCTTTTACTGTCAAATGGAAAAGATGGCGGAAAAGGTCCTTCCCTGCCGGACAGCTCAGGACATCGAAAGTGCCTGGGAAACGGGCAAGACAGCGGCTGTCCTGACAGTGGAAAACGGCTCCGCCCTGGCCGGGCGGCTGGAGCGGGTGGAGGTCCTGGCCCGGGACGGGGTACGGATGATGACCCTTACCTGGAACGGAGAGAACGAGATCGGTTCCGGGAACACGACAGACCACGGACTGTCCCCCTTTGGGCGGGAGACAATTCGAGCCTTGGAACAGGCCGGGATTTTGGTGGATGCGTCCCATTTAAACGACAGGTGCTTCAACGGTTTGTTGGAGACAGTGGGAAAACCTTTTGTGGCCAGCCACTCCAATGCGCGGGCTGTCTGCGGACACAGGCGCAACCTGACCGACGAGCAGATTCGGGAGATGGTCTCCCGAGGGTGCCTGATTGGGTTGAACTACTACAACGCCTTTCTGCGGACGGACGGACAGCCCGCCGCCCTGGACGACCTGTGGCGCCATGTGGAGCACTTTTTGAAGCTGGGAGCGGAGCACTGCCTGGCCCTGGGGTCCGACGCCGACGGTGCTGATCTTCCACCCTGCCTGGACGGTCCGAAAAAATTCGCCGGACTATACCGGTTTTTTCTGGATCGGGGGCTTAACGTTCCCCAGGCGGAGGGCATTCTGTGGAAAAACGCAATGAATTTTTTCCGGGGACAACTTATTTAATCCGCATTGCTTGCGGGAATGGTTGGTTTTTTGAACTGATAACAAGCGGGCTGGAAGGTTGGTTCCTTCCAGCCCGGTTTTTTCCGTTTATTGGGACAATGCTCTATTGTGTTGCTGAAAAATCCATATTATAATCGACAGAAAAACAAAAATGCGGCGGTTTACGGGTGTTGGTGCACCCGCAAGCCTGCACAGGTGCGAACCCACCTATACAACGGCAACCTACCGTATCCGCAAGGGGTATTGTACGGCATTCCATCCTTGTTTGCAAGGGTGCCTTTTTCGTATTCGATCTCTGCTATTTTTGTAAGGTGGAACATACTTCTCACACTGTGCAGACTTGTCCTGCGCAGTGTTTTTGTTTTCACCCGGCGTCTCAGGGGCTAACGTCCCCAGGCGCGCCGGGAAGTAAAACACAGTGGAAGGGAGGTGTTGAAATGATTCAGATTTTAGCCATTTTGATTGATCTTTTGTCTCTTGTCATCATTGTGGCTGGCATTGTTTTGATTGTCAGCTTTCTGCGCGGCTGGTACGCGAGCCACCCTCAGCATCCGGGATTTCACTTACCAGTTTGACGATGACACCATGAAGGCCATTCAGTTTGGTCTCGGGTTCCGGCCAGCCGTTTCCTGACAATAGAGCGAGGCTCTCCAGCTGAGGAACCTCGCTTTTTTAATCTGCCTTTTGCCGGTATAGATTTAGCGAAAAAGTTTTCAAAAAATTATACCCTTTTCCAGCTCGCCCCGCCGGGCAGGTCGGTGACCTCGATGCCCTGGGCCTTGAGCTCATCCCGGATACGGTCGGCCTCGGCAAAGTTTTTGGCCTTCTTGGCCTCGTGCCGGGCCATGACCTGGGCGTCCACGGCGGGGTCGCCCTCGCCGGTGATGGTGTACCCTCCCTGGGAGGCGGTCTTCTGCTTCTTCTGCTTCTTCTGCTCCTCCCGGACGGCTGCTGCCTTGTCCAGCAGGGACAGGGAGAGCACCTGGTCAAAGCTGTCCAGAATGGCCAGGCGGGTGGCGCCGTTGGTTTTAGCCTTGAGGGCATCGTACAGGGCGGTGACGGCCAGGGCGGTGTTCAGGTCGTTGCCCACCTGTTTCCGGAACTTGTCCTTGTACTCGGCCACAACAGCCTCGTCCACCGGGCCGTCGCCAGGGTCCAGGGCGGCGATTTTGGCGATGAGCTTCTGGAAGGCCACCGTGGCGTTGTCCAAATTTTCCCAGGAGAAGACCAGCCCCTTGCGGTAGTGGCTCTGGAGACAGAAGAAGCGGTAGACGATGGGGTCATAGCCCTTCTCCTCCAGCAGGGAGACGGTGAGAAACTCCCCCTTGGACTTGGACATTTTCCCGCTGTTTGTGTTCAAATGGTGGACATGGAACCACTGCCTGCACCAGGGATGGCCGATATAGGACTCGGACTGGGCGATTTCGTTGGTGTGGTGGGGGAAGGCGTTGTCGATGCCGCCGCAGTGGAGGTCCAGGTACTCGCCGTTGTACTTCAGGGAAATACCGGAGCACTCGATGTGCCAGCCGGGGTAGCCCACCCCCCAGGGGGAGTCCCACTTCAGGGCCTGGTCCTCAAACTTGCTCTTGGTGAACCAGAGGACGAAGTCGTTCTTGTTGCGCTTGTTCTCGTCCTCCTCCACGCCCTCCCGGACGCCCACCGCCAGGTCCTCCTCATCATGGGAGTTGAAAATATAGTACCGCTCCAGCTTGGAGGTGTCGAAGTACACATTGCCCCCGGCCACATAGGCGTAGCCCTTGTCCAGCAGGCCGGAAACAATCTTGATGAACTCGTCAATGAGCCCGGTAGCGGGCTGGACCACATCGGGGGTCTTGATGTTCAGCTTGCGGCAGTCGTCAAAGAAGGCGTCGGTGTAGAACTGGGCGATCTCCATCACCGTCTTGTGCTCCCGGCGGGCCCCCTTGAGCATCTTGTCCTCGCCGGTGTCGGCGTCGCTGGCCAGGTGGCCCACGTCAGTGATGTTCATCACCCGGTTCACGCCGTAGCCGTCGTAGCGCAGGAATTTTTCCAGCACGTCCTCCATGATATAGGACCGCAGATTGCCGATGTGGGCGAAGTGGTACACCGTGGGCCCGCAGGTGTACATCTCCACATGGCCGGGGGTGTGGGTGGTAAATTCTTCCTTCTTGTGGGTGGCACTGTTGTATAATTGCATGGCTTTTTCCTCCATTTTTTATTTTTCTTCTGATCGTCCCGCCAAATAGTCCAAGGAAACACCGTAAAAATCAGCAATTTTGGCAGCAACAGAAAGTGTTGGTTCCCGCGTCCCGGTTTCGTAATATTGATAAGCTCGATTTGAAATTCCAATTTCTTTTGAAAAGGCTTCCTGAGAAATATGCTTTTGTCTCCTCAAAAAGGATAACCGCTCCGAAAAAACAGACAAAATAAATTCACCCCTTGACAAAGTACGTATGTGCGGATATAATATGCCTGTAGGACGTACGTATGTGCGGAATTAGGCAAACAGGAGAGATATTATGGAAAGTCTGATAGATGCTCTTACTCTATATGCCGCTGAAAACCTTATCTCTCGCTTCCAGCAAGAGACCGCCGTACAGACTCGGGCGGCTTGGCGCGAGGTAGATCGACTGACCAACCAGCTAGAAACCGTGAGCCCGGAAGCGAAAAAATGGATGGAAGCATTAAAAGAAGAACTGTTGAAAATCGACATTAATCAGGAACGTGCTGTCCTTCTCGCGGGTATCTCCATTGGCCTGGAGCTGGGGCGGTTATAGTTAGGGTGCGCGTTTGGGTTCCCTCCCCTCTTTTTGCTCCAAATATTTCTCATCCAGCAGCTTCTCCACCAGCTCCAGCCGGGCGTTGATGGCGGACAGCTTTTCCAGGGTGGGATTGTTCACGCTGGTCTGGTCCACGTCGTCGGCGAAGTGGGTGGCCCGGCCGGCGATGCGGACAATCTGGGCGGGAATGCCCACGGCGGTGGCGTCCTCCGGGACCTCGGACAGCACCACCGCGTTGGCGGCGATGCGGGCGTTGTCCCCCACCTTGAAGGGCCCCAGCACCTTGGCCCCGCAGGAGATCAGCACGTTGTTGCCGATGGTGGGGTGGCGCTTGCCCTGGTCCTTGCCGGTGCCCCCCAGGGTGACCCCGTGGTAGATGAGCACGTCGTCCCCCACCTCGGCGGTCTCGCCGATGACGATGCCCATGCCGTGGTCGATGACGAACCGGCGGCCGATCTTGGCCCCGGGGTGAATCTCGATGCCCGTCCAGAACCGGGACCACTGGGAGATCACCCGGGCCAGGAACTTCCACTTGTGGCAGTACAGCCAGTGGGCCAGCCGGTGATACAGGGTGGCGTGGACCCCCTGGTACAGCAGGAAAATCTCCAGTTTGGACCGGGCCGCCGGGTCCCGGCGCTGGTAGGCCTCCAGGGTTTCATTTAAGGCTTTGAACATATTGTACCCCCTTGGGTGGAAACAAAAAACCTCCCACGCCCGAAGGCATAAGAGGCGATGATCTCGCGGTTCCACTCTTAGTTTCACTCGACTGGCCGCTATCGGGGCCAAACCGGGCGGCATTACCCGCCGCGCTCCCGGACGCACTTCACATCCTCCCGCCGCGGGCCCCCTTTCAGCCGGTGAAGGGCCCTCTCTGTCCTTTGGGTGGGACGCTACTTTTCCGTTCTCTGCGCTGTTATAGTACAATATATTAACATCCCGCCGGATATGTGTCAAGCGAAATCCTCTCATTTCAGGCACGATTTTTCTCTTGCCTTTCCGGGAAAAAACGGTTATACTGGTAGCCAAGAGAGCGGGGCCGGGTATCCGGCCATTTCCGCCGGAGGGTCCGGCAAAAATATCCCTCTTTTCGCGCTCCGCCCGTTTGGGCGGGAAGGGGGAAATCATCTTTTAGGAGGAAACAGTTATGAAAGTAGCGATTTTCGGCGCCGGTACCATGGGCAGCGGCATTGCCCAGGTCTTCGCGGCCAAGGGCCACACCGCCCTGATGTACGCCAGCAGCGTGGCTTCCGCCCAGCGGCACAAGGACAATCTGGACAAATCCCTCCAGAAGCGGGTGGACAAGGGCAAGATGGACCAGGCCGCCAAGGACGCCCTGATGGCCAACGTGCTGGTGGAGGAGAAGTCCGCCGCCGCTGACGCCGATCTGATTATCGAGTGCGTCAAGGAGGACATGGCCACCAAGAAGGAGCTGCTCAATGAGCTGGACGCCATGTGCAAGGAGACCGCCATCTTCGCCTCCAACACCTCCTCCCTGTCCATCACCGAGATGGCCCTGGGCCTGGAGCACCCCGTCATCGGAATGCACTTCTTCAACCCCGTGCCCAACATGAAACTGGTGGAGATCATCCGGGGCGCCAACACCGACCAGGATACCTTCGACTTCGTGTGGAACCTGTCCAAGGAGATCGGCAAGGAGCCTGTCAAGGTGGCTGAGGCCCCCGGCTTCGTGGTCAACAAGATCCTGATCCCCATGATCAACGAGGCCGCCGACCTGCTGTACACCGGCGTGGCTTCCGCCG
>CANPFP010000063.1 GCA_947573385.1 uncultured Bacillota bacterium | reverse complement strand
CCTGGGGGGCGTGGACGTGTCCACCATGGACGACGACCAGCAGGCGGAGATCCGCAACAAAATGCTGGGCTTCATCTTCCAGCAGTACAACCTGATCCCCAAGCTGTCCGTGCTGGAGAACGTGGAGCTGCCCCTGCTCTACGCCGGGGTGGACAGCGGCGAGCGCCGGGAGCGGGCTCTGGCCTCGTTGGAGCGGGTGGGCCTGCGGGACAAGGGGAAGAACCTGCCCTCCCAGCTGTCCGGCGGTCAGCAGCAGCGGGTGTCCATCGCCCGGGCGCTGGCGGGAGACCCCAGCCTGATCCTGGCCGACGAGCCCACCGGCGCCCTGGACTCCCGCACCGGCCGGGATGTGCTGAGATTCCTCAAGCAGCTGCACCGGGAGGGAAATACGGTGGTCCTCATCACCCACGACAACTCCATCGCCGTGAAGGCCGAGCGGATTGTCCGCCTCCAGGACGGCAGGATTATCTACGACGGCGATTCCCGCGATCCCCGGGCGGTGGTCCAGCCCCACGGGGAGGACGAGGAAGAGGAGGTGGGCGCATGAACTTTGGACAGTCCTTCCGCCTTGCGATAAAGTCCCTCACCACCAGCAAAATGCGGGCCCTGCTCACCATGCTGGGCATCATCATCGGCGTGGGGGCGGTCATCGTCATCCTGTCCCTGGGCAACGGCCTCACCGGCATGGTCCAGCAGCAGGTGGATAAGCTGGGCATCAACATGATCCAGGCCCAGTTCTTCGGCGGCACAGCGGATAGGCTGCCCGACCCGGAGGATATGTATGACATGGTGGAGGCGAACGCGGACATTCTCACCGGCGTATCCCCCTATCTGGGGGTCAATGCCGTGGTCCGCCACGGCAGCGACAAATTCGACCGTACCAGCCTCTACGGCGTCAGCGAGATTATGTACAACGCCGCTACCGGCTACACCATCGACGGCGAGCAGCTGGCCAAGGGCCGCTTCGTCAGCTACATGGACGTGGAGCGGCGGGAAAACATCTGTGTAATCGGGGCCTATCTGGAGGAAGAAGCCTTTGGCGGCGACGCCCTGGGGAAACAGCTTTCCATCAACGGCCGGCCCCTCACGGTGGTGGGGGTACTCAAGCGCAACGCCGAGCTGGAGATGCTTCCCGGCAGCCAGGACGACCAGATCTACATCCCCTACACCACCGCCCTGGAGATCATGGGCAGCCGGTGGGTCAATTTGTACATCTTCACCAGCACCTCCGGCGAGACCGCCGACGCCGGCAAAAGGGTCATCGAGGCCTATCTCAACGACTTTTTCCGTACCGACGACGGGATGTATAATTACTTCTACATCATCACCATGGCCGAGCAGGCCAACCAGATCAACGCCATGATGGGGGTGGCTATGGGTGTGCTGGTGGCCATCGCCGCCATCAGCCTCCTGGTGGGCGGCATCGGAATCATGAACATCATGCTGGTGTCCGTCACCGAGCGCACCCGGGAGATCGGCGTGCGCAAGTCTCTGGGGGCCAAGCGGAAGGACATCCGCAGCCAGTTCGTCATTGAGGCGGGCACCACCTCCGCCATTGGCGGCCTTCTGGGCATCGGCTTCGGCTGGATGCTGGCCAAGGGCATCGGCGCGGTGCTGGGGGGAATGCTTTCTGAAAATATGGGCGGCGGCGTCTTCGACGCCACCCCCACCCTGGGGGCCATCGGCCTGAGCTTCGGCGTGTCGGTGGGCATCGGCATCCTGTTCGGCTACCTGCCCGCCAACAAGGCCGCGAAACTGAACCCCATCGACGCGCTAAGGTATGATTGAGCGGCCTAAAGGCCCCCTTGTCAAAGGGGGCTGGCACCGCCGCAGGCGGTGACTGGGGGATTCCATGCAAATGGAAACATACCGGTTATCGGAATCCCCCCGCCACCGGCTTCGCCGGCGGCCCTCCCCCCTTTAGCAAGGGGGGCTTAAGAAAACGGAAAGGAATGTATCCTTATGAAAACAAAACGCCTTTTCTCAGCGATTTTAGCGGCCTGTCTCACCCTCACTCTGATACTGCCCGTCTCGGCGGCGGGGAACGCAGCTTCGCTGGAGGAAGCCGTCCAGGCGGTGACCGCCCTGGGCATTATGAACGGGGATGGCAGCGGCAATCTGAACCTGTCCGCCAGGGTGACCCGGGCGGAGTTTGTCACCATGGTGGTGCGGGCTATGCCCGGCGGAGACGGAGTGGGCCAGGCGGCTACCTCTCCCTACCCCGACGTCCCCCGCAGCCACTGGGCCAGCGGCTATGTGGAAGCGGCGGTAACCCGGGGACTGATCTCCGGCTTCAGCGACGGCACCTTCCGCCCCAACCAGGAGATTAAGCTGGCCGAAGCCGTCTCCATGGTGCTCTCCCTGCTGGGCTACGGGCCAGAGGACTTCTCCGGGGCCTTCCCCACCGGCCAGCTGTCCATGTATCACAGCCTGAAGCTGGATCGGGGGGTAACCGCCCTGCAGGCCTCCTCCCCCGTTACCCGGCAAGACGCGGTGTACCTCTTCTATAACCTCCTCTCCGCCAAAACCAGGGAGGGTGCGCCCTACATCCAGCAGCTGGGCCACAGCCTGGACCCCTCGGGCAAGCCCGACGTGGTGGCTCTCATCAACGGCCAGATGGAAGGCCCGGTAGTGGTCCAGGGCTACGGCTGGCAGTCCTCCCTGGGCTTCACCCCCGGCAAGGTGTACCGCAACGGCAGCGCGGCCACCCTGAGCAACATTCAGGACTACGACGTGGTGTATTGGAATGCCGCCATGAATACCGTGTGGGCCTACGCCAAAAAGGCCACCGGAACCATCCAGGCTCTGGAACCCTCCGGCGCGGAGCCCACCTCGGTGACGGTAGCGGGGCGGACCTACGCCATCGAAAGCTCAGCGGCGGCCTACGCCCTGTCTGACCTGGGGCAGTATCACCTGGGAAATACTGTCACTCTCCTGCTGGGCCGCAGCGGCGGCGTGGCCGCCGTGGCCGATGTGTCGGCCAGCGCCGGCGAAAAGGTAGGGGTGGTAACCGCCGTTGAGAAGGCCTCCTACCCAGACGGCTCCGGCGGCAGCTACACCGCCCAGAGCGTCACCCTGCTGGCCACCGACGGCCAGACCTACCAGTATCAGTCCCGGGGCAGCTACCAGGTGGGCAGCGTGGTCCGGGCCATGGTGGCCGGCAGCGGGGGCGAGGTCACCCTCCGTGGCCTGGGCAACGCATCCCTGTCCGGTAAAGTAGACCGGGATGGCACAAGGCTGGACAAATACGCCTTTGCCCAGGGGGCGGAGATTCTGGATGTGAGCGAAAACCGGGGAACTGTAATCTACCCCAGCCGCCTGGCCGGACTGAACCTGGGCAGCGGCAAGGTGAAATACTACTCCCTCAACCCCCAGGGGGAGATCGAAACTCTCATCCTCAACGATGTCACCGGCGACGCCTACCACTACGGTATCATCACCCGCTTTGATGAGCAGGGCGAGGGAATGGGCCGCTACTGCACCTATCAGTACGACGTGGGCGGCGTGAGCTACACCCTCTCCGGCTCCACCAGGTTCCTGGCCACCGGCGGGCCCATCCGCATCCTGGGCGACCCGGCCAACCCGGAAAAGCTGTATGGCCTTACCGCCACAAAGGCGGGGCAGGTCTCGGGCAATCAGCTTGTCACAGGCAGCCAGCGCTACACCCTTTCTGACGGCGTGGTGGTCTACGAGCACCGGGACGGACGGTACTACCTGTCCAGCCTGGCCCGGGCCGAGGGCGGCGGAACCGTCACCGGATACTTTGACAAAGCCGAGTCCGAAGGCGGACGTATCCGCATCATCATAGTGAAATAAACCGGCAAAAATTAAGCCGCTCCAGGCTGTGTCCTGGAGCGGCTTAAGCTTTCCCTTTGACCAATTGGAACCCTTTATTATCAATCTTGTATATAATATCGCATTCGTCGGCCAGAGTCATGTGGTGGGTCACCATAAGCAGCGTTTTCCCCGCCCGGAGATTTCGGATGGAATCAATCACCGCCCGCTCGGTATCCATATCCAGCGCCGCGGTGGCTTCGTCCATAATCAGCAGCTCAAAGTCTTTATACAGCGCCCTGGCCAGCGCAACTCTCTGCCGCTGTCCTCCCGAGATGGTCGTACCGTTCTCTCCGATCAGGGTATCGACCCCCTCCGGGAGCCGCTGGATGTCTTCCCAGATTTGTACGCACTTAAGGCACTCCTCCACCCTTGCATCGTCGATGGAGTCCTCCTCCTCAAAAAATGCCACATTATGTCGGATGGTCTCTCCATTCAAATAGACCGTCTGCGGAATATAGCTGACCAGCTGCCCTATGTTGGCCCTACAGAACCCTGCCCCGTCCATGTGGGAAACGATGTCGTAATCGTCATAGCAGATACTGCCCTCCTGGGGCGTTAGCAGGCCCAGGATCAGGTCCAGAAAGGTGGTCTTTCCCGCGCCGGAGAATCCGATAATCGCCACAGAAGCGCCCACAGGGATGTCAATGGCCGCGTTTTCAAATATCCTGTGCCGTTCGCTGTATCCAAAGGTCAGATTCCGGACGGAGAGCCCCTGGCGGAATGTCAGCTCCTTCCGGCGTACCCCTTCCCACCGCTCTTCATTCATTCTGACCGTCTTATACTGGGCCATCGCTTCCCTCAGAACAAAAAACGGCTTTTTTGCAAATTCCACGCGGTTAATGTCATCGACAATTCTGAATGCCCTTTGAAGGATCTGAGTCAGTGCCATAGCATAGACCAGCATGGGCGTAAAGACGGCGGACAGGTTAGTGCCAGCGGTCAAAATCCCGGCTATCATCAGAAGTACGGCACACATAACGATATTCTGTATCACGATTCCTGTGCTTCTGGATTTATACTGATATTCTCCCTGGGCCTGGGCAAAGCCGGCACTGGCCTTTTGATAATTATTCAGGACAGATTTAATGCGGTCATCAATCTTCATCTCTTTAAAAGAGCCGAAGGCAATGCTGATTTGGGAGTTTGTCCGAATGGAGTAGCTCCTGGTCTTCTCCCCGTAAGCCCTCATCTGCATCCGGGTCTTTCGATGGACAATGGCAATCAGCGCCACCAGCACCACAACGCTGACCGCCCCCACCCATTTTGAGGACCAGATTAAAATAACCGCGAAGCCGGCCATGGTAATACTGCTGATCCATATATCCACACAGGTGAGGATGGTCTGTACACAGTTTGTCGTGTCATGGCGAACCATATCTAAGGCCTGCATTGTGCTTTTCTGACTGTGGGCGACCAAATCCTCCTTAATCAGGGTCTCATACATTTTAATGGAGAGCTTTTGGGCTCCGTGGTAGATAAAATGTGCGGAAGCTTTGCTGCTGTATAGCTTCAGGAAACATTTGAACACCGTCAGCCCCACCATGCACAAGACAAACGCGGTCAGTACAGGAGTTGTCCGATTTTCCTGGATCGCCTGATTGATTACCACAATAACCGCGGAGAGACTGAACAGATCCAAAACCGGACTCATCAGGTTCAGCACCGCTAAAATTTTCCAGCCCCAACGCTCCCTGGGCTCCAAAATCCCTGTGAGATAGCGGAACATTTCCATCATGCCGATTTCCGCGTCTTTTTTGGGGCTCGTATCCGGCTGCATCATCTCCTTCACCTCCTATCTGGGGGATTTCTGTGGTTTTATCGTATTCAAACACTTGTAATAATCCCGGCGCAGCAGCGTCTTCATCTCATACAGGGGCGGGCAGAACATACAGCTCATAAATGACAGCCGCATATAAAGCCGCACCCGGCGGTACAGCGGATGCCTGAGCTCGGCAGACGCCAAGTGCTTCACCTGTCCGCACCCCTCCCGGTCCCCCAGCTTTTTCAGCGACAAAAAACTCCGCTCCATCTGCATAATGGTTATCTTCTCCCATATCAGGGCAAATTCAGCGTGTCCCCTCCGCCATTCGCCGTCCCGTATCCTTCTGCTGCATTCAAAATACCGTATATTGCTGGCCAGTGAGTCACTATTGGTAAGGCTGTTGGGATGAATCCTATAATAATACCATTTTTCAGTCGTGAAGACGATACGCGGCTGCTGGCACATCAGCTCGTAGAGAAACATCGTATCTTCGCCATTGCGCAGGGTCTCGTCAAAGCGCAAACTCCCAATCAGGTCTCTGCGGATCATTTTTCCGCCGATTGCCGCAGCTGCCTTCCGGTTTGTATGAAACCACGCCTCGCTCTCGTATCCCTCCGTACTCTGCCAGTGCGCCGGTTCGTCCGTGGGAAAGGACGATATGTCCTTCTCCGTTCTCATATGGCCGCAGGAAGCTATATGGGCCTGGCGTGTCTCCATCTGACGAACAGACGACTCTAAAAGCAGAGGATGGATTTTGTCGTCACTGTCCAGAAAAAAGACATACTCTCCCTCTGCCAGTTCAAGGCCCCGGTTCCTGGCTGCGGAGACGCCGCTGTTTTTCTGTCTCCACAGCTTAATCCGGCTGTCTGTTCTGCTCCACTCCATACATATCTCCGGGCTGCGGTCTGTAGAGCCGTCATCAATCACCACTACCTCCATGTCCCGATAGGTCTGGCTGATAACCGATTGGAGACATGAAGCGATAAATTCCTCTCTGTTATACAGAGGGATGATAACCGATATCTTACTCATAGCCTATTCCTCTGTATTGTTTCATAGAATCTTATCCGACTTTTCTTGATTGCCTTTCCCTGCCCGCCGCGGTTTACTGTTCCTTCTGGCTCTCCAGATACTCGTCATAACTCATCTTCCGGTCGATAAGCTTGCCTTCAGCGGTGAAGTCAAAGACCCGGTTGCACACCGTTTGAATGAGCTGGTGGTCGTGGGAGGCCACCAGCACGTTGCACTTCACGGCCTCCAGCCCCTTGTTCAGGGCGGCGATGGACTCCAGGTCCAGGTGGTTAGTGGGCTGATCCAGCATGAGGACGTTGGCCCCAGACAGCATCATTCGGGACAGCATGCACCGCACCTTCTCGCCGCCGGACAGCACCTTTACCGGCTTGTGGACCTCGTCCCCGGAAAAGAGCATCCGGCCCAGGAAACCCCGGAGGTACTGCTCCTGGGGGTCGGGGGAGAACTGGCGCAGCCACTGGACCAGGTCGTCGTCGTTCTCCTGGAAATAGGGGGTGTTGTCCTTGGGGAAGTAGGAGAAGGTGGCGGTCTGGCCCCATTTCACGGTGCCCTCGTCGGGCTCCAGCTCACCGGCCAAAATCTTAAAGAGGGCGGTGTGGGCGTTCTCGTTGTCCCCCACGAAAGCAATTTTCTCGTCGTGGCCCACAATGAAGGACACCTTGTCCAGCACCTTCACCCCGTCGATGGTCTTGGACACGTCGGTGACAAATAGGATATCCTTGCCCACCTCCCGGTCGGGGGTGAAGCCCACCCAGGGGTAGCGGCGGGAGGAAGCGGGCATCTCCTCCACCGTCAGCTTATCCAGCAGCTTGCGCCGGGCGGTGGCCTGTTTGCTCTTGGACTTGTTGGCGGAGAAGCGGGAGATGAAGTCCTGCAGCTCCTTGATCTTCTCCTCGTTGCGCTTGTTCTGGCTCTTAATGAGCTGCTGGACCAACTGAGAGGACTCATACCAGAAGTCGTAGTTGCCCACATACATCTTGATCTTGCCGTAGTCGATATCCACGATATGGGTGCAGACGGTGTTCAGGAAATGCCGGTCATGGGACACCACAATCACTGTGCCCTCAAAGTCCAGCAGGAAGTCCTCCAGCCAGTTGACGGCGTCGATATCCAGGTTGTTGGTGGGCTCGTCCATCATCAGCAGGTCAGGACTGCCGAACAGCGCCTGGGCCAGCAGGACCTTCACCTTCAGGCGGGCGTCCAGGGTGGCCATGTCGTTGTAGTGCAGCTCGGTGCCCAGCCCCAGGCCCTGGAGGATGCGGCTGGCGTCGCTCTCCGCCTCCCAGCCCCCCAGCTCGGCGTACTCCTCCTCCAGCTGACAGGCTAAGAGTCCGTCCTCGTCAGTCATCTCCTCCTTGGCGTAGAGGGCCTCCTTCTCTTTGCCGATGTCATACAGCCGCTGGTTGCCCATGATAACGGTGTCCATCACGTTGTAAGCATCGTAGGCGTTTTGGTCCTGTTTCAGCACCGACATGCGGACGTTGGGCAGGATGGACACCTGGCCGGAGGTGGAGTCCAGCTCGCCGGAGAGAATCTTCAGAAAGGTGGACTTGCCGGCGCCGTTGGCGCCGATGATGCCGTAGCAGTTGCCCCGCAAAAATTGCAGGTCCACGTGGGAAAACAGCGGGGTGCCGCTGTAGTTCAAGCTCAGGTCGGTGACGGTAATCATGTCTTATTGCTCCTTTTTCCATTGTCAGTGCTGTCCATCATACCATAAAGGCAAAAAAAAAGACAGCATTTTTTTGCAAAAGGCTGTCTTTTTTCTGGCTTTTCTTTTGGAGAAAGTGCCAGAAAATCAATCTGGCCCGCCGGCCCGTTCGATTTTAATGTCCAGCTCCTGAAAGAACAACCGAACAAGGTTTTCCACCCGCCGGACGCACTCTGGGTCGCTCAGCCGGTCATTTTCTAAAACGCAGCGGATGGCTTCCAGGGTCTGGACCGCCTGGCTCTCCACTGCCTGGGAGATCACTGCCGGATGGATACGCTCCATGTGGTCCAGCACCATTTTGCCCACCGCCGCATGACAGATCGCCGTGGGCGTATCAGGCCCGTTTGGACTGCGCACCGCCCTCTCCTCCTTCCAATGTGTAGTGCTCCAGTGCGTAGCTCAAAAACAGGCCGATAAGCTCGTTCCGGCTGCGCCCGGTTTCTCTGGATATATCATCCATTTGATTGACCACGGACTCCCGCAGGCGGACGGAAAAGGTCCGGTACCCATCCTCACCTTTAGGGCGCTTTATAGTGACTATCAGTGCGTCTTTTGCCACAGTACCACCTCAATTCGCCTAAATTTTACAACATTTAAGGCACCGCGGCTATGCTAAAATAGATGTTAAAATATATGTTCTTCTTATAATGCAGAAATTGACAAATCTGGAAATTTATTCATAAAATAATACTATTTTTTCTTGTCAACACCTGGATATTATGATATACTGTCTGCGGTCGAAAGACTGCCTGTGCATAATTTGTCCCCGCGTGCCGGTCAGGCCTCCTCCTGACCGGTATAAAAAATTACCCGGACCCCTGGTGCAGCAAGCTCCAGGGGTCCGTTTTCTGTATTACTGTTCCAGTCCGTAAATTCGGTTGGCGTTTTGAAAAAATACCTTCTCCCAGTGCTGCTCCGGCACCAGCCGCTGGACAAACCGGATATATTCCTCCAGGTTGACAATGGGCCAGTCGGTGCCGTACAGGATATCGTCCCACTGGCCGATGGCGGTGAGCCAGGTGCTGAGGAGACCGGCGTAGCCCGCCTGCTCCTGAAAATACCGGTGGATATCCACCCGCCCCTCCAACAGGCCGGACAAGTCGGCGGCCACGTTGGGGTTTTTTTCCACCACTGCGGCGGCGCTCTCCAGAAAAGGGTTGCCGAAGTGGCACATGACAAACCGGGTCCTCTTATGGTCAGCGGCCACCTCGTCCAGGGTGAGGGGATGGGCATACTTCAGGTGGGCCCGGGGGAAGGCGGTAAGGCCCATGTGGACGGCCACCGGCTTGTCGTACCGGGCGGCCAGCTCATACACCGGCTCATACACCGGGTCGGACAGCCACAGCCGGTTGTAGCCGGGGTAAAGCTTCACCCCGCAGCACGACCGCCGCCGGAGATTCTCCTCCACCCTCTCCGCCAAGTCGGGGACGGGTCTCTCCCCCCGGCCCATGAGGGCGCTGTCCAGCCCGATGCAGTAGTGGAACAGGTCGGCCGGGTAGCTGTGATAGGCAGGGTCCAGACTGCGGTTGCCCATCACCACCCCGTGGACCATCCCCAGCTCCCCATAGACCTGCCGCAGGTGGGCGGTGGAATTTTTGTGCCCCACCTTCTCCGCCATGGCGTCGGTGTCGGGCGAGGGGGGAAAGAGGTGGAGGTGGGCGTCAATGATCCTCATGGCTCCGCCCTCAACGCCACTGCCGGCGCAGCATGTCGATGTCCTCGTTCTTCTTCAGCAGCACCCCCAGGTAGGGTACCTCCTTCACAATGCGCCCCACGTCCACGCCCCCGTGCTGGAGGGCCTGAATCCAGTCGATAATCTCGCTGGTAGAGGGCTTTTTCTTGATCTGAGACAGGTTCCTGATTTTGTAAAAGGCCTCCAGCACCTGAGTAAGCAGCTTTTCGCTGATATCCGGATAGTGAACCCGAACGATATCCGCCATCAGCTCCCTGTCGGGGAACTCAATGTAGTGGAAGACGCACCGGCGCAGGAAGGCGTCGGGCAGCTCCTTCTCCGCGTTGGAGGTGATGATCACGATGGGCCGGTGGTTGGCTCTGACGGTGCGGCCCGTCTCCGGGATGTGGAACTCCATCCGGTCCAGCTCCCAAAGCAGGTCATTGGGAAACTCCAGGTCGGCCTTGTCGATCTCGTCAATGAGGAGAATCACCTGCTCGTCGTCGGTGAAGGCCTCCCCCAGCTTGCCCAGCTTGACGTATTTGGCGATGTCGTCCACCCCCTGGCCGCCAAACTGGCTGTCGTAGAGCCGCTGGACCACGTCGTAGACATAGAGCCCGTCCTGGGCCTTGGTGGTGGACTTGATGTTCCAGATAATAAGCTTCTTTCCCAGGGCCTGGGAGATGGCCTCGGCCAGCATGGTCTTGCCGGTGCCCGGCTCCCCCTTGATAAGCAGGGGCTTTTGCAGCACCATGGCGATGTTGGCGGCCCGGAGCAGCTCCTCCGAGGCCACATAGTTTTGACTTCCTTTAAATTCACCCATTTGCGGTTCCTCCTGATCTGATGGCAGTCGCAGACATTATAGCGCATTTTGGACAAAAAGGGAATAGAAAAAACCCGCCCGAGGGCGGGTTTTCTGTTTACACCAGCTGGATAATGGCCATCTCGGCGGCGTCGCCGCGGCGGGGGCCAATGCGGACCACACGGGTGTAGCCGCCGTTGCGGTCGGCATACTTGGGTCCGATCTCCTTGAACAGCTTGTTGGCCACGTCCTCCTTGGTGATGTAGGACAGGGCCTGGCGGTAGGAGGCCAGGGTGTTGGTCTTGGCCAGGGTGATCATCTTCTCGGCCACGGGAGCCACTTCCTTGGCGCGGGTGACGGTGGTCTTGATCTGGCCGTTCTCCAGCAGATAGGTGACCATGGCGCGGAGCATAGCCCGGCGCTGGTCGCTGGTACGGCCCAGCTTGCGGTTCTTCTGAGACATGGTAAACACTCCTTCGACCTCGCGTGGCGAGATCCGTTTAAATTCGTTCAGTTCCGGCGGCAGCAGCCGCAGGTCAGGCGGAACGTTACATACGCCTGAGCCTTAATTATTCTCTTCACTAGCCAACGACAGGCCCATCATGGACAGCTTGTTGATGACCTCCTCCAGGGACTTGCGGCCCAGGTTCCGGACCTTCATCATCTCCTCCTCGGTCTTGGAGATCAGGTCCTCCACCGTGTTGATGTTGGCCCG
>CANPFP010000062.1 GCA_947573385.1 uncultured Bacillota bacterium | reverse complement strand
GGAAAAAGCAGGCCTTTCGATGTAAAAAAGTTAAATTGGTAGACATCTGGTAGACCACGCCGCTTGGGGGGATTTTTGAACCGCTTGGGGCACATGGGCTTGACATATTTTTTTGGTAGACCTATGGTAGACCTGCCAGGTGCGGAGTTTGAAAAATACTCCCCCAGACATCTTAACAAAAGCTTCACAATTCCCGCCTTGACAGAGGGAGAGAGGTTGGATATAATACATGACAATCTGTCATATTGCGACAGCCTGTCATAAAAGGAGGGGGACTGTGCCTACTGCAACATTTTTTCGATTGCCAGAGGAGAAACGAAAGCGGTTGATCGACGCCTGTTGGAGCGAGCTGACCCGAGTTCGGTTTACCGATGTATCCATCAACCGGATCATCACCCAGGCCCATATCCCCCGTGGGAGCTTCTACCAATATTTCTCTGACAAAGAGGACCTGATCCGCTACTTATTGGAGGACCTGCAGGAGTACTTCGTCTCACTGCTGCGGGGCATCCTTGTGGAGACCCGGGGCGACCTGTTCGCCATGCCCCTGATGGCCTACGACCACTTCATTGGCCATCAGGGACGTACCGACCCTATGTTGTCCCTGTTTATCAAGCTGTTACATCTGAATCAGGGCATGGACCTGCAAAGCTTTATGGGCGGACCCAAACACTTTCTCCCTGACCCGCTGTGGGAGACGGTGGACCCTGCTAAGCTGCGGCAGAACAGCCGGGCATACGCCGATCAGGTCTTCCATCTGGCCTGCGCGGTGCTGGCCTTTGCTGTTGTGGAGACCTTTCAGGACCCGACTCAGACCGCCCAGGTGCGGGAGATGACAAAAATGCGTACAGATCTGCTCCGCTACGGCGGGGCGCCGGAAGGATATAAGGAGGGGACCTTATGAAACAACGAACTACAGCCCTGTTGCTGGCGGCGGCGCTGGCCCTGTCTCTGCTGGCCACCGCTGCTCTGGCGGCGGAGGGAGACCCGGCTGCGCCCGCCGTCTCCACAGTCCAGTCGGAGACGGCAGAGAGCGGCGATGCTTCTGCCATGACCCAGATGGAGACCGCCCAGAACGAGGATGGCTCTGAGACGGCCGGGGCTGATACTGGTGAAGGCAGTGGGGAGACGGACACCCCTGTAGAGGAGTACATACCCGACCCGGTGGGATCCATCACCTTTGGAAACCTGAACCGGAGGATGCACGAGGGCAATTTGCAGGTTCTGTCCATCCAGGAAAATATCGACATTCTGGAGGAAATCGACTATGTCGACCTGAAGGAGGACCTGCGGATTCAGCTGAACGATATTGCCAAAATGCAGTGGATGATGGTTCAGATGGGCCAGACCGGTACGCTGGCTTATGAGAAAATGGACCAGGCTTACGACGCCGTGCGGGAACAGTTCGACGCCATCAAGGATGGCGACATGCAGGAGGACAATGCCGATACCGTCCGGCAGCTGAAAAACCTGCAAAACCAGATCATTATGGCCGGGGAGACCACCTATATCGCCCTGGCCGCCATGGAGCTTCAGGAGGACGGGCTGGAGCGGCAGCTGGCTGCCCTGGACCGGCAGCTTATCGAGCTGGACCTGCGCTATGAGCTGGGCCACATCTCTTCCCTTACAGTGAAACAGGCCCAGTCGGGCCGGGCCGCCCTGAGCAGCGGCCTGTCCACCCTGGGGATGAATCTGAACACCTACAAGGGCCAGCTGGAGCTGCTCATCGGGGCGGACATCACCGGGAAAATATCCCTGGGAGCGCTGCCCGGTGTGAGCCAAGAGGATTTAAACGCCATGGACCTGGAGCAGGACCTGGAGACCGCCAGGGAAAACAGCTGGGACCTGTACCAGGCGACGGAAGATTACAAGGACGCCCTGGAGGAGTACAACGACCACGGCGGCGACTACGGCCAGACCTATAAGGCCAACGACCGGTCCTACACCCAGGCCCGGCACACTTATTACTCCGCTAAATACACCTACGACAACACGATACAGAACTTTGAATTGGGTCTGCGCAATCTGTATCTGAAGGTGAAGGACTGCCAGCAGATTTTATCCGCTTCCCGCACCGCCCTGGCTGTGGAGGAGGACAACTACGCTGTGGCCCAGCTGAAGCAGAGCCAGGGCACACTCTCACAAAACAAGCTTCTGGAAGCGGAGGATAAGCTGAAAGAAGCCAAAGAGAAGGTGGCCGGGGCGGAAAACGACCTGTTCTCCGCCTGGAACACTTACCGCTGGGCCGTGGACTACGGCATCATGAATTAAAGGAGACTGTCTCATGAAGCAGAAAAAAACATTTGCCGCTCTGCTGGCCGGCGCCCTGGCCCTCAGTCTGGCCGCCTGCCAGTCGGGCGGGGAGACCTCTGTCCCCCCGGAGGGGGACGCCCCCGCCGGCGTGGCCGTGCAGGTGCAGGAGGTGAAGGTGGACACCATCTCCACCGAAAACAAGGTATCCGGACGGGTGGTCACCGACGGGCAGGAGTCGGTGTTTGTCACGGCACAGGCCCAGTGTACCGCCGTCTATGTGGAGGTGGGGGACGCCGTTACCGCCGGGCAGAAGCTGTGCGCCCTGGACCTGGCCAGCACCCTGTCCTCCTACAACGCCGCCAGCATCAGCTACCGCTCCGCCGTCCAGAGCTACAACGATCAGGCGGCCATCTTCGACCGGCAGATCGCTCTGGCAGAGAAGAACGTCAGCGATTTGCAGGCCCTGTTTGAGATTGGGGCGGCATCTCAGCTGGAGATCGACCAGGCAGAGCTGAGCCTGGACACCGCCCGGGCCCAGCGGACCTCCACCCTGGCCCAGCTGGAGGCCGGGATGCAGAGCTACAAGTCCAACGTGGAGCAGCTGGACGCGGTGCTGGAGCATGTGGACGGTGCCGGCAACGTGATTGCCCCCGTCTCAGGCACCGTCGTCTCTCTGAACGCCGCTGAGGGCGGGTTTGTCACCGCTTCCGCCCCGGTGGCCGTCATCGACGGGGTGGACCGGATGGAGGTGGCCGTCTCGGTGTCCGAAGCGCTGGTGCCCAAGCTGGCCCGGGGGGACGAGGTGGACGTGTCCATCAGTTCTCTGGGGGTCAGCACCGTGGGGACCATCAAGAGCATCGACCTGGCCGCCAATATGCAGACCAAACTGTATAATGTTACCATCTCCATTCAAGAGGATATACCCGGCCTGCTGTCCGGCATGTTCGCCGACGTGTCCTTCCGCACCGACACCTCCGCCGACACCATTGTCATCCCCACCGAAGCCATCCTCACCAGCAACGATGTGCAGTATGTCTTTGTGGTGGAAAACGACGCAGCCCGCTATGTGGAGATTTCCGCCGGCCTGACGGGCAACGGTGTCACCGAGGTCACCTCCGGCCTGAAGGCGGGGGATATGCTGGTGACGGTGGGCCAGGCCTATCTGTCTGAGGGCGACCCCGTTCGGATCGTCTCCGGGGAGGGCTGAGGCCAGTGGATAATATCGCAAAATTCTGTATCAAGCACAAAGTAACCACCCTGATGGCGGTGATTATGATCTCCATCTTCGGCGTGGTCTTTACCACCCAGCTGCAAATGGCCCTCCTGCCCGACATGGAGGCTCCCGCCGCCCTGGTCATGTGCTACTACAACGGCGCCAGCCCCTCCGACATGGAGGAGCTGGTCACCCGGCCCCTGGAGTCGGCCATCATGTCGGTGTCCGGGGTGGACGGGGTGAGCTCCACCTCCTCCGACGGGGTGAGCCAGCTGCAAATCACATATGTGGAGGGCACCAACCTGGATATCGCCGCCACCAAGCTGCGGGAGCAGTTTGACCGGCTGTCCCTCCCCGACGGGGCCATGGACCCCATCATCGTCAACATCAATATCGGCGATCTGATGCCCTCGGCCATGATTGCCCTCCAGGGGGAGGACCTGGTCTCCGTCCAGGCCCTGGCGGAGGACACAGTGGCCCCCGCCCTGGAACGCATCGACGGGGTGGCCCAGGTCACCATCTCCGGCGGCGTGGAGCAGCAGATCTCCGTGGAGGTGGACCCCACCCGGGCTTCAGGCTTCGGGCTGTCCAACTCCTACATCGCCCAGATGCTGGCGGCGGACAACCTGCTCTACCCCGGCGGCGACATGCAAAACGGCACCCAGACCCTCACCGTCACCACCAATGCCAAGCTCCAGACGGTGGAGGACGTGGCCAACCTGATCCTTCCCCTCCAGACCGGGGGCGCCGTCCGCCTGTCTGAGGTGGCCAACGTGGCCCTGGAGACCCAGGACCCGGAGACCATCGCCAAGACCGACGGCTCGGCCTGTGTGGTGATCCAGGTGTCCAAGCAGTCGGGGGCCAACGAGGTGGCCACCGCCGACGCGGTGGTGGAGGAGATGGCCAAACTTCAGGCGCGCAACGGCTCCATCGTGTACACGGTGCTGTACACCGCCTCTGACTACATCAACATGGCGGTGAACGCCGCCATTCAGAACATCATCATGGGCGTGGCGCTGGCCGCCGTTGTGGTGTTCCTCTTCCTGCGCCGGTGGGGAGCCACCGCCACCATCGCCGTGTCTATGCCGGTGTGTATCCTCACGGTGTTCGTGCTGATGAACGTGTTCCACCTCACCCTGAACATGATGTCCCTGGGGGGCATCGCCATGGGCGTGGGCATGATCGTGGACAACTCCATCGTGGTGCTGGAGAACATCTACCGCTACTCCGCCGAGGGCCGCAGCCGGATGGAGTCCTGCGTGGAGGGCACCCGGGAGGTCTTTACCTCCCTCACCGCCTCCACCCTCACCACCGTGGCCGTCTTCCTGCCACTGGGTCTCACCGGCGGCATGGCCGGGATGCTCTTTGACGACTTCTGCCTCACCATCTCCTTCCTGATCCTGGGCTCCCTGGTCATCGCCATCACCCTGGTGCCCCTGCTGTGCTACTTCCTGCTGGACGAGAAGAAGGTCCACCAGCACGCCCTGAAAAAGGCGGAGAAGAAGGCCAAAAAGCACGCCGCCGGCAAGGCGGGCCTGGGGCACCGGCTTAACAGCCTTTACACCCGCCTGCTGGGCTACTTTGTCCGCCGGCTGTGGGTGGGGATGCTGGCCTCAGTGGCCCTGGTGGCCCTCTTTATCGCCGCGTGCATGTCCACCAAGATGGTCCTCATGCCCGAGATGGACCAGGGCATGGTGCAGGTGTCCATCAGCACCCCTGTGGGCTCCGAGGTGAAGGATACCGCCGCCATTGCCGACCGAATCGTGGACATCGCCATAGACAACGTGCCCGAGCTGGAGTCCATCTACCACATCACCCAGCCCGAGACCTCCTCCCTGAACCTGGTGCTCTCCGACAAGGAGGACCGGGACCGGAGCAGCAGCGATGTGGCCAATGCCCTGCGGGAGCTGGTGCAGGACATCGCCGGTTGTGAGATTACCGTCTCCACCTCCGACATGACCGCCCTTATGGGCAGCGGGGCGGACATCAGCGTGGACATCACCGGCAACGACTACGAGACTCTGACCATGGTCGCCGATGACCTGGCCGCCCGGATTTCCCAGCTGCCCGACGCAGTGGATGTGGGCACCTCCGAGGCCAAGGAGGTGGAGCAGGTGACGGTTACCATGAATCGGGAAGCGGCTTCCCAGTACGGTCTCACCGCCGCCACAGTGGGTGCTGCCGTCCGGTCAGAGCTGTCCGGCTCCACCGCCACCACCGTCACCATCGACAACAAGGAGCTGGATGTGGTGGTCAAGGGGGACGGCCGGTCGGCCGCCAGCCTGGACGCCCTGAAGTCCATGCCCATCCCCTCCGCCTTCGGCGGGACGGTGCCTCTGTCCGCCGTGGCCAACGTGGACATTGAGCTGGCCCCCCAGAGCATCATCCGGGTGAACCAGTCCCGGCAGATTTCCGTCACCGGCGACACCATCAGCGGCGACACCACCGCCATCACCCGGGAGGTCCGGCAGATTTTAGAGGACTACACCCTCCCCGACGGCTACACAGCCCAGATTTCCGGCGCCTACGAGGACATGATGGACAGCTTCGGCGACCTGCTGCTGGCCCTGATTGTGGCCCTGGGACTGGTGTACTTCGTGCTGGCCTCTCAGTTTGAGTCCTTCCTCATGCCGGTTATCGTTATGATGATCCTCCCCGTGGCCTTCACCGGGGCGCTGTTCGCCCTGCCCCTCACCGGCCGGGACCTGTCCATGATCTCCCTGGTGGCCCTGATTATGCTGGCCGGCACGGTGGTCAACTCCTCCATCATCCTGGTGGACTACATCCGCCAGCGCCGGGAGCAGGGGGAGAGCCGGGTGGACGCCATCCTCCACGCCTGCCCCCTGCGCGTCCGCCCCGTGCTGATGACCACCCTCACCACCATCCTGGCCCTGGTGCCCATGGCCCTGGGCCTGTCCGAGGGGGCGGCGGAGATGATGAGCGACATGAGCATCACCATGATCTCCGGCATGGTTGTTTCCACCATTGTCACCCTGCTGTTTACCCCGGTTTACTACTCCGTTATCGACGATTTGAGCCACATTTTCTCCCGGAAAAAGAAAAAAGGAGAGCCCCCCGCCCAGCCGCCTGCTGAGATGGAAGTCTCTCCCGCAACAGTGGAATAAACGCAGAAAGGCCCCGCCAGCCGGCGGGGCCTTTTGCTGTCCTTATAATGTTTCCAATTCCCGCATCCACAGCGTATTCACCGCGTCCGAGGGCATCCGCCAGTCCCCCCGGGGGGAGAGGGCCAGGGTGCCCACCTTGGGGCCGTCGGGGAGACAGGAGCGTTTGAACTGCTGGGCAAAGAAGCGGCGGTAGAAGTTCTTCAGCCACTTGAGGACGGTCTCCCGGCCGTAGTCCTCCTCCAGGGCGGCCAGGGCCAGACGGAACACCTTCCGGGGCCCGAAGCCCCAGCGGACGGCGTAATACAGGAAAAAGTCGTGGAGCTCGTAGGGTCCCACCAGGTCCTCGGTGCGCTGGGCGATCTCCCCCTCCTTGGGGGGGAGCAGCTCGGGGGAGACGGGGGTGTCCAGAATATCCCGAAGGACGGCGGCCAGCGCAGGGTCGGACTCCTCCGCCTGACCGGCGGCGTAGGCGGTGAGGTGGCGCACCAGCGTCTTGGGGATGGAGCCGTTCACCCCGTACATGGACATGTGGTCGCCGTTGTAGGTGGCCCAGCCCAGGGCCAGCTCACTCAGGTCGCCGGTGCCGATGACCAGTCCCCCCCGCTGGTTGGCCAGGTCCATCAGCACCTGGGTGCGCTCCCGGGCCTGGCCGTTCTCGAAGGTGACGGACAGGTCCTCCATGGACTGGCCGATGTCCCGGAAGTGGACCCGCACCGCCTCGCCGATGTCCACCGTGCGGAAGTCGGCCCCAATGCGCTCGGCCAGCACCTGGGCGTTGGACTTGGTGCGGCTGGTGGTGCCGAAGCAGGGCATGGTGACGGCCAGGATGTCACTCCGGGGCCGGCCCAGCATATCGAAGGCCCTGGCGGTGATGAGCAGGGCCAGGGTGGAGTCCAGCCCGCCGGACAGCCCTACCACCGCACAGGCGGCCCGGGTGTGCTCCAGCCGCTTTTTCAGCCCCAGAGCGGCGATGGTGAAAATCTCCTCGCACCGCGCCTGACGGTCTCCGTGGTCCTCTGGCACGAAGGGATTTTTCCCGATGGGCCGGGTGAGGGTGGTGTCCTCCGCGTCCAGAAAGAATGGGGTGTATATTACGTCGGTGAGCTGGCAGGGGGCGGGGTAGGTATTCATCCGGCGGCGCTCAAAGGCCAGTCTGCCCACATCGATCTCGCTGATGGTCAGGCCGGTCTGGAACCGCTTTTCTGCCAGGGCGGTCCCGTTTTCCGCGATGATATTGTGGCCGGCAAAGACCAGATCGGTGGTGGACTCCCCCTCGCCGGCGTCGGCGTAGACGTAGCCGCACACCAGCCGGGCGGACTGTCCCGCCACCAGGGACCGGCGGTAGGCCGCCTTGCCCGCCGCCTCGTTGGAGGCGGACAGGTTCAAAATGACGGTGGCCCCCAGGGCGGCCAACCGGGCGGAGGGGGGCTCGGCGGACCACAGATCCTCACAGATCTCCACCCCCACCGCCAAGGCGGGCACAGCTTCGCAGCTGAAAATCATACTGTGGTAAAGCTCCCGATATTGCTCACACAGTGTAACTGACGTATCCAGCCCTTTGCCGGAAGCGAACCACCGCCCCTCGTAAAATTCCCCATAGCTGGGGATGTAGGTCTTAGGAACCAGTCCCAGGATATTGCCTTCCTGTATTACAGCGGCACAGTTATACAGCTTGTTGTTATACCGCACCGGCAGGCCCACAGCGGTGAGCATGTCCAGAGTGGAGGTCTCCTCCAGAATGCGGCTCAGGGCGTCCTCTGCCCCCTGAAGAAGGGTGTCCTGCAAGAACAGGTCACCGCAGGTGTAGCCGGTAATGCACAGCTCAGGCAGAGCCAGCACCTTCACCCCCTGCTCCGCTGCGTCTCTCATCAGGGAAATGATCTGTCCTGCGTTATAATCGCAGT
The DNA here is from genome assembly GCA_947573385.1 of uncultured Bacillota bacterium. Classification (GTDB taxonomy): domain Bacteria; phylum Bacillota; class Clostridia; order Oscillospirales; family Oscillospiraceae; genus Lawsonibacter. Next base: position 3,235 of record CANPFP010000062.1, on the reverse strand, counting down.
CCGCCACCTTGATCTTCGGCGTCCCTGCCGCCACTTTAATAAAACCGTCCCGCATATATGGGCCCCCTTCGGCTATTTTTTCAAGTACCATCATATCCCAAGTCTGCCCCAAATGCAAGAAAAACAAAAAAGGGCGCACTACGCCCTCATTTCCATTAAATGTATGCAAACGTACCACTTTGGGGGGATTACACGGTATGGGTGGAGGGGGGACGCCCTCTCAGTCAGCCTTGCGGCTGACAGCTCCCCCAAAGGGGGAGCTTGGGGAACGTCTCTGGAAAGGCTCCTACCTCCCCCTTTGGGGGAGGTGGCACGGCGAAGCCGTGACGGAGAGGGCGTCCCCACAACACACAAAGGAGGAAACAAACATGCCAACCAACCACACACCCAATTACCAATTATCCCAGTGGGAGCGGGACGACCGCATTCTGATGGACGACTTCAACGCAGACAACGCCAAAATCGACAGGGCGCTGGGGGAACACGCGGAGCAGCTCGCCAAGCTGGGCAACTGCCGGATTGAGATGTTCACCTATACCGGAACCGGCACCTTTGGCAAGGACCATCCGGTGTCCATCACCTTTTCCGCCATGCCGAAGGTGTTTATCATCGTGGGCGAAGACGGTGCAATCTTTTGCCGGGGCGGGGACCATTTTGGCACCGCAATTGTACATACCTCCCGCTGGGGCAGCACAGGAGCCAGCCTTTATACAATACTGCAATGGTCGGGGAACACTGTAAAATATTACGGTGATTTGCCGGAAACGCAGCTGAACAAACAGGGCAGCTGTGAGTTTTCAGAAAGACGGAGAAATGTTGACAGGTGGGGATTTATTCGTGAAAAAAGGCGGGAAAATCCGAAAAACGCCCTAATATCAAGGTATTCCATGCAATACAAGCGGGAAATCGTGAAAGAAATTGTAACCTTGTGAAAACGAGATTGCAATTTCTTTTTTTGTTTTTTTGGCCTTAACTGGCCTCCGGGCGGGAAACCGGGCCGGGGTTTTAAGAGGGCCTTTTAAGAGCGTTTAAGAGCGGGGGCGCATGGTCGGCGTACAAAGCGGGGAAACGCCGTATTTTCAACGGTTGCGGGGGCTTTTAAGGAATATAAAAGAACCGTTTAAGAGGGGGCGTACCACAGGGCGCACAGGTATCTCTTAAACGGTTCTTTTTTGTTGTTTGAATGGCTTACCCCTGGAACTACCCCCTGGAACTAATGCGGGAGGGGTGGAACTGCCGCAAAACCCGCTATTTTCAGGGCTTTGTGCATAAGGGGGCGGTGTTTCACCGCCCCCTTGTCAGATAAAAGGAGTTCCACCCCCCTGCGCCCCAAAAGCATTACGGAATACGGAATTATCTTCCGAATTTAAGACAAAAACGACATCGGCGTTTAAGATACAAGCGTATTCAATCCGGGCAAAAAATAAAGGCTCATTTCTTTTCGCCAGTCAGGTGTTCCACGGCGGCGGCAACATCATGGAGCATGGATAGGGCCGTCATCTTCTTGACGGTATCTTTCAACTCCAGCACATAGCGAAGTTGCACCAAGATGTCAAAGATCAACTTCTGCTCCTGGGCGGGACAGCCTTTCAGTACATCATTCAGCCTGCTGATTTGTATCGGGAGGCTCTCCCGCACGGCGTCCATGATTTCAGGATCATCCCATTTCATTATATCCCTCTGATCCGTTTCGCCACGAAGGTATTCGCCACTGACGCTGAAATATCGCTCCAATATAGCCATTGCCTTTGAATTTGGGGTTCGGCGGCCTGATTCATAGCTATTTATGGCATGGAAAGAGAGACCCGTAATATCAGCCAGTTCAGACTGGGTAAGCCCCCGGCTTTTTCGCAATTCTTTTAGTCTATCGGCCATGTACATATTGTCACCACCCTTTGAGATTACCTTGATTATATCACATAAAGTACGAATGTACACAAAATTTTGAAAATCCGCTTGACAAGTACGATAGTACGCGCTATTATATCCATAGGCGAGTACGATAGTACGCAAATATGTTTGTTCGGGGGTGAGGATGTGTATATTGCGAAAAGAGATGAAATTAAGCATCGGCGGTTGGAAAGCGGTCTAAATAAAAAGGAATTGTCCTTAAAAGCAGGATTGCCTGCCAATGCTATCGGACGCATTGAAAAAGGTGAAAGCGAACAGACCCATCCCTTGCGGGCCAGAGCCATTGCCGAAGCCCTCCATTGTGAGGTTGAGGATATTTTTACCGAAACGAAAGGAGCCTAAACCATGAACGAGATGCAGGTATTCCAGAACAGCGAGTTTGGCGAGCTGGGGGTGCTGGAGGTCAACGGCAAGCCCTACTTCTCGGCCACGGCGTGCGCCAAGATGCTTGGCTATGCCAACCCGCGCGATGCCATCGGGCGACACTGTAATGCGGATGGGGTCGTGAAACACGACGTCATCGACAGCATGGGCAGAACCCAACGGGCCAAGTTTATCACGGAGGGCAACCTGTACCGCCTAATCACGCACAGCAAGCTGCCCAAGGCTGAGCAGTTTGAGAAGTGGGTGTTCGATGAGGTCCTGCCCACGATCCGGCAGACAGGCGGCTACGGGAGCCAGACGGCTGGGCTTACCAAGCTGGCAGAGCAGATGGCCCAGGCCACTATCGCGATGGTTCAGGTCGCTTCCGCGATGACTACGGTGGTGGATAAGCTGACTGGCCTGGTGGACAAAATGAGCAGCCACCCGATTACCCTGGAGGGTGAACTGGACAGCACCCCCCGCCTTTTCCGTTCAAGTACGGCGAATTGCCTGAAGCTGGAGACCTTCCCTGATGAGATTGTGGACGAGGTGGACAGGATGCTGGCACTCATGCGGGAGCAGCAGGCACTGAACTTCAGCCAGATTGCCCGGTTCTGCACCATGAACGGCTACACAATCTCCAGCCCTTCGGTCAAGCGGTACTTTGATCGACATTTTCAGGAGGTGTCTGATGGACAGAGATAGTGTTTATAAGGCAACCATTTTCCCGCTGATGGACCAAATCATTCAGCTTTGCAAGCAGCATCAGATATCCTTTGCTGCACAATTTATGGTAGATGAGAGGAACGGATACATTAGTGCAATATATCGTGGTCCTGGAAAAAAACACATTTCAACAGTAGTTGAAAAAATGTTGTTTGAAGATATGTAGCCGAAACGGCCTGCGGGCCGTCTGCGGGGGATGACCTCCCCACACTGATGATGGCAGGTCAAGAAAGCG